>NZ_JAPEPX010000001.1:1222500-1522500 GCF_026339935.1 Streptomyces sp. NBC_01551
CGCCGTTTCCGGTTTGGATTTGAATTCGGTGGCCGTTGGGGGCCTTTGCCTTTCGGCGCTCCACCACATTAGCGCTTATCCCGTGCGGCTCATAATCGGCCGCTTGGAATCGAATTCGGGCATGCCGAATAAGACCCCGCCAGGGGTAAGTCGTAGGTAGTGGGTTGGCCGCTCTGGGGGTCTGCTGATGGCAGTGCCCCGTTCAAGCGGCTCGGGCTACGTTAGGCGTCCGTCACAGCCGAGTCAAGTTGAGCGACGGCGTGGCGCGTGGGCGCGGTACGGGCTCACCGTCGGGTCGTGAGTGATCCAGTAGCGGTACGGGTGGGCCGCGCCGGCGCCGCCGACTCCGGTGCGGGGGCCCGAGCTCACCAGGTCGGGCGAGGTCGGCGTGCCCGCGAGCAGGGACAAGGGGGAATCGGGGCCACCGCAGAGATCGGTGCCGTCCAGGGAGCGGTCCACGTCCAGCGCGGTGGCCAGGCGAGCGGGACCTTTGGCCAGTTCCCGGTCCGATCTGGCGGAAATACGACGTTTGCGGGCGAGGTCCGCGCCCGTGGTGATCTCGCCCGCGCGCAGCAGGACCCCGCTCGCGTGCTCCGGCGGGCCGCACACCAGGTTGAGGCTGAACCACATGCCGTAGATGAAGTAGACGTACGCGTGTCCGGGCGGACCGAACATCGACGCGTTGCGGGCGGTGCGGCCCCGGTAGGCGTGGGAGCCGGGGTCGGCCTCGCCCTCGTAGGCCTCGACCTCCGTGATGCGGAGTTCGAGGGGGCCTTCCGGAGTACGGCGGACGAGGGTGCGGCCGAGGAGGTCCGGGGCCACGGTGAGGACCGGCCGGTCGAAGAAGGACCGGGGCAGGGGCGTACGGTCGGGGCGCGCGCTCATCCGGTCGAGCGTAGTGGAACCGGGGCGACTCCCCAGGTGGTGCAACCGGGACCTAAGGTTCCGCGTTTGTAAGGGGTAGTCGCACAACAGTCCTTCAGCAGTCCGTTTAGGGGAGTCAGAGCATGGGGTTCAGGAAGCTGTTCGCGAGCCTGGGTGCCGGTGGTGCTTCGGTGGACACGATCATCACCGAGCCGAACGTCGTTCCGGGCGGGATCGTCCAGGGTGAGGTGCGGATCCAGGGCGGATCCGTGGAGCAGCAGATCGAGGGCCTGTCCGTCGGCCTGCAGGCCCGGGTCGAGGTCGAGGGCAACGACGGCGAGTACAAGCAGGACATCGTCTTCAACAAGCAGCGCCTCGGCGGTGCCTTCCAGGTGCAGGCGGGCGCGCTGCACGTCGTCCCGTTCGGGCTGGAGATCCCGTGGGAGACGCCGATCACCCACTTCGGCGGCCAGCACCTGCACGGGATGAACATCGGGGTCAGCACCGAGCTGGAGATCGCCCGTGCGGTGGACGCCGGTGACCTCGACGCGATCAACGTGCACCCGGTGCCGGCGCAGCAGGCGATCCTGGATGCGTTCCGTCAGCTCGGCTTCAGTTTCCGCAGCGCGGACATGGAGCGCGGACACATCCGCGGGACGCGGCAGACGCTGCCGTTCTACCAGGAGATCGAGTTCCTGCCGCCGTCGCAGTACCGCGGGCTGAACCAGGTGGAGCTGACCTTCGTCTCGGACGGCAACGAGATGGACGTCGTCCTGGAGATGGACAAGAAGCCCGGTCTGTTCAGCGAGGGCAGCGACACGTACCGCTGCTTCCAGGTGGGGCTGCAGTCGTACCAGAGCACGGACTGGGCCGCGTACCTGAACCAGTGGATCGCCTCGGTCGGTTCGCAGCGCAACTGGTTCTGAGCGGATCTAGGCTCGGGCCGTAACGGTTCGCGATCAGGAGGTTCAGCAGTGGCCGAGCAGAACAGGGCGCCTCTTCCGCACGACTTCCACCCCGAGGTGCACGCCTTCTCCGTGGTGAGTTCGGACGTCACGCACGGGGCGGACCTGGGTGACGCCCAGGTGCTGCGGGGCGGGAACCTTTCGCCGCACCTGCGGTGGGAGGGCTTCCCGGAGGGCACGAAGAGTTTCGCCGTGACGTGCTTCGATCCGGACGCGCCGACGGGCAGCGGGTTCTGGCACTGGGTGCTCTTCGATCTGCCGGCATCGGTCACCGAGCTGCCCGCCGGTGCGGGCAGCGGGAAGTTCGAGGGGCTGCCGGCCGGCGCGGTGCAGGTACGGAACGACTACGGCACGAAGGACTTCGGCGGGGCGGCTCCGCCGGCCGGGGAGCGGCACCGCTACGTGTTCACCGTGTACGCGGTGGATCAGGAGAAGCTCGGTCCGGGCGATGACGTCTCGCCCGCCGTGGTCGGGTTCAATCTGCGCTTCCACACGCTGGGTCGTGCCCAGCTGATCGCCGAGTACGAGGCTCCCGCGGGCTGATCGTTCGCCGAGCGTTTGCCCGGTCCTGGTCTAAAGGCGACCAGGACCGGGCATTTTTATTGCGTTGTCCCGCGTGGCGCGCGCGGCCAGAGTGGTTGCGGGCCTTGCCGCCAGGGTGGTCGCGGGCCTGCACACGGGAGGTGGGCGAGATGCGGGACACGCTGGTGCTGAATGCGAGCTTCGAGCCGCTGTCGACGGTGACGCTGAACCGGGCTGTGGTCCTGGTGCTCCAGGACAAGGCCGTCGTCGAACAGTCGCACCCCGAACTGCGTGTGCGCGGTGCCTCCATGGATCTTCCGATGCCCCGGGTGATCAGGCTCTGCCGGTACGTCCGGGTGCCGTTCCGAAGACATGCGCCCTGGTCACGGAGGGGGGTGCTGGCCCGGGACCAACACCGGTGCGCGTACTGCGGGAAGCGCGCCACGACCGTGGACCACGTACTGCCGCGGGCCCAGGGGGGTGGGGACACCTGGCTGAACACGGTGGCCTCCTGCGCCGAGGACAACCACCGCAAGGCGGCCCGGACTCCGGAGGAGGCGGGGATGCCGCTCCTCCGGAAGCCGTTCGTGCCGTCCCCGGCGGACGCGATGCTGCTCGCTCTGGGGGTGGGCGCCCGGGAGGCGCTGCCGGAGTGGCTGGAGCGCTCCGCCTAGACCGCACCCTTTGACGGTCCGGCCGCTCCGCTGGGCGACGTAACTTCGCTACGTCGGTCAGCGGAGCAGCAGCTGGACGATCGCGAGGATGCCGACCACCACGATGACCGCGCGGAGCACGGTCGGCGGGAGGCGGCGGCCGACCTTGGCGCCGATTTGGCCACCGATGGTGGAGCCGACGGCGATCAGGAGGACGGCCGTCCAGTCGAAGTCGGCGACGAAGAGGAAGAAGACGGCCGCGATGCCGTTGACGAGGGCCGCGATCACGTTCTTGACGGCGTTGATCCGTTGCAGGTCGTCGCGGAGCAGCAGGCCCATGAGGCCGAGGTAGAGCACGCCCTGGGCGGCGCCGAAGTAGCCTCCGTACGCGCTGGAGAACAGCATTCCGGTGAGCAGGGCCGGTCCGCCGTCGGGGTGTCCGGTGTCTCCTCCGGCGGCCTCCTGGCGCTTGCGCAGGGCGGCGGCCAGCCGGGGCTGGAGGACGACGAGCACGAGGGCCAGTCCGATGAGGATCGGCACGATCGTGTCGAAGGAGTCGGACGGCAGGGTGAGGAGCAGGATCGCTCCCGCGAGTCCGCCGACGAGGGAGACGGCGCCGAGTCGGATGACGCGGGCGCGCTGGCCCTTGAGTTCCTTGCGGTAGCCGATGGCTCCGCTGATGGAACCGGGCACCAGGCCGAGGGTGTTGGACACGTTGGCGGTGACCGGGGGCAGGCCGGTGGCGAGGAGCACCGGGAAGGTGATCAGGGTGCCGGAGCCGACGATGGTGTTGATGGTTCCGGCGCCGATGCCGGCGGCGAAGACCGCGAGTGATTCCCAGATGGACATGGACATGGACTGGGCCATCCCCTTTGCATGAGTGAGTCGCCTCCCCGCCATGAAGGTCGAGGGGCCTCACTGATCATGCAGGAGGGGACGGGCCGTTCAGTCGATGGGGGGCTGTTCGCGGCGGTCGGCCGCGCCCGTGTCGCCGGCGGTCTTGCCGGGGTTCTGCGGGTTGAAGCCCGAACCGCCGCCCATGGGGCCGAAGTTGCCCATGGCGCCGGAGAGGCCCTTGAGGGCGTCGCCGATCTCGCTGGGCACGATCCAGAGCTTGTTGGCGTCGCCCTCTGCGATCTTCGGGAGCATCTGGAGGTACTGGTAGGCCAGGAGCTTCTGGTCGGCGTCCCCGGCGTGGATGGACTCGAAGACCGTACGGATGGCCTGCGCCTCGCCCTCGGCACGCAGGGCGGCGGCCTTGGCGTCACCTTCGGCGCGCAGGATCGAGGACTGCTTCTCGCCCTCGGCGCGCAGGATCTCGGACTGGCGGACACCCTCGGCCTGGAGGATCGCGGCGCGCTTGTCGCGGTCGGCGCGCATCTGCTTCTCCATCGAGTCCTGGATGGAGGTCGGCGGCTCGATGGCCTTGAGCTCGACGCGGTTGACGCGGATGCCCCACTTGCCGGTGGCCTCGTCGAGGACACCGCGCAGCGCGGCGTTGATCTCCTCGCGGGAGGTGAGGGTCCGCTCCAGGTCCATGCCGCCGATGATGTTGCGCAGGGTGGTGACGGTGAGCTGCTCGATGGCCTGGATGTAGCTGGCCACTTCGTACGTCGCGGCGCGGGCGTCGGTCACCTGGTAGTAGATGACGGTGTCGATGTTGACGACCAGGTTGTCCTGGGTGATGACCGGCTGCGGCGGGAAGGGGACGACCTGTTCGCGGAGGTCGATCCGGTTGCGGATCGAGTCGATGAACGGGACGACGATGTTGAGGCCCGCGTTGAGGGTGCGGGTGTAGCGGCCGAACCGCTCGACGATGGCGGCGCTGGCCTGCGGGATCACCTGGATCGTCTTGACCAGTGCGATGAAGACCAGAACCACCAGAATGATCAGGACGATGATGATCGGTTGCATGCGGTTCCCCGTGCCCTTCCGGCTGTCTGTGCTGCCCCGTTGAGCGGAGTCTCGCAGACCCGGGGGCCGCGAGTCGGCTGCTTAACGCACAAGCTCTTATCGGCTCACATCACGATCGCGGTGGCTCCGTCGATCTCCACGACGTCCACCTGCTGGCCCGGTTCGAAGATGCTGTCCGCGTCGAGCGTGCGCGCCGACCAGATCTCGCCGGCGAGTTTGATGCGGCCGCCGCTGCCGTCGACGCGTTCGAGCACGACGGCGCTTCTGCCCTTCAACGCGTCGATTCCGCTGCGGTGTTGGGGCCGCTGGTCGCGGTGCCGGTTCGCGATGGGCCGTACGACGGCGATCAGCGCCACCGACACGATGACGAACACCAGGACCTGCGCCACCACTCCCCCGCCGAGCGCGGCGGTGATCGCGGCGGCGACGGCGCCCACGGCGAACATGCCGAACTCCGGCAGTGCCGTCAGGACGAGGGGGATGCCCAGTCCGACCGCGCCGATGAGCCACCACACCCATGCGTCGATGTTCACATGGTCATGGTAGGTCGGGCGGGCGCGGTCCGGACAGGGTGCGGGGCGCGCGTACCGCTCGTACGAGCCGTCCTAGCGCAGGGGGAGGCCCTGGGCGGTCCAGCGGTCGTGCTCGGTGCGCTCGACGACGAGCGGGAGGCCGAAGCACAGGGAGAGGTTCCGCGAGGTCAGTTCGAGGTCGATGGGACCGGCGGTGACGACCTTGCCCTGCCGGATCATCAGCACGTGGGTGAAGCCGGGGGCGATCTCCTCGACGTGGTGCGTGACCATGGCCATCGACGGCGCGAGCGGGTCGCGGGCGAGGCGGCCGAGGCGGCGTACGAGGTCCTCGCGGCCGCCGAGGTCCAGGCCGGCGGCGGGCTCGTCGAGGAGCAGCAGCTCGGGGTCGGTCATCAGGGCGCGGGCGATCAGGGTGCGCTTGCGCTCGCCCTCGGAGAGGGTGCCGAACTTCCGGTCGAGGTACTCGGTCATGCCGAGGCGGTCGAGGAAGGCGCGGGCGCGCTGCTCGTCGATCTCCTCGTACTCCTCCTGCCAGGTCGCCGTCATGCCGTAGGCGGCGGTGAGGACGGTCTGGAGGACGGTCTGCCGCTTCGGCAGCTTGTCGGCCATGGCGATGCCGGCCACGCCGATGCGCGGGCGCAGCTCGAACACGTCCACCTTGCCGAGGGTGCTGCCGAGGATGGTGGCGGTGCCCTTGGTGGGGAAGAGGTAGCTGGAGGCGACGTTGAGCAGGGTGGTCTTCCCGGCGCCGTTGGGGCCGAGGATCACCCAGCGTTCCCCTTCCTTGACCGACCAGGAGACCTGGTCCACCAGAGCCCGGCCCTCGCGGACCACGGATACGTCCACCAGCTCCAGAACATCGCTCATGAGCGTGTTGTCTCCCCTTGCAGTCTCGGTTCGCTGTGTGCACCTGTAGGCGCAGCCCCAGGGGAAAACCTACGCCACTCGCGGAGCGGTCCGGGCGCCAGGCCGGGTGCCGGGGGCCGCGGGGGCCGATCCGTAAAGTGGGGGGATGCTTTTCGAACCACGTTCAGGGCGGCTGGCCGCCTGGGGGAACGCGCTGCTGGCAGGTCTGGTCTCGCCCGACGAGGCCGTGTTGTCGATCGTGGGCGAGGACGCCGTGCACCGTGTGGCGGGGCTGCCGGGGGAATCGGGTCCGGTGGGGCTCACGCTCGCGCTCGGGCGGATGCGGGCGCTGGGGGTGACGGGGCTGCGGGTCGCGCTGCCGGCGCCGGGGCATCCGCTGGGGCTGAGCGGGCCGCCGGAGTTCAACGCGCGGGCGCTGGAGGCCGAGGAGGCGGTGGTCGCGGTGGGGGCGGCGCTGGGCCTGGTGCCGGAGGTGGCCGAGGCCGGGCCGGAGGGGGACGTGCACATCTCGGTGACGTGGCACGTACTGCCGGTACGGGAGGCTCCGCCGGCGGACGTGCCGTCGCTGAGCGAGGCGGAGCGGGAGCTGGCGGAGGCGCTGCGCGAGGCGACGGTGGTGCTGACGCGGCTGGACGTGGCGGCGTCGGGGCCGGTGGCTGAGGCGGCGCTGTCGGCGTACCGGGCGCGGGCGGAGGCGGGGCGGGAGGCGTTGGCGCCGGGGTATCCGGCGCGGGCGGTACGGGTGCTGGCGCTGGCGCAGCGGGTGGACCTGATGGTGTCGCTGGCGTACGAGAACGGGCACGGGGGTGCGGTGGCCGCCTCGGAGATGGCGGCGCGGGCCGAGGCGTTGCGGCCGGTCGAGCGGGTCGCCCGGCGGGCGTTGGTCGCGGCGTACAACTCGGCCGTGGAGGAGCGGGAGCGGGGTTAGCGCCGACCCGGCCCGGCCCGGACCGCGGCCCCGGGCTGCGAGCGGCCCCGGGCTGCGAGCGGCCCCGGGCTGCGAGCGGCCCCGGGCTGCGAGCGGTCTTCCTGGGGCTCCGCCCCAGATCCCGTCCGGGGGTACCCCCGCGCCTCGAACGCCGGCGGGGCTGGGTCGTGCCGCGGCCCCGCTTCCCGGGGAGAGGTGGGGGGAAGCGGGGCCGCGGGTGTTGCGGGCCGGGCTCGGTGCGACGGGGGTCGGCGGCGGGCGTCTCGTGGACGGTCCGACGCGGTGGGCCCGGCGTCCGGCGCGGCGGGGGTCCGGCCGGTTAGGCGTTCACGCCCGTGTTGCCCCAGACGCCGTTCAGCAGGCCGATCACGGTGACCGTGTTGCCGACCACGTTCACGGGGACGTGGACCGGGGCCTGGATGAGGTTGCCGGAGACGACGCCCGGGGAGCCCGCGGCCTCGCCCTCGGCCGACGCGCCGCCGTGCGCCGAGGAGACGCCGGCGCCCGCGGCAAGGAGGCCGCCCGCGATCATGGTGACGGCAGTGGCCTTCTTGATGTTCTTCACGTTCTTCGTCCTCCAGTACGTCCGCCGCGGCCAGCCGCCGCGGCACGCACTGGAGAACGGTCGCCGCGCGGTCGGGATACGCCATGTGGGCGACATACACCCGACCGTATGAATCTCGGATCGGAACTGGACGGAACCGGATGGTCCAGGATGGTCCGGTCTGGTCCGCGATGATCCGGGATGGTCCGCTTCGGACCGGGTCAGTCTCCGATGCCGTGTCTGACCGCCCACAGCGCCGCCTGGGTACGGTCCGCCACGTCCAGCTTCATCAGGATGTTCGAGACGTGCGTCTTGACGGTCTTCTCCGACAGGACGAGCGCCCGGGCGATCTCCCGGTTCGAGCGGCCGTCCGCTATGTGCGACAGCACCTCGCGCTCGCGGTCCGTCAGCGTGCCGCCGCGGCTCGACGACGGGGACTGGTCGTCCTGCGTGAGCAGGGCCACCGCCACCTCCGGCTGGAGCAGGACGTGGCCCGCGTGGACGGAGCGGATGGCACCGGCCAGGGCGTCGGGGTCGATGTCCTTGTAGACGTACCCGGCCGCGCCGGCCCGCAGGGCGGGAACCACCGTGCGCTGCTCCGTGAAGCTGGTGACGATCAGCACCCGCGCCGGGTTCTCCAGCTCGCGCAGCCGCCGCAGCGCCTCGATGCCGTCGGTGCCCGGCATCTTGATGTCCATGAGGATCACGTCGGGCCGCAGTTCCTCGGCGCGGGCGATGCCCTCCTCGCCGTCGGAGGCCTCGCCGACCACCTCGATGTCGTCCTGCACCTCCAGGAAGGTGCGCAGGCCGCGCCGGACCACCTGGTGGTCGTCGACGAGCAGGACGCGGACCTTGCCGGGTGTGTCAGCCACCGGGGACCTCCATCTCGATCGTGGTGCCCGTTCCGGGCTCCGAGTGCACGGTGAGCCGGCCGCCGACGCCGCTCGCGCGGTCCCGCATGGAGACCAGGCCGAGGTGGCGCCCCGCCCGGCGGACCGCGGAGGGGACGAAGCCCTTGCCGTTGTCCGTCACGCGGAGGGTCGCGCCGCCGGCCACGCGGGCCAGGGTGACCTCGACGAGGTCGGCGTCCGAGTGGCGCAGGGCGTTGTGGAGGGCCTCCTGGGCGACCCGGAGCAGCGCCTCCTCCTGGGTCGCGGGCAGGGCCCGTACGCCGTCACAGGTGAAGGTGACGCGCGCGGTGTGCGCCCGGTCGAGTACGCGTACGTGGTTGCGCAGGGTCGCCACCAGCCCGTCCTCGTCGAGGGCGGTGGGGCGCAGCTCGGTCACGGCGGCGCGCAGTTCGTCGGCGGCCTCCGCGGCGAGGGCCGCGACCTGCTGGAGCTCGCCCTTGGCCCGGGCCGGGTCGCGGTCCACGAGGGCGGCGGCGGCCTGGGCGGTGAGGCGGAGCGAGAACAGCTTCTGGCTGACGGCGTCGTGGAGCTCGTGGGCGAGCCGGGAGCGCTCCTCGGCGATGGTGAGCTCGCGGCTGCGCTCGTAGAGCCGGGCGTTGGTGAGGGCGATCGCCGCGTGCTGGGCGAGGAGGCCGAGGAGGTCCTCGTCCTCGTCGGTGAAGCCGCGGCCGTCGCCCCTCTTGTTGGCGAGGAAGAGGGCGCCGAGGGTCTCCTCGCCGTCCCGGACGGGTACGCCGAGGAAATCGGACATCTCGGGGTGGCCGGGGGGCCAGCCCTCGAAGCGCGGGTCCTGGCGTACGTCGGCCAGTCGCTCGGGGCCGTCGTCGTGGAGCATCGCGGCGAGGATGCCGTGCTGGCGGGGCAGCGGGCCGATGCGGCGCCACTGCTCGTCCGTGATGCCGTCGACGACGAACTGGGCGAAGCCGCCGTGGTCGTCCGGGACGCCGAGGGCCGCGTACTCGGCGTCCAGCAGCTCTCGGGCCGAGACGACGATCGTGCGCAGGACGTCGCGGACCTCCAGACGGCGGCTCATGGCGAGCAGCGCCGTGCTCACGGCGGCGAGGCCGGTGCGGGGTCCGTGTCGTCCGGTGTGCATGGGATCACCGTACCGGCGGGGTTGATCACGCGGATCGGACCGCAGGCGTAGGGCGAAGGGCCCGGTGGGAGTGGGGCGGGCGGCCGAGGCGGCGGGGCGGGGCGCCTTCCTAGGTTGGGGGCATCTGCTCATGAGGACGAAAGGTGGGGGTGCGGTCATGTCGGTGGCGATGGTGACGGGGGCTTCGCGGGGGCTGGGCCGGGCACTGGCCGGGGAGCTGGCGGCGCGCGGCTGGGACCTGGTGGTGACCGCTCGGGGCGCGGACGCCTTGGCGGACGCGGCGCGGGAGCTGGCGCGGACGGCGGGGGTGCGGGTCACGGCGCTGGCCGGGGACGTGTCCTCGGCGGAGCACCGGGCGGCGCTGGTGGCGGCGGCGCGGGGGCTCGGTGGGCTGGACCTGCTGGTGAACAACGCGGGGGTGCTCGGGGCGGAGCCGCTGGTGCCGTTGGCGTCGCACTCGCTGGAGGGGTTGCGGGAGGCGTTCGAGGTGAACGTGGTGGGGCCGCTGGGGCTGGTGCAGGAGGCGCTGGCGCTGTTGCGGGCCTCGGAGGCGGGCGCCGTGCTGAACATCAGCTCGGACGCGGCGGTGGTGGCGTACGAGACGTGGGGGGCGTACGGGGCGACGAAGGCGGCGGGGGACCTGCTGTCGGCCGCCTTGGCGGTGGAGGAGCCGGGGCTGCGGGTGTGGTGGGCGGACCCGGGGTCGATGCGGACGCGGATGATGGCGGCGGCGGAGCCCGGGGAGGACCTGGCGGGGCTGCCGACGCCGGAGGAGGTGGCTCCGGTGCTCCTGCGCCTAGTGGCGGACGGCCTGCCGAGCGGCCGCTACACGGCCGAGGGCCTGGCGGCGGCTCGCGTGGGGGGTGGGCGATGAGCGGGGGTCGGGGGGCTCGGGAGACGAGTCTGTATATAAAGGACATTCCGCCGGATCTGGTGGCCCGGGTCCCCGCCGAGCAGCGGGGGCCCGGCCGCGGGCGGGATTCCGTGCGGCTGCTGGTCTCGCCGGGCTCCGGCGCGGTGTCGCTGCACGCATTCCGGGAGCTGCCGGGGCTGCTGCGGGCCGGGGACGTCCTGGTGGTGAACACCTCGGCCACACTGCCGGCCGCGCTGGACGCGCGCTTGGGCGGCGAGGACGTGGTGGTGCACTTCTCGACGCGGGGTGAGGACCGCCGCTGGGCGGTGGAGCTGCGGGACCGGGCCGCAGGGGGGACGACCCGGCCCCGCGCCGGGGGGCCCGCCGGGGCGGTGGTGGAGCTGCCGGGCGGGCGGGCCCTCGTACTGGAGGAGCCGCTCGCGGCGGGGGCGGAGCGGCTGTGGTGGGCGCGGCCCTCGCTGGACGACGTACCGGGGCTGCTGCGGGCGTACGGGCGGCCGATCCGCTACGCGTACACGGAGCGGGACCAGCCGTTGTCGGCGTACCAGACGGTGTTCGCGGTGCCGGCCGCCGACGGGTCGGGGTCGGCGGAGATGCCGAGCGCGGCGCGTCCCTTCACGGCGGAGCTGGTGGCGACGCTGGTGAGCCGGGGCGTGCAGTTCGCGCCGCTGACGCTGCACACCGGGGTGGCCTCGCAGGAGGCGCACGAACCGCCGTACCCCGAGCGGTACGAGGTGCCGGGGACGACGGCGTGGCTGGTGAACGCGGCGCGGGCGGCCGGGGGCCGGGTGATCGCGGTGGGGACGACGGCGGTGCGGGCGCTGGAGTCGGCCACCGGGCCGGACGGGGTGGTCCGGGCGGCCGGGGGCTGGACCGGCCTGGTGGTCACGCCCGAGCGCGGGGTACGCGTGGTGGACGGGCTGCTGACCGGGCTGCACGAGCCCGAGGCCTCGCACCTGCTGATGCTGGAGGCGGTCGCGGGGGCCGACGCCGTACGGCGCGGGTACGCCGAGGCGAGGGCCCGTCTCTGCCTCTGGCATGAGTTCGGGGACGTCCATCTGCTACTCAAGGATGAGAACAGTGACTGATTGCATTGCGTACGCAACGCATGGTGAGACCGTTACGTGGCCGATGTGAGCCCGCGCATAGGACCCACGTCACTTACGAAGTTCCCTAGTGGATAAATAAAGGCTGTGTCAGCGCTGCTGCGCCTAGAGCCATGCCCCGAAATCGGTCTTCTTCGGGCGGCCCTGATCCACTAAGCAGGATCGTACGTCACACCTTTGCCAGGCGATTTTGCCACCGCTAAGAATGGCCGTCGTCGCACAGCGCCGCAGATCCCGGATCATCGCGGCGCTTTCCTGCGGCTCCCGCTATTCGAAGAGGTTGCCACTCATGACCGAGACCACCACTCCCGGCCACAGTCGTCGTCTGACGAAGGCGCACAAGCTGTCGATCGCCGGTGTCGCCACCCTTGGTGCCGCCGCGCTCGCCTTCTCCCTCGTCCCCGGCACGGCCGGCGAGCAGAGCGGGACGGCCATCTCCGCCGCCCCCGTGGCCTGGACCCAGGTCGTGAACGGCACGCAGACGAAGGCCGTGCAGGCGCACCTCGGTGCCCAGCACGCCATCGCCGACAAGGTGGCGAAGGCCGACGCCAAGGCGAAGGCCGACGCGGACGCCAAGGCCAAGGCCGCCGCGGCCGCGAAGAAGGCGCGCGACGAGAAGGCGGCCGCCAGCCGCTCCGCCGTCCGCACCCCCGTCTTCGCGAACAACCTGGACGGCTGGATCAAGGAAGCCCTCTCCATCATGAAGAAGGAGGGCATCCCCGGCTCGTACGCGGGGATCCACCGCAACATCATGCGCGAGTCGAGCGGCAACCCCCGCGCGATCAACAACTGGGACATCAACGCCCAGAACGGCATTCCGTCGAAGGGCCTGCTCCAGGTCATTCAGCCGACCTTCGCCGCCTACCACGTCAAGGGCACGAAGTTCGACCTGTACGACCCGGTCGCCAACATCGTCGCCGCCTGCAACTACGCGGCCGACCGCTACGGCTCGATGGACAACGTCAACAGCGCCTACTGAGAGCGGCTGACGTCCTCGCCACGCGAAGACCCCCCATGCGCCTCAGGGCGGCACCCGGTATCCGGGTGCCGCCCTGAGGCGTTTCGTGCGTACGCGGCCTTGCCCGCGGGCCGCTGCTTGCGGGGCCGTTGCTCGCGGGCCGTTACTTGCCGGCGCGCATGACCTCGGGCTCGTGGCGGCGCAGCAGGCGCTGCACCAGGAAGCCGCAGGCGATGCCGAGGAGCACCAGGATGGTGATGTTCAGGCTCCACTGGCCGACCGTGGCGTCCCAGAGCGGGTCGGTGTTGGTCGGGTTGTCGGCGTCCCACGGCGGCATGAGCACGCCGAGGTTCAGCGTGGTGCCGGCGGCCGCGATGGCCCAGCGGGACGGCATCAGCCAGGCGAACTGCTCCAGGCCCGGGGAGTCGTACACCTGGAAGAGGATGCCGGTGAAGACGACCTGGACGATCGCGAACATGACGAGCAGCGGCATGGTCTTCTCGGCGGTCTTCACCAGCGAGGAGATCACCAGGCCGAACATCATCGAGGTGAAGCCGAGCGCGATGACCGACAGGCAGATCTCGACGGCCGGCGGCATGAGCAGGCCCTCGGCGGGCAGGTCGCGCGGGTAGAAGCCGATCCCGCAGATGATCACGCCCTGGACGGCCGTGATGACACCGAGGACGATCACCTTGGACATGAGGTACGCCGAGCGGGACAGGCCCGTCGCGCGCTCACGCTCGTAGATGACGCGTTCCTTGATCAGCTCACGGACCGAGTTGGCGGCGCCCGAGAAGCACATGCCGACCGCGAGGATCAGCATGATCGTGCCGGCGTCACCGTTGAAGCGGGACGGCGCCACGGGCGGCGCGAGGCCGAACTTGGCGGGGATGACCGTGGAAACCACGCCCAGGACCGCGGGCAGGATCAGCATCAGGCCGATGAAGCCCTTGTCGGACGCGATGACCGAGACGTAGCGGCGGATCAGCGTCCAGAGCTGCGAGCCCCAGCCCTGCGGCTTGGGCGGCATCATCTGCTGCGGCGAGGGCATCGCGACGGACTGCGGGGCGACCGCGTCGATGTCGGCGGCGTACATCTGGTAGTGCCGCGAGCCCTTCCAGCGGCCGGCCCAGTCGTAGTCGCGGTAGTCCTCGAACGCCGAGAAGACGTCCGCCCACGTGGCGTAGCCGAAGAAGTTCAGCGCATCGTCCGGCGGGCCGAAGTAGGCGACCGAACCGCCCGGGGCCATCACCAGAAGCTTGTCGCAGATGCCCAGCTCGGCAACCGAGTGGGTGACGACGAGGACCGTGCGGCCGTCGTCGGCGAGGCCGCGCAGCAGCTGCATGACGTCGCGGTCCATGCCCGGGTCGAGGCCGGAGGTCGGCTCGTCCAGGAAGATCAGCGACGGCTTGGTCAGCAGCTCCAGGGCCACGGACACGCGCTTGCGCTGACCGCCCGAGAGCGCGGTGATCTTCTTGTCCTTGTGGATGTCGAGCTTGAGCTCGCGCAGCACCTCGTCGATGCGGGCGGCGCGCTCGGACTCGGCGGTGTCGCCGGGGAAGCGGAGCTTGGCCGCGTACTTGAGGGCCGTGCTGACCTTCAGGTCCTTGTGCAGGATGTCGTCCTGCGGGACGAGGCCGATGCGCTGGCGGAGCTCCGCGAACTGCTTGTACAGGTTGCGGTTGTCGTAGAGGACGTCACCCTGGTCGGCGGGCCGGTAGCCGGTCAGCGCCTTGAGGAGGGTCGACTTGCCGGAGCCGGAGGGGCCGATGACGCCGATGAGCGACTTCTCCGGGACACCGAAGGTGACGTCCTTGAGGATCTGCTTGCCGCCGTCGACGGTGACCGTGAGGTGGCGGGCCGAGAAGGAGACGTCACCGGTGTCGACGAACTCCTCGAGGCGGTCACCGACGATCCGGAACGTCGAGTGGCCGACGCCGACGATGTCGTTCGGGCCGAGCATCGCGCTGCCGGACTTGGCGAGCGGCTGACCGTTGACGTAGGTGCCGTTGTGGCTGCCGAGGTCGTGGATCTCGAAGCGGCCGCCGGGCATCGAGCGGAACTCGGCGTGGTGGCGGGAGACCTGGAGGTCGGAGACCACCAGTTCGTTCTCCAGCGCACGGCCGATCCGCATGACGTGGCCCAGCGAGAACTGGTGGAACGTCGTCGGGCTGCGGTCGTCGTAGCCGGGGGTCGCGCCGTGCGCGGGGCGGGGCGCGGCCTGGCCGCCGCCCTGCTGGTGCGGGAGGTGCGGCTGCGGCGGCTGCTGGTGCTGCTGCGGGGCCTGCTGCTGCCAGGCCTGCTGCGGGGCCGGGGCTTCGTAGCCCGGGGCCTGGTAGGCGGGGGCCGCGGCCTGCGCCTGGTGGGCCACGGGCTGCGGCGCGGCGGCGGCGCTCAGATTCAGCCGCGGGCCGTCGGTGGCGTTGCCCAGGTGCACCGGCGTGCCGGGCACGAGCTCGGCCTGCTGGACCCGCGCTCCGTGCACGTACGTGCCGTTGGTGCTGCCGTGGTCCTCGATGCCCCAACCACGGCCGTTCCAGCTGATGGTGGCGTGTCGCCACGACACCCGTGCGTCATCGATCACCACGTCTCCCTGGGGGTCACGCCCCAGGGAGTACGACCTGGACGGATCGAGCGTCCAGGTCCTGCCATTCAATTCCAGTACGAGTTCCGGCACTCCAGCCCCACTTAAGTCCCCCGAGAATCCCCCTGATGCCAGGGAGTCTAGGGATGGCGAACATCCGGGGGAACTATTTCAGGCCTGCGCCCACATGTGGAATCGGGGCTGCTGGGTGGCGTCTACGTCTGCCCGTTGACGGGGTCGAAAGTCACCCGGAGAGTGAGATACGGGACTTCTCGCCCGGTGTCCCACCCACAGACGGGGGGCACGCATGCGCCGCATTCGCTGGGGAGACGTGGTCCTGTCCGGGGTCTGCGCCGTGGGCTGGTCCCTGATCGTGATGGCGGCGGTGGCCGCGCTCGGGCTGCGGCTGCTGGGCGCCGACGCGGCGGGGGGCTCGCTGGGGGCGATGACCGCGGCGGTGGTGGTGCTGGCGGTGGGCGGAACCGTGACGCCCTCGGGTGACGTCTCGGCCTTCGGGTCACCGGGGAGGCCGCCGAAACCTCCCTGGACGTCATGCCGTTGGGAGTCGCGCTGGCCGGGGCGCTGGTGCTGGCCGGCGTCTTCCTGCGCTCGCTGCGGGCCGGGGCGCCCGCCGGTGAGCTCGTGGCGCGGGCGGGGGTGGTGGCGGCGCTGTTCGTCGCCGCGGCGGGCGGGCCGGCGTGGGCCGGGCACGACGTGGTCACCCTGGACGGGGCCCGGCTGCCGGGAGCGGCGAGGGTGCCGGAGAAGGTGGAGATCCCCGGGATCGGGGACATCGGCGGGCTGCTCCCGGACCGCATCGGGGACCTGATCGAGACCCGGGCCCGGGTGGGGTTCTCCGTGGAGGCCGGGCCGACCCTGCTGGGCGCGGCGGTGTGGGTGGTGGCCGTACTGGCGGTGGCGCTGCTGGCCTCGCGGCGCGGTCCGGCGGCGTTCGCGCGGGTGCGGCCGGCGGTGTCGGCGGTGGTGGCGCTGCTGCTGGTCGCGGTCGCGGCCGGGCTCGCGGCGGCGGGGTGGGCTGCGGCCGGGGACGAGCGTCCGGGGCGGGTGCTGGGAGCCGCGCTGCTCGGGGCGCCGAACGGGAGCTGGACCGGGGTGCTGCTGGGGGCGTTCGTCCCGCTGTCCGGCCGGGCGTGGGGGGAGCCGGCGCGGCTGCTGCCGGATCCGCTGGACGACGTACTGGGGGTGGCGGGGCGGGAGCCGGTGACGGTGGCGCGGCTCGCGGAGTACGACGAGCGGGTCTGGCTGCTGGTCGCGGGCGTGGGCCTGCTGATGCTGTACGCGGGGGTGCTGGCGGCCGTACGGACTCCGGGGCGCGGGATCCTGGGGTGCGCGGGGCGCCTCTCGGCGGTGACCGGCGTGACGTTCGCGGCGCTGGTGTGGCTGACGGGCCTGTCGGCGGACGCCGCCCTGACGGTGCTCGGGGTGGACACGGTGGACGCCGGGGTGGAACTCCGCGGGGACCCGGTGACGGCGCTCCTGACCGGCGCGGCGTGGGGCGCCGCGGCGGGGGCGACGGGCGCGGCCCTGACCCGCCGTCGCCGCCGGGCGGCCTGGTCGGCGCGGTCAGCCCCGAGCCCGGCCGCCTGGCCGAACCCGGCCAACCCACCCGCCCGTGGGCCGTACGGGCCGCCGCCGCCCGAGTGGGATCCTCCGCCCCTCGATCCGGACGGGTCCTGGGACGTGACGATCACGGGCCTGCCGCCGAAGCCGCGTCGGCCCGCCCGACGCCCGCCCTTCACCCCGCCACCTCCCCCACCTCCGCCTCCCCCACCGCGTCCGCCGTCCTGACCACCGCGTGACCGCCCCGACGGGGGCAGCGGCCGCCCTGGGCCAAGACGCGCGGGCGGGGCGGCGGGGAGGGTGTGGAGGCTCGGGCGTTCGCAGGGTGGGACGGGGGTCCGCCGCCGGGGGCGGGGAAGATACGGTGAGGTCACCATGAGCGCTTCGCAGACCTCCGACGTCCCCACCCTCCTCGTCAAGATCTTCGGCAAGGACCGTCCCGGGATCACCGCCGGGCTGTTCGACACCCTCGCCGCCTACTCCGTCGATGTCGTCGACATCGAGCAGGTCGTCACCCGCGGCCGCATCGTCCTGTGCGCCCTCGTCACCCAGCCCACCGCCAGCACGGAGGGTGAGCTGCGGGCCACCGTCCACAGCTGGGCCGAGTCGCTCAAGCTCCAGGCCGAGATCCTCTCCGGTACCGGCGACAACCGGCCGCGCGGCAGCGGCCGTTCCCACGTCACCGTGCTCGGCCACCCCCTGACCGCCGAGTCCACGGCGGCCATCGCCTCCCGGATCACCTCGACCGGCGGCAACATCGACCGTATCTTCCGGCTCGCGAAGTACCCGGTGACGGCGGTCGAGTTCGCCGTGTCCGGCACCGAGACCGGGCCGCTGCGCACCGCGCTGGCCACCGAGGCCGCGCACATCGGCGTCGACGTGGCCGTGGTGTCGGCGGGGCTGCACCGCCGGGCCCAGCGGCTCGTCGTGATGGACGTGGACTCGACCCTGATCCAGGACGAGGTCATCGAGCTGTTCGCGGCGCACGCCGGCTGCGAGGCCGAGGTCGCCGAGGTGACCGAGCGGGCCATGCGCGGCGAGCTGGACTTCGAGCAGTCGCTGCACGCCCGTGTGGCGCTGCTGGCCGGGCTCGACGCCTCCGTGGTGGACAAGGTGCGCGCCGAGGTGCGCCTGACGCCGGGCGCGCGGACCCTGATCCGTACCCTCAAGCGGCTCGGCTACCAGGTCGGTGTGGTCTCCGGCGGGTTCACCCAGGTGACGGACGACCTCCAGGAGCGGCTGGGGCTGGACTTCGCCTCCGCCAACACGCTGGAGATCGTGGACGGGAAGCTGACCGGCCGGGTCACCGGCGAGATCGTGGACCGGGCGGGCAAGGCCCGGCTGCTGCGCCGTTTCGCGGCGGAGGCCGGGGTGCCGCTGGACCAGACGGTGGCGATCGGCGACGGCGCCAATGACCTGGACATGCTGAACGCGGCCGGTCTGGGCGTGGCCTTCAACGCCAAGCCGGTGGTCCGCGAGGCCGCGCACACCGCCGTGAACGTGCCGTTCCTGGACGCGGTGCTGTACCTGCTGGGGATCACCCGGGAAGAGGTCGAGGCCGCGGGCCTCACGTGACCCGCAGCCCCCGCGTCCCGCGCGCGTACAGAGGACGGGCCCCGGCGGATCATCCGCGCCGGGGCCCGTCCTCGTAGGCATGCGCTAGGCATGCGGTGGGCATCCGTCGGTGCCGGTCAGTGTTCCTTGGGCGTCCAGTAGTCCAGCAGCGTGCCGACCCCGTGCTCCAGCGACTTCCACGAGCCGGTGAAGGAGACGATCGCGAGCGCCGCGGTCGGGAAGCCGGTGCGGTGCATTCTCTTCGCGGTGTCCGCCTCGGCGCGCCCGGCCAGGGCGTCGGCGAGGGCGTGCATGCCGGGGTTGTGGCCGATGACGAGGAGGTCGCGGACCTCGTCCGAGGTCTCGTTCAGCAGGGCGATGAGTTCGCCCAGCGAGGCGTCGTACAGCCTCTCCTCGTAGTGGGTCTTCGGCCGGTGCGGCAGTTCCTGGACGGCGAGCTTCCAGGTTTCGCGGGTACGGGCGGCGGTGGAGCAGAGGGCCAGGTCGAAGGCGATGCCGGTCTCGGCCAGCTTCAGACCGACGGCCGGCGCGTCCTTGCGGCCTCGCTCCGCCAGCGGGCGTTCGTGGTCGGCCACCTCGGGCCAGTCGGCCTTGGCGTGCCGGAGGAGGACGATCCTGCGGGGTGTGTCGGCGCTCATGACCCCCAGCTTCGCACGAATTGAGCCACGGGGCCCGGGGTGTTGGGGTGCTCGTACGGCGGGATCCGGAGCGGATCAGCCGACGACGCGGAGCAGCTGTTCGGTGACCTGGAGCAGCGCGGAGACCTCGCCGGTGGCGGCGTGGGCCTCGGTCGATCCGGCGAGGAGGAGAAGCAGGAGCCCGAACGCGAGCGCGGGCAGGGCCAGCGCCCACCAGTGCAGCCGGGCGTTCGCGCCGGCGGCGGCCGGGCGGTGGCGGGAGGGGACGGCGGTCGGGAAGTGGCGGGTGTGCGTGGGGGCCGACATGGCCGCCTCCGTGGGTGTTCGGGCGGGACTGGCTCGCTGGCTTCGAATCTATGGATTCGAAGCGGCGGCTCCCATCCGGGGGACACCCCAGTTCTCCCTGAGCCTTGCCCCCTAGGGGTTGGTGGGGTTAGCCCTACCAACCCCGGGGGGCCTTCCGTCAGGGGGAGGCGAGCGTCGCGATGACGGAGATGATCACGGTCACGACGAGCATCGCGCCGAGCACGAGGCTGAGCTTCTTGTGGCTGTCCTGCGGGTTCGGATCAAGTACGGGCGACATGTTCCTCAGTCTCGCACGCCGCATTCGCCCTCGATCGTGCGGTCCCGGCCCGCGAGCACACCGAGCGCGATCTGCGGGACGAGCAGGCAGGCCATCACCACGAGGGGCAGGTCCCAGCCGCCGCTGTGCTGGTAGAGGGTGCCGATGAGGATCGGTCCGGGGATGGAGATGAGGTAGCCGGTGCTCTGGGCGAAGGCGGAGAGCTTGACGACGCCGGCCGGGGACTTGGCGCGCAGCCCGATCATCGTGATGACGAGGGGGAAGGCGCAGTTGGAGATGCCGAGGAGGAGCGCCCAGGCCCAGGCGCCCGCGGCGGGGGCGAGGTAGAGCCCGAGGTAGCCGGCGAGGCCGAAGAGGCCGAGGGTGACGGCGATGGGGCCCTGGTTGCGCATCCGGCCGGCGAGGCCCGGGATGACGAAGGCCAGGGGCACGCCCATGACCATGGTGACGGCGAGCAGGACGCCGGCCGTCCCGGCGGAGACGCCCGCGTCGCGGAAGATCTGCGGGAGCCAGCCCATGGTGACGTAGGCGCCGGTGGCCTGGAGGCCGAAGTAGCAGGCCAGGGCCCAGGCGGTACGGCTGCGCACGACGCGCGGGCCGGAGTCCGCCCGTACGGCCGGGGCCGGGGCGGCGGGCGAAGCGGCCTCGGCGGCGGCCCGCTCGCGGCGGCTCACCGCGGCGACGGGCAGCCACGGCAGTACGGCGGCCAGCGCGAGGACGGCCCAGATCAGCAGGCCGGTGCGCCAGCTGCCGCCGAGGGCGGAGGTCAGCGGGACGGTCGCGGCGGCGGCGAGCGAGGTGCCGGCGGCCAGGGCCATGGAGTAGAGGCCGGTCATGGTGCCGACCCGGTCGGGGAACCAGCGCTTGACGATGACCGGGAGCAGCACGTTGGTCAGGGCTATGCCGGCCAGGGACAGGGCGCTGGCGGCGAGGAACCCCGCGGCGTTGGACGCGAACGGCCGGATCAGCAGGCCGGCGGCGATCGCGGCCATGCCGGCGCAGACGACGGCGGCCGGGCCGAAGCGGCGGGAGAGCCGGGGCGCGGTGACGCCGAAGACGGCGAAGCAGAGCGTGGGGACGGAGGTGATCAGTCCGGCGACGGTGCCGCTCATGCCGAGGCCGGTGCGGGTCTCCTCGAAGAGCGCGCCGAGGCTGGTGATGGCGGGCCGCAGGTTGAGGGCGGCGAGCACGATGCCGACGATGAGGACCGGGCCGAGCCACGCGGGTTGCCGGGCCGCGGCGGCGGGGACGGGGACGCGGGCGGGCCGCGAGGGCTCCGTGCGCGGGGCCCTCGGCCGGTTCAGTGTCTGGATTTCATCGTCGAGCATTCAGCCATCATAGAATCATGGGATGATTGGTTGTCCAATCGTCTGACGGTTCCGGAGAGGACCCGCACCCATGCCGCTGACCTCGCCCCGGCGATCCGCGCTCGTCGACCAGGTGATCGCCCAGCTCAGGAATCAGATCACCTCCGGCGAGTGGCCGGTCGGCTCCCGCATCCCCACCGAGCCGGAGCTGGTGGAGCTGCTGGGCGTCGCCCGCAACACCGTGCGGGAGGCCGTCCGGGCCCTCGCGCACAACGGGCTGCTCGACATCCGCCAGGGCTCGGGCACGTACGTGCTGGCCACCAGCGAGCTGGCCGGGGTGATGCACCGCCGTTTCGCCGGGGCCGATCCCCGCGACATCGCGGAGCTGCGCTCGACGCTGGAGTCCTCGGCGGCGCGGCTCGCGGCCGAGCGCCGCAGCGCGCGGGACCTCGTACAGCTGGACGCGCTGCTGGCCCGGCGCGAGGAGGCGTGGGAGAGCGGGGACGCCGAGCGGTTCGTCGCGGCGGACGTGGCGCTGCACATGGCGGTGGTGGCCGCCTCGCACAACGAGGTGCTGATCGAGCTGTACGCGGACCTCGGCGACCTGGTGGCGGACTGGCTGCGCACGGACGTCGGCACGGTGCTGGATCCCGCCTCACACGTGGACCACGCCCGGCTGATCGAGGCGGTCCGGCGCGGGGACGCGGACGCGGCGGCCTCGGAGGCCGCGGGCTACCCGTTCGTCTGCCTGGGCAGGGGCTGAAGGAGCCTCAGGGCCGCTCGTGGGTCACCCAGGCCGAGCGGACCTCCTTCCAGCAGCGGCCGGTGAGCTCGACCCGGCCGGCGGGTCCGACGGCGACGGCGGCGCCGTCCCCGTCCACGTCCCACCAGCGGTCGCACTCCACGTGCAGCCGGATCAGGTCGGTCTCGGGGTAGCTGTTGTGGCAGTACGACGTCACCCGCGAGCCCTCGATCTCGGTGTCGCAGTCGGCGCCGAAGAGCTCCCGGGCGGCGCGCGGCGCGGGCTGTACGGGCGGCTCGGCGGGAATCTCCGCCAGGTCCACGACGGCCCGGTCGCCCGCGACCCGGTCCCCCGCCACCCAGTCCCCCGCGATCCGGTCGCCCGCGGCCCGGTCCCCGGCGGCCCAGTCCCCAGCCGCCCGGTCCCCCGGGGCCTGCGCGACGGCTCCGGGGATCAGGAATCCGGTGAGAACCATCGAGGTGACCAGCAGCGATACCGCCCGGCTCCGCCTCGCGCGCACTCCCGTACCTCCTCCCCGCAGGAGCCGGGAAGATCCCGACGAGGTCAGTTTGCAGGCAAATGTCCGCCATTTCGACTCGGGAAGATCCCGTCGGGCGGCGAACATCCGATCGACCGTTCGGGCTCGCTCCCCGAAAACGGCGGCGGCCGCGCCTCCCGGAAGGGGAAGCGCGGCCGCCGCCGTACGGAGTCGGGGCCCTGGATCAGGCACCCATCGCGTGCAGGCCGCCGTCCACGTGGACGATCTCGCCGGTGGTCTTCGGGAACCAGTCCGACAGCAGGGCCACGACGCCCTTGCCCGCCGGCTCCGGGTCGCTCATGTCCCACTCCAGCATGGAGCGCGAGTTCCAGACGTCCGCCAGCTCCGAGAAGCCCGGGATGGACTTCGCGGCCATCGAGCCGATCGGGCCGGCCGAGACCAGGTTGCAGCGGATGTTCTCCTTGCCCAGGTCGCGGGCGAGGTAGCGGCTGGTGGCCTCCAGCGCGGCCTTGGCCGGGCCCATCCAGTCGTACTGCGGCCAGGCGAACTGCGCGTCGAAGGTGAGGCCGACGACGGCCGCGCCCTCCGCCGGGAACAGCGGCTTGCAGGCCATGGTCAGCGACTTCAGCGAGAACGCCGAGACGTGCATGGCGGTGGCCACGGACTCGAACGGGGTGTTCAGGAAGTTGCCGCCGAGGGCGTCCTGCGGCGCGAAGCCGATCGAGTGGACGACGCCGTCGAGGCCCCCGAGCTCGTCACGGACGAGACCCTCCAGGCGGGCCAGGTGCTCGTCGTTGGTGACGTCGAGCTCGATCACCTTGACCGGCTTGGGCAGCTTCTTGGCGATGCGCTCGGTCAGCGTCGGGCGCGGGAACGCCGTCAGGATGACCTCGGCGCCCTGCTCCTGGGCCAGCTTGGCGGTGTGGAAGGCGATGGACGACTCCATCAGCACACCCGTGATGAGGATGCGCTTGCCGTCGAGAATTCCGCTCATGGTGATCAGTGACCCATGCCCAATCCGCCGTCAACGGGAATGACGGCTCCGGTGATGTACGCGGCGTCGTCGGACGCCAGGAAGCTCACGGCTGCCGCGATCTCCTCGGGCTGCGCGTAACGGGCCAGCGGCACCTGGGCCACGATGGCCGCACGCTGCTCGTCGGTGAGCACCTTCGTCATGTCGGTGTCCACGAACCCGGGGGCGACCACGTTGAACGTGATGTTGCGGGAGCCCAGCTCACGGGCCAGCGAACGGGCGAAGCCGACCAGCGCCGCCTTGGAGGCGGCGTAGTTGGACTGGCCGCCCGCGCCCAGCAGGCCGACGACCGAGGAGATCAGGACGACGCGGCCCTTCTTGGCACGGAGCATGCCGCGGTTCGCGCGCTTGACCACCCGGAAGGTGCCGGTGAGGTTGGTGTCGACGACCGACGCGAAGTCCTCCTCGGACATGCGCATCAGCAGCGTGTCCTTGGTGATGCCGGCGTTGGCCACCAGCACCTCCACCGCTCCGTGCTTGTCCTCGATCTCCTTGTAGGCCTGCTCCACCTGCTCGGAGTCCGTGATGTCGCAGCGGACGGCCAGCACACCGCGCTCGGTGAGCTCCTGCGGCGGCTCGCCGGACCGGTACGTGATCGCGACCTTGTCTCCGGCCTCCGCGAAGGCTCGGGCGATGGCGAGGCCGATGCCCCGGTTTCCTCCGGTGACGAGAACCGAGCGGCTCAACAGATCACCCTTTCGCTTGGCGGTATGAGTACCGAAAACCTATAGGTCTTGTCCGCCATACAAAGAATCCGGCTCCGACAGGGCCTCGCGACGGGCTCTGTCGAGTCCCTACAGAAAGATGTAGGCACAAAGCCCCCGAGCGCGACATGATCGGGGCGACCGGCCCCGACCCCGGGAGGAACTCCGTGCCCCATTCCATCGACGCGGCCTTCACCGCGCTGCCCTTGCGGGCGCTCGCCGACGCGGCGCTCGCGCGGGCCCGTGCGCTGGGCGCCGACCATGCCGATTTCCGGCTGGAGCGGATCCGTAGCGCCTCCTGGCGGCTGCGCGACGCCAAGCCGTCCGGGGGGTCGGACACCACCGACCTCGGTTACGCGGTCCGGGTGGTGCACGGAGGCAGCTGGGGGTTCGCCTCCGGCGTGGACCTCACGATGGACGGCGCCGCCAAGGTGGCCTCGCAGGCCGTGGCCATGGCGAAGCTCTCCGCCCAGGTGATCAAGGCGGCCGGCTCGGACGAGCGCGTGGAGCTCGCCGACGAGCCGGTGCACGCCGACAAGACGTGGATCTCCGCCTACGACGTGAACCCGTTCGAGGTTCCCGACGCGGAGAAGGCGGCGCTGCTCGCCGACTGGAGCTCCCGGCTGCTGGCGGCCGACGGAGTGGCGCACGTGGACGCCTCCCTGCTCGCCGTCCACGAGAACAAGTTCTACGCCGACACCGCGGGCACCGTGACCACCCAGCAGCGGGTCCGGATCCACCCGCAGCTCACCGCCGTCGCCGTGGACGCCACCACCGGCGAGTTCGACTCTATGCGCACCGTCGCCCCGCCGGCCGGCCGCGGCTGGGAGTACCTGACGGGCACCGGCTGGGACTGGAACGCCGAGCTGGAGCAGATGCCCGTACTGCTCGCCGAGAAGATGCGGGCGCCGAGCGTCGAGGCCGGGCGCTACGACCTGGTGGTGGACCCGTCCAACCTGTGGCTCACCATCCACGAGTCCATCGGCCACGCCACCGAGCTGGACCGGGCGCTGGGCTACGAGGCGGCGTACGCGGGCACCTCCTTCGCCACCTTCGACCAGCTGGGCACGCTCAAGTACGGCTCCCCGATCATGAACGTGACGGGTGACCGCACGGCGCCTCACGGACTGGCCACCATCGGGTACGACGACGAGGGCGTCGAGGCGCAGAGCTGGGACCTGGTCAAGGACGGCACCCTGACGGGCTACCAGACGGACCGCCGGATCGCGAAGCTGACCGGCCTGGGCCGCTCCAACGGCTGCGCGTACGCCGACTCCCCCGGGCACGTCCCGGTGCAGCGGATGGCGAACGTCTCCCTCCAGCCGGACCCGGGCGGGCTGTCCACGGAGGACCTGATCGGCGGGGTGGAGCGCGGGATCTACGTGGTCGGCGACCGCTCCTGGTCGATCGACATGCAGCGCTACAACTTCCAGTTCACGCAGCAGAGGGCGTACAGGATCGAGAACGGCCGGCTGGCCGGGCAGCTGCGCGACGTCGCGTACCAGGCGACGACCACCGACTTCTGGGGCTCGATGGAGAAGGTCGGCGGCCCGCAGACGTACGTGCTGGGCGGCGCCTTCAACTGCGGGAAGGCCCAGCCGGGCCAGGTCGCGGCGGTCTCCCACGGCTGCCCGTCCGCGCTGTTCCGCGACGTGAACATCTTGAACACCACGCAGGAGGCCGGCCGATGAGCGCGCTTTCCAACGGACGTACGAAGCCCCACGAGATCGTCGAGCGGGCACTGGAGCTGTCCACCGCCGACGGCTGTGTCGTCATCGCCGACGAGGAGTCGACGGCGAACCTGCGCTGGGCGGGCAACGCCCTGACGACCAACGGTGTCACCCGCGGCCGCACCCTGACCGTGATCGCCACCGTCGACGGCAAGGAGGGCACGGCCTCGGGGGTCGTGTCGCGCGCCGCCGTCACCGCCGCCGACCTGGAACCGCTGGTACGGGCCGCCGAGGCGGCCGCGCGCGGGGCCGGCCCGGCGGAGGACGCCCGGCCGCTGGTCACCGGGACCCCCGCCTCCCCGGACTTCGCGGACGCCCCGGCCGAGACCTCCTCGGCGGTGTTCGCGGACTTCGCCCCGGCTCTCGGCGAGGCCTTCGCCCGGGCCCGGGCGGGCGGGCGGGAACTGTACGGCTTCGCCAACCACGAGCTGGTCTCCACGTACGTCGGCACCTCGACGGGGCTGCGGCTGCGCCACGACCAGCCCAACGGCACGCTGGAGCTCAACGCGAAGTCCCCCGACCGGCAGCGCTCGGCCTGGGCCGGCCGCGCCACCCGGGACTTCAAGGACGTGGACCCGACCGCGCTGGACGCGGAGCTCGCCGTACGCCTGGGCTGGGCGCAGCGGAAGATCGACCTGCCCGCCGGGCGGTACGAGACCCTGCTGCCGCCGACGGCCGTGGCCGACCTCCTCATCTACCAGATGTGGTCGGCGGCGGCCCGGGACGCGACCGAGGGCCGGACCGTCTTCTCCAAGCCCGGCGGCGGCACCCGGCTCGGCGAGAAGCTCTCCGAGCTGCCGCTGACCCTGCGCAGCGACCCGAACGCCGCGGGGCTCGAGTCCGCGCCGTTCGTGATCGCGCACAGCTCCGGCGACGACGCCTCGGTCTTCGACAACGGCCTCCCGGTCCCCGCGACCGAGTGGATCCTGGACGGCGAGCTGAACCGGCTGACCACGACCCGGCACAGCGCGCACCTGACGGGGATGCCGCTCTCCCCCGGCTTCGGCAACCTGATCCTGGACGCCGGCGGCGAGAAGTCGCTGGAGGAGATGGTGGCCTCCACCGAGCGGGGTCTGCTGCTGACCTGCCTCTGGTACATCCGCGAGGTGGACCCTGCGACGCTGCTTCTCACGGGCCTGACCCGGGACGGCGTCTACCTGGTGGAGAACGGGCAGGTCGTCGGCGAGGTCAACAACTTCCGGTTCAACGAGTCCCCGGTGGACCTGCTCTCGCGGGCCTCGGAGGCCGGCCGGACCGAGAAGACCCTGCCGCGCGAGTGGAGCGACTGGTTCACCCGGACCGCGATGCCGGCCCTGCGGATCCCGGACTTCAACATGAGCTCGGTCAGCCGAGGGGTCTGAGCGGGCGCGGTCCGAGGGCCGGCCCAAGGGCCGGTCCAAGGGGCCGCGGGCACCTGGAGTTCACCCGGCCCACCTAGACTGGGCCGGACACCCCTCTCCGCCATCCACCACAAGGAGACACAGAACCGTGACGGACATCGTCGACGAACTGAAGTGGCGCGGGCTCTTCGCCCTGTCCACCGACGAAGAAGCGCTGCGCAAGGCGTTCGCGGACGGTCCTGTCACCTTCTATTGCGGGTTCGACCCGACCGCCGCCTCGCTGCACGTCGGCCACCTGGTGCAGGTGCTCACCGTGCGCCGGCTCCAGCAGGCCGGGCACCGGCCGCTGGCCCTGGTCGGCGGGGCCACGGGCCAGATCGGTGACCCGCGGCCCACCGCCGAGCGCACCCTGAACGACCCGGAGACGGTCGCGAACTGGGTGAACCGGCTGCGTTCGCAGATCGAGCCGTTCCTGTCCTTCGAGGGCGAGAACGCGGCGGTCATGGTGAACAACCTGGACTGGACGGCGGGCCTGTCCGCCATCGAGTTCCTGCGGGACATCGGCAAGCACTTCCGGGTCAACAAGATGCTGACGAAGGACTCCGTCGCCCGCCGGCTGGAGTCCGACCAGGGCATCAGCTACACGGAGTTCAGCTACCAGCTGCTCCAGGGCATGGACTTCCTGGAGCTGTACCGCCGCTACGGCTGCACCCTCCAGCAGGGCGGGTCCGACCAGTGGGGCAACCTCACGGCCGGTCTCGACCTGATCCACCGCCTGGAGCCGCACGCGAACGTGCACGCCATGGCGACCCCGCTGATGGTCAAGGCGGACGGCACCAAGTTCGGCAAGTCCGAGAGCGGGGCCGTCTGGCTGGACCCGGAGATGACCACGCCGTACGCGTTCTACCAGTTCTGGCTGAACGTGGACGACCGGGACATCTCCACCTACATGCGGATCCTCTCCTTCAGGTCCCGCGAGGAGCTGGAGGAGCTGGAGGCGCAGACCGCCGAGCGGCCGCAGGCGCGCGCCGCCCAGCGCGCGCTCGCGGAGGAGCTGACCACGCTGGTGCACGGCGCCGGCCAGTGCGCCGCCGTGATCGCCGCGTCGAAGGCGCTGTTCGGCCAGGGCGACCTGGCCGAGCTGGACGAGGCCACGCTCGCCGCGGCCCTGTCCGAGCTGCCGCACGCCAAGGTCGCCGAGGCGGGCCTGGTCGTGGACCTGCTCGCGGAGACCGGGCTGGTCGCCAGCAAGTCGGCCGCCCGCCGGACCGTGAAGGAGGGCGGTGCCTACGTGAACAACGCGAAGGTCACCGCCGAGGACGCGGTGCCCGCCAAGGAGGACCTGCTGCACGGGCGCTGGCTGGTGCTGCGCCGCGGCAAGAAGAACCTGGCGGCGGTCGAGGTCACCGGCTGACGGTACCCGTCACCCGGGCGGCCAGACAGACAGGCAGACACGGCGCGGGGGCCGGTACGGACGCATCGTCCGGCCGGCCCCTTCGCTGTGCCCGCAGCCCGCGGCCCGGCGCTACGCCGTCCGCTTCTTGCCCCACAGGGCCATGTACGCCATGTCGCCCAGCCCGACGATCAGGACGGCACCGGCGAGCTGCAGCAAGTGCCGGATCCAGTCGATGCCCTTGGTGTCCTCCACGCCGATCCACCGCGAGACCGCGTTGCCGAGAAGGGCGCCGACGATGCCGAACAGCGTCGTCAGCCAGAGCGGCTGGTGCTGCTTGCCCGGCAGGATGGCCCGGGCTATCAGGCCCAGCACGAATCCGACGATGATCGCCCACAACCATTCCATGTCGAGCCTCCTCGTGGCGCGTTGTGCGCATGTGCGCCCAGCTTCGGCCCGGCCGACCCGGCCCGCATGCCGGGTACCGCCATCCGGGCGACACCCCCCTCTCCTCGTTCCCCGACGAGGCGGCGTACCGTGGAAGCCTCCGGGCCGGGGAGTGTCCGGCGGACGAATCGGGTGGTGGAGCGTGCAGCGGACGAAGCGGAACGGGGCCGAGGTCTTCCGGATCACCGGGGCGCGGATGGGTCTCGCGGAGGACGTCCGCGGACGGCAGCGCCGGTACGTGATCTCGATGACGATCAGAACACTGTCGGTCATCGCAACGGTGCTCCTGTGGAACGTGGAACGTCATGTGGCGATCGTGACGCTCATCGCGGGGGCCTTGCTGCCCTACGTGGCCGTGGTCATCGCCAACGCGGGGCGCGAGTCGACGCCCTCGCTGCCCTCGCACTTCATCCCCGCCCCTGTGCACCCCGCACTGGGCCCGGGAAACCTCAAGAAAAGCTCAGATCAATCATGAAGTTCCGGTGCACCGCACCGGGTCCTGCGTGACATACTGCCTACGCGCTCCGCATCCCCCGTCGGAGCGACGGACCGACGCCGGGCAGCTCCCCCCGTGGCTGCTCGGCGTCGCCCTTCCGTTTGTAGGGTTGAGGCTGTGAACTCCCCTGATACGGACACGAACGCCGCCGACCCCGCCCCCACCTGCTCCGCCAAGGGCTGCCGTGACGCGGCGGTGTGGGTCCTCGCCTGGAACAACCCGAAGCTGCACACGCCGGAGCGGCGCAAGACGTGGCTGGCGTGCGAGGAGCACCGCGAGCACCTCTCCCAGTTCCTGGGCGTACGGGGCTTCCTCAAGGACGTCGTGAAGCTCGACGAGTGGGTCCAGCCGGAGGGCTCGGAGCGGCCCTAGGGGCGCGGCCCGGGGTGGCTATCCGCCGATCGCCGACATCGGGCGGTCGGGCTGCAGGAAGGACGGGTCGTCGAGGCCGGACCCGGCCTTCTTGCCCCACATGGCCACCTTCCACAGCCGGGCGATCTCCTCGTCCGGGGCCCCCGAGCGCAGGGCGCCGCGCAGGTCCGACTCCTCGGTGGCGAAGAGGCACGTACGGACCTGGCCGTCGGCCGTGAGCCGGGTGCGGTCGCAGGCGGAGCAGAACGGGCGGGTGACGGAGGCGATGACGCCGACGGTGGCCGGGCCGCCGTCGACGAGCCAGCGCTCGGCGGGGGCGGAGCCGCGTTCCTCGGCGCCTTCCTCGGTGAGCGTGAAGCGGGTGCGCAGGGACTGCAGGATGTCCCCGGCGGTGATCATGCCGTCGCGCTTCCAGCCGTGCTGGGCGTCGAGGGGCATCTGCTCGATGAAGCGGAGCTCGTACTCGTTCTCCACGGCCCAGGCGAGCAGGTCGGGGGCCTCGTCGTCGTTGAGCCCCGGCATCAGGACGGCGTTGACCTTGACCGGGGTCAGGCCGGCGTCGCGGGCCGCGGCCATGCCGTCGACGACGTCGTGGTGGCGGTCGCGGCGGGTGAGGGTCTTGAAGACCTCGGGCCGCAGGGTGTCCAGGGAAACGTTCACCCGGTCCAGGCCGGCGGCCTTGAGCGCCTGTGCGGTGCGCTTGAGGCCGATGCCGTTGGTGGTGAGCGACATCTTCGGGCGGGGCTCCAGGGCCGCGCACTGCTCGACTATCCCGACGAGGCCGGGGCGCAGCAGCGGCTCGCCGCCGGTGAAGCGGACCTCGGTGATCCCGAGTCGGGTGACGGCGATGCGGATCAGCCGGACGATCTCCTCGTCGCTCAGCAGGTCGGACTTGCCGAGCCACTGCAGACCCTCCTCGGGCATGCAGTACGTACAGCGCAGATTGCACCGGTCGGTGAGTGAGACGCGCAGGTCAGTGGCCACGCGCCCGTACGTGTCGAGAAGCACTGTGGGCCCCCTCCCCTGTCCGGTTCCATAGAGGTTCGCGCGGCGTCGGACGGACGCCTCCGCTGGTTTCGAGCCTACGCGACAGCTGTGGCATGTAGAGGTGCCCGAATGAACGAGACGCGACGCGGCCGCGTCGTAGGGAAGTACGACGCGGCCACGCTGGGTGTTCGGTGGAACTCGGTGAGGCGCGGTCCGTCAGTGGGCGCCGGTTCCCGTGAGGGAGCGGACCTCCAGCTCCGCGAACTTCTCGGGGTCGGCCTTCTCCTTCGACAGGACGGTGCCCAGCCAGCCGAGGAGGAAGCCGAGCGGGATGGAGATGATCCCGGGGTTCTCCAGCGGGAACCAGTAGAAGTCGGCGTCCTTGAACATCGAGGTGGGCTTCCCGGAGACGACCGGGGAGAACAGCACCAGGACGACCGAGGAGACCAGGCCGCCGTAGATGGACCACAGGGCGCCCTGGGTGGTGAAGCGCTTCCAGAACAGGCTGTAGAGGATCGTCGGCAGGTTGGCGGAGGCGGCGACCGCGAAGGCGAGGGCGACGAGGCCTGCCACGTTCAGGTCGCGGGCGAGGGCCCCGAGGCCGATGGCGACGGCGCCGATGACCACGGTGGACCAGCGGGCGGCCCGGACCTCCTCCTTCTCGGTGGCCTGTCCCTTGCGGATCACGTTCACGTAGATGTCGTGCGCGAAGGAGGAGGACGAGGCCAGCGTCAGGCCCGCTACCACCGCGAGGATGGTGGCGAAGGCGACGGCGGAGATGACGGCGAGCAGGATCGCACCACCGGTGGAGTCGGCGCCGCCGCCGACGGCCTGGGCGAGCAGCGGGGCGGCGGTGTTGCCCGCCTTGTTGGACTTGATGATCTCGTCGCGGTTGAGCAGCGCCGCGGCGCCGAAGCCGAGGGCGATCGTCATCAGGTAGAAGCCGCCGATGATGCCGATGGCCCACAGGACGGACTTACGGGCGGCCTGCGCGGTGGGCACCGTGTAGAAGCGGATCAGGATGTGCGGCAGGCCGGCGGTGCCGAGGACCAGGGCGAGGCCGAGCGAGATGAAGTCGAGCTTGGTCGTGGGGTCCTTGCCGTACTTGAGACCGGGCTCCAGGAACTTGGTCCCCTGGCCGCTGTTCTCGGCTGCCTTGCCCAGCAGGTCGGAGACGTTGAAGTTGAACTTCACCAGCACCAGGAAGGTGATCAGCAGGGCGCCCGCGATGAGCAGGACGGCCTTGACCATCTGGACCCAGGTGGTGCCCTTCATGCCGCCGATGGTCACGTAGAGGATCATCAGAAGGCCGACCAGGGCGACGATGGCCACCTTGCCGCTGTCGCTGGTGATGCCGAGGAGCAGCGAGACGAGCACGCCGGCGCCGGCCATCTGGGCGAGCAGGTAGAAGATCGAGACCACGATGGTGGAGGTGCCCGCGGCGGTGCGGACGGGCCGCTGGCGCATCCGGTACGCGAGGACGTCGCCCATCGTGTAGCGGCCGGAGTTGCGCAGCGGCTCGGCCACGAGCAGCAGGGCGACCAGCCAGGCCACGAGGAAGCCGATGGAGTAGAGGAAGCCGTCGTACCCGAACAGGGCGATGGCTCCGGCGATGCCGAGGAAGGACGCGGCGGACATGTAGTCGCCGGAGATGGCGAGGCCGTTCTGGAAGCCGGTGAACTGGCGGCCGCCCGCGTAGAAGTCGGCGGCGCCCTTGGTCTGGCGGCCGGCCCAGACCGTGATGATCAGGGTGGCGACGACGAAGAGCCCGAACAGGGTGATGATCAGCGGCCGGTGCTCGGTGGCCCCGGCGGCCGTCGTGAAGTGCAGGGGGGTGAGGGAGGCGCTCATGCTCCGGCCTCCATGCGCTTCTTGATGGCCTCCGCCTTGGGGTCGAGCTTGGCGGCGGCGTGCCGCGCGTACAGCCAGGCGATCAGGAACGTCGTCGCGAACTGGGCGAGGCCGAGCGCGAGGGCGACGTTGATGTTGCCGAAGAGCTTGGTCCCCATGAAGTCGCCCGCGTAGCTGGACAGCAGGACGTAGAGCAGGTACCAGGCGATGAAGGCCACGGTGAGCGGGAAGGCGAACGAGCGGTGGGCGGTGCGCAGCCCGGCGAATTCGGCGCTCTGCTGGACGCTCACGAACTCTTCGGCCGCGGGGCTCGCCACGGATGTTCCCGCGCTGCCCGGAGGCGGCGCTGCTTCGGTGGTCACGGGGGGTTCTCCTTGTGACGCGGGTGCGGTGGGGACGACGGACAAAACAACCTCCGTGTGGGGGGCGGTGGTGCTGAGCCCCCCTGTCAACGGCACGGCCGGCGTGTCGGGATGGTTCAACACCCGCTGTTTCTTTGGAAACTGATTTCTCGAACTGATGGCGCGATCACGAACACGCGCACTAGGTTCACCTGTCATGAACCCGTTCATCGCGGACCGCGCTGGACGGCTTTTTCACGACGGATGATGTGGAGAACCCATGGCTCATCTGGGATCCGGCCGCCGGCGAGTGATCGCTGTTCCGGTCGGCCTGGCGCTCACCGCCTCCCTCGCCCTCCTTCCCTCGGTCGCGGCCTCGGCCGCCCCGCTGGGCAACACGGCGGACACCGCGAAGGTCTCCAAGCCCGACACGTCGGGCCCGAAGCTCTCGTACGTGGCGAACCTGACCGCGTACGGGACGGTGAAGCAGGCGAAGAAGGCCATCGAGCGTGCCGGCGGAACGGTGGTGACGTCCTATGAGCAGATCGGGGTCGTCGTCGCACATTCCCAGAACCCGGAGTTCGCCAAGCAGCTGCGGGGCCAGCGCAGCTTGTTCGTGTCGGTCGGTGCCACCCGGACGGCCCCGCTCTCGCCGGTGGCGACCACCGAGGAGGGCACGACGCAGAAGCTGAGCGCGGCCGACGCCGCCAAGGCTGCGGCGCGGGCCACCGCGGGCGAGGAGCCGCTGGAGCCCAACCAGTGGGACCTGCGGGCGATCAAGGCCGACCAGGCTCACAAGATCAACGATGGCAGCCGGGACGTCACGGTGGGCGTCATCGACACGGGCGTGGACGACACCCACCCCGATCTCGCGCCGAACTTCTCCGCGGGCCAGTCCGCCAACTGCGTCGGCGGTGTCGCGGACACCTCCGAGGGCGCCTGGCGCCCGTACGCCGACGGCAGCGACCACGGCACGCACGTGGCCGGCACCATCGCCGCCGCGCGCAACGGCATCGGCGTCAGCGGTGTCGCGCCGGGCGTGAAGGTCGCCGCGATCAAGGTGAGTGAGCCCGCGACCAGCCTCTTCTACACCGAGGCGGTCGTCTGCGGCTTCATGTTCGCCGCCGAGAAGGGGATCGAGGTGACCAACAACAGCTACTTCGTCGACCCGTGGAACTACACGTGCAAGAACGACGACGACCAGAAGGCGCTGGTGGAGTCCCTCGCCCGGGCGACGAAGTACGCCGAGCGCAAGGGCGTCCTCAGCGTGGCCTCGGCCGGCAACTCGAACCACGACCTGGCGTCGAGCGCGATCGAGGACACCACCAGCCCCAACGACACCACCCCGGTGCCGCGCACCATCGACCCCAAGGTCTGCCTGGACCTGCCGACCCAGCTGCCGGGCGTGGTCACGGTCAGCGCGACCGGTGACCAGGGCTTCAAGTCGTACTACTCCAGCTACGGCCTGGGCGTCGTCGACGTCGCGGCCCCCGGCGGCGACAAGTACCAGGTCCCGGGCACCCCTGACGCGAACGGCCGCGTGCTGTCCACCGTCCCGGGCGGCGGCTACGGCTACAAGCAGGGCACCTCGATGGCCGGCCCGCACGTCGCCGGCGTCGCGGCGCTGCTCAAGAGCGCGCACCCGCACGCCACGCCGTCGCAGCTCCAGGCGATGCTGAAGGCCCAGGCCACGAAGGTGGCGTGCCCCGACAAGATCTACGACGGCGCGGGCGCGCTGATCGACGCCACCACCTGCAACAGCAAGTGGGGCCAGACCGGCTACTACGGCTACGGCGTGGTCGACGCGCTGAAGGCCGTGAAGTAACCGGGGCACCGGACGGAACGCACCGAGGGGCCGCGGGGATGTCTCCCGCGGCCCCTCGGCCGGTGTCCAGGGCTCGCGGTCAGGGCTTGATGAGCACCTTCAGCGCGCTGCGGTCGTCCATGGCCCGGTAGCCCTCGGGGACCTCGTCCAGGGACACCGCGCGGTCGAACACCGGCGCCGGGTCGATCGCGCCGCTCAGCACGTCTTCCAGCAGCTCCGGGATGTACGCGCGGACCGGGGCGACGCCACCGCGCAGGGTGATGTTGCGGTCGAACATCACCCCGAGGTCGAGGCCGGTGCCGCTGCCGTGCGGGACGCCGACGTAGCCGATGGCGCCGCCGTCGCGGGTGATGTTCACGGCGGTCCGCATGGACTGCTCGGTGCCGACGGCCTCGATGACCGCGTGGGCTCCCTGGCCGCCGGTCAGCTCGCGGACGGCCGCCTCGGCGGCCTCGCCGCGCTCGGCGACGACGTCGGTGGCGCCGAAGAGCTTCGCGATGTCGGTGCGGACGGTGTGCCGGCCCAGGGCGATGATCCGATCGGCGCCCAGCCGCTTGGCGGCGAGGACGCCGCACAGGCCGACCGCGCCGTCGCCGACGACCGCGACGGTGGAGCCCTGGCGGACCCCCGCGCCCAGCGCCGCGTGGTGGCCGGTGCCCATCACGTCGGAGAGGGCGAGCAGGCCGGTCAGCAGGTGCTCGTCGGAGGCCGCGTCGGCGGGCAGCTTCACGAGGGTGCCGTCGGCGTGCGGGACCCGGACGGCCTCGCCCTGGCCGCCGTCGTGGCCGACCGAGCCCCAGAAGCCGCCGTGCACGCAGGAGGTGTACAGACCCTCGGAGCAGTAGTCGCAGGTGCCGTCGGACCACATGAACGGGGCGACGACGAGGTCACCGGCGCGCAGGCCCGAGACCGCGGAGCCGGTCTCCTCGACTATGCCGAGGAACTCGTGCCCGATCCGCTGGCCGGGCTGACGCGCGGCCTCGCCGCGGTAGGCCCACAGATCGCTGCCGCAGATGCAGGCGCGCAGGACGCGGACGACGGCGTCCTCGGGGCGCTGGATCGCAGCGTCGGGCACCTCCTCCACGCGGATGTCGTGCGGGGCGTGGATGACGGTGGCGCGCATGGTGGTGCAGTCCTCCGGCTCGGGGATGACGGGGTCTTTTTGGGACCCGCCTACCGTACGCCTGTCCGACGGGCGGGCGTACCGGTGGCCAGCAGGTACTGGGCCGCCAGGTAGGTGGCCATGATCCACAGGTCGGGGCGGGGCAGCTGCGGCCACTCGGCGACCCCGGACGCGATGAGCGTGTCGGAGAGCAGGAACAGCGCGCCGCCGATGCCGGCCCGTGCGCCGAGGGCGCTGGAGCGGTAGGCCATGGCGGTGAGCAGCAGGCTGTAGCCGGCGACGGGGATGCGCAGGTCGGCGGGCAGGTCGCCCCAGAGCAGGCCGATGGTGGCGAGCAGCGCGACGGCGTACGCGGCTCCGAGCAGCGGGTTCGTGGCGCGCCGGCCGAAGAGCACGAGGTAGCAGACGTGCCCGGCGGCGAAGGAGCCCATGCCGACGAGGAAGGCGGGCTCGGCGTCGAAGAGCAGGGCCAGGTCGCCGCCCCACCCGAACAGCAGGGCGGCGATCAGCAGGCGGGGCGCTCGGCGGGTGATCACGTAGGCGACGAGCAGCGGCATCAGCAGCGGCTTGGCGAGGACGTGCCCGAGGTGCCAGTCGGCCAGCAGCGAGCCGAGGTCGACGGCGGTCGCGGCGGCGAAGGCGCCGAGCAGGGCCCGGGCGCCGACGGCGTCGGCGGCGGAGACCACGGGGCGGGCCCAGGAGGGCGTACGGGACTCGGTGGCGCTCACGCGGCGTGCTCCGCGGCCTTCGCGCCGGCCTGCGTGCCGGTGTCCGCGGCGGTCTTCGCGGCGGCGTCGACAGCGGTCTTCGCGTCGGCGTTCACGTCGGTGTCCGCGGCGGCGTTCGCAGCGGTGGCCGCAGCGGTGGCCGCAGCGGTGTCCGCGTCGGCGTTCGCGTCGGCGTCGACAGCTGGGGCCGCCGCCGGGGCCGCCTTCGCCGGCTGCCAGCCGGGGCCGCGGAAGACGCGTCCGGCGCGCTCGCTCCAGCTGTCGGCGGCCCGGACGTCGCGGGCGATGGCGGCGTACTCGTGGGTGGCCACGCGCAGCGGGTTGTGGGTGGCGATGTTCTTCGTGAGCCCGTAGACGGGCTTGTCGGTCTCCCCCACCCAGGAACCGAACATCCGGTCCCAGACGATCAGGATGCCGCCGAAGTTGCGGTCCAGGTAGCCGCCCTGGGAGGCGTGGTGGACGCGGTGGTGGGAGGGCGTGTTGAAGACGTACTCGTAGGGCCGCGGCAGCTTGCCGATGCGCTCGGTGTGGACCCAGAACTGGTACAGGAGGTTGAGGCCGTAGCAGAACGGGATCGCGGCGGGGTGCACGCCGAGGGCGACCATCGGCAGGTAGAACCACCAGGTGGTGGCGCTGGTCCAGGGCTGGCGCAGGGCGGTGGTGAGGTTGAACCGCTTGCTGCTGTGGTGCACCACGTGGCAGGCCCACAGGATGCGGATGACGTGGTGGAGCCGGTGCTGCCAGTAGTAGAGGAAGTCCTGGACGAGCAGCATCAGCAGGGCGGTCCACCACAGGAACGGCACGCGCAGCGGGGTCAGTTCGTAGACCGCCGTGAAGACCGCGACGACCGGGAGCTTCCAGAGCAGGTCGAAGCCGATGCTGCCGAGACCCATGGTGACGCTCGTGACCGCGTCCTTGGTGTCGTAGCCGGCGGCGTCCTCGTCGGGATGGAGCCGGTAGCTCACCACCTCGATGACGGTGAGCAGCACGAAGGCAGGTATGGACCACAGCACGACATCGGGCAGGTTCGGCATGCCCGCACCATAGAGGCGCCCTCCGGGGCGCCGCTAGGGGTTGTTACCGATCGGTATCCATCGATGTTACCGACGGTTCGCCCGAGGCCCCCGCGGCGGGCCCGGACGGGGAAACGCGCCCGCCGGGACGGCCCGGGCTCAGCGGTACCCGGGCCGTCCCGGCGGAGTCAGCCGCTCACCCCGTCACCAGACGCGGACCGAGCCGCCGCGCGCGAAGGCCGGGCTGGTGGCCTGCGGCGGGACCTCCGTCAGCGGGGCGGCGATCTCCGAGACGAGCGGGCCGTGCTTCGCGGCGACCGCGTCCAGCAGCGACAGGTCGAATCCGTAGACGCGGGCCGCGTTGCCGCCGGCCATCGCCGCGACCTCGGCCCGCGGCAGGCCGGCGTACGCGACGCGCAGGCCCTCGCGGGAGAACGGGGTGGTGCCCTCGTCGTGGGGGTAGTCGCTGCCCCACATGATCTTGTCGAGGCCGATCCGCTCCCGCAGCGGGACCTCGTGCGGGCGCATGAAGCTGGCTCCCACGAAGCAGTTGTCCCGCCAGACCTCGCTCGGCCCCTTGCCCATGGACTCCGCCAGGCCCGCCCCGAACTTGGCCTCCGCCGTGGCCGACCCCGCGACCAGCCGGCCGTGGTAGTAGTCCAGCATGTCGAGCACGCCCGGGATCCAGCCGGAGCCCTGCTCGGTCAGCACCAGCTTCAGGCCGGGGTGGCGGCGGAAGGCGCCGCCGAAGACGAGGTGCCACAGGGCCCGGTGCGAGAACCAGGTCGTCTCGACCATGAAGACGGCCCGCGCGGCCGGTTCGTCGCCGAGCGGCGGGGACGCCGAGCCGCCGTGGTGGTTGACCGGCACGTCCAGCTCGTCGCACACCGCCCAGATCGGGTCGTACGCGGCCGAGTACAGCTCGGGGACGCTCGACCCGGGCGGGACGCCCGGCAGCAGGATGCCGCCCGTCAGGCCGGCCTCCCGCGTGCGGCGGATCTCCTTCACCGCCGCTTCCACGTCGTTGAGCAGGATCTGGACCACGCCCGCCCGGCGGCCCGGCGCCTGCGCGCAGAAGTCCGCCAGCCAGCGGTTGTGCGCCTGGAGCCCGGCCCATCGCATCTCGTACTCCGCGGCCGTCGGCGGCTGCGCCATCAGGGAGGCCTTGGGGAAGAACGGCGGGATGGTGTTGGGGAAGAGCACCTCGGCGACGATGCCGTCCGCCTCCAGCTCCGCCAGCCGGCGCCGGGAGTTCCAGTTTCGGTCCGCCGTGTCCGCGAGGAGGTCCTCGTACGGGTTGACGTACGTGGCGGCCCAGGCGTCGAACGCGTCGTGGTACCGCTTCTCCAGGTACGGCTTGTAGTCCAGCAGGTCCGCGCCCGCGTGGCAGTCCGCCGAGATGACCGTGTAGCGGTCGTCGCCCGTCACCGCGACACCCCCAGGACCGGGAAGTCGTGCTCGGTCAGCCAGTGCCGGCCCACCTCGCGCGAGCGCGCCCAGGACGCCTCCACCCCGGCCTGGTCGGCCGGCTGTCCGAGCTCGGCGGGCGTCGGGCCGATCCGGCGGGCGATCGGGGCCAGCTTCGCGGTGTCGAAGCCGAAGACCTCCGCCGCCGCCAGGCCCAGCATCCGCCGGGTCTCCGCGACCGGGATGTCGTGGAAGGTGTTGCGCAGCCAGTTGCGGGTGTCGGGCCAGGTCCCCTCGGGGTGCGGGAAGTCCGAGCCCCACAGGATGTTGTCGACGCCGATCTCGTAGCGCTGTGCCAGCTCCCGCCGTTTGGTGTTCGTCGCGCAGACGAACACCTGGCGGTCCAGGTACTCACTCGGCGGGCGCTTCAGCTCCGCGAACGGGGACAGCTTCTTGCCGCCGTGCGCGCCCAGGTAGAGCCGGTCCATGAACCACAGCTGGTTCGGCAGCCACCAGCAGCCCGACTCGGCGACGCCGAACTTCAGGCCGGGGTGGCGCTCGAAGACCCCGGACCAGAGCAGGAACCACAGCGGGCGGGCCGGCCACCACGTGACCTCGGAGACGTAGATGCCGAGGTGGTCCCCGTACTCGTGGCGCGGGGCGGCGCCCGAGTGCGTGACGATCGGCATCGCCGTCTCGGCGGCCGCCGCCCACACGGGGTCGTAGCGGCGGTCGTGGTAGGGCGCCCGGTCCACCCACATCGAGGGGATCATCAGCGCGCCGAGCCCGGACTCCTTGGCCCGGTAGACCTCGGCGACCACCTTCGAGGGCTCGCCCGTGATCGGCAGCAGGGCGACCCCGCAGTGGCGTTCGGGGTTCTCGCCGACGAACTCGGCCAGCCAGCGGTTGTGCGCCTGCGCGCCCGCCATGCCGAGCTCGGGGTCCTGGTCGCCGGAGAGGCCGAGGCCCACCCCGAAGGGGGCGGCGGTCTGGCTGTCGACGGCGTCCGCGTCGGGGAAGACGACCTCGGCCGCCACTCCGTCGCCGTCGAGTTCCTTGAGCCGCTGCCCGGTGTCCCAGCCGCCCTTGAGGCCCTCCTCGTGGTCGTGGAACCACTTCTGGGCGAAGGCCTCGTTGCGGACGCCGAGGCGGGTGGCCTCCTCGCGGCGGGCGTCGCGCTGGCCGAGGAACTCGTCGAACTGGGGGTGGAAGCGGGAGTCGAGGTAGGGGCGGTACCGCTCGGTGGGCAGTCCCGCGTGGCAGTCGGAGGAGATGATCAAGTACGGGTCTTCGTACGCACTGCTGTCGTTCAACGGTCGCTCCTCAGTCGAGGATGAAGCTCTCCAGGTAGGCGGGGTTGGCGCGGTCGAGCATCGACCGCGACCGGGCGCGGATCTGCCGGTCGCTGTGCTCGCTCGCCGGCAGCATCCAGAAGCGGTCGGCGCGGATGCCGTCGACCACGTGCTCGGCGACCTCCTCGACCGGGGTGAAGTCCACCGCGTGGCCGGCCTCGCGCATCGCGGCCTCGTACTGGTCGAGGCTGCGGTACGGGGTCTTGCGCGGCCGCTCCTTCGCGTACCGCTCGGGCCGGTTGCGGTGCGACTCCCACAGCCCGGTGCGCAGCATGTGCGGGCCGGGGAACAGGACGGAGGCGCCGACGGCCGCGCCCTCCGCCTTGAGGTGCGCGTACAGGGACTCGGTCATGGTGACCACGGCCGCCTTGGTGACGGCGTAGACCGAGGCGGTGGGCAGCGGGGCGATGCCGCCGTCGCCGGAGGAGGTGTTGACGACATGGCCGGGGCCGCCGCCCGCGATCATGCGCGGGACGAAGGCCTGGATGCCGTGGAAGACGCCCCAGACGTTGACGGAGAAGGCCCATTTCCAGTCGTTGGGCTCGTGCTCCCACATCCGCCCCTCGGCGCCGGAGCCGACGCCCGCGTTGTTGCAGAGCACGTGGACGGCGCCGAAGGCCTCGTACGCGGCGTCCGCGAGGGCGATGACCGAGTCGCGGTCGCTGACGTCGACGCGCCGGGCGAGCACCTGGGCGCCGTCGGCGGTCAGCTCGTCGGCCGCCTTGCGCAGGGCGCCCTCCTCGACGTCGGCGAGGACCACCTTCAGCCCCTCGGCGGCGAAGCGGCGGGCCATGGCGAGGCCGATGCCGCTCGCGGCTCCGGTGACGACGGCCACCTGTCCGGGTTCGAGCCGCATCTCAGACGCTCCCCTCGGGCGGGCCGTCCAGGATCTGGAGCGGGTCGTCGTAGCGCTGGTGGATGTACGGGAGCAGGGCCTGGGCGCTGACCCGTTCGGCGACCTTCCCCTTCTGGTCGGTGGTCTTCTCGCCGATGGTGATCTCCACGATCCGGCGTACGGGGAGGTCGGCGACGGGGTCGAACATCGACTCGCGCAGCACGACGTCACCGGTGATGTGCTCCAGCTTGCGGACCTTCTCGTTGCGGGTGACGTGCACGAGCACCGGATCGGCGTCGAAACCCGAACTGTCCACCGCCGGAAGGAACTTGAAGTAGAAGTCGGTCTTGGCGGCGGGCTCGGGCAGTGGCAGCGCGCGGTCCACCGCGCCCCGCACCTCCACGAAGGCGATCCCGTGCCGGGCGAGCGCGGCCCGCACGACGAGCCCCTCGCGCTCCACGGTGACCTCGCCCAGCTTCTTCGGCTCGCCGAAGACCTCGCGGCCGCCGATCAGGGCGCGCTCGTGGGTCATCGGCATCACCAGCGGGTACCAGCCCTCGACCCCGCCGTGCCGGGCGGCGACCGCCACCGAGCCGGCGCCGAGCGGGTAGCCGGGCAGGTCGACCTTGCTGATGTTGGCCCGCACGAGGGGCCGTTCGGCGGGCTTGAGCGGCGGCGGCAGGACCGCCGCGATCACGTCCGGATCGCTCTCCCAGACGGCCACCACTCCGGTGGACCAGATGTCGGGGAGCTTGGCGCTCTTCTCGCGCGACGCCGCGATCTCGGCCTCGGTCCGCGCTCCGTACCGTACGCGTGCCATGTCTCGCACCACCTCTCGGTTCGGTTCTGTAACACAGTTACACCGCCACCGATGAAGGGTAAAGACCCCTGCACGGACCAGAACTGACGATCCGACAGATTGGCGGCCCGGCCATGGCCAGAACCACGCTCACCCGTGACGAGGTACTGGCGGCGGCCGCCTCCCTGGTCAAGCAGCACGGCCCGGCCGCCCTCACGATGCGGGGGCTCGCCGCCGAGCTGGGTACCGCCGTCACCTCCATCTACTGGCACGTCGGCAACCGCGAGTCGCTGCTGGACGCCCTGGTCGAGCGGACCGTTCAGGACATGGGCGCGATCCGGCCGGCCGGCCGCACCCCCGCCGAGCGGATCGTGTCCGTGGCCCGGATCCTGCGCCGGGAACTGCGCGAGCGGCCGCACCTGATCGCGATGGTCCACGAACGCGGGCTCACCGAGCGGATGTTCCTGCCCGCCCAGCAGGCCTTGGTCCACGAGGTGCACGCCGCCGGGCTGCGCGGGGCCCGGGCGGCCGACGCGGTGCGCGCGGTCCAGTTCCAGATCGTCGGGTTCCTGCTCGTGGAGCGCAACCGTGAGCGCTCCCCGGCCCAGTCCCCCGCCGAGGGCGACCTCTGGGACCCTCCCCCCGGCTCCGCCGGGGGCACCCCCGCCGCAGCCCCCGACGACCCGGAACTGGCCCGCGCCCTGGCCCGCCCGGCGGATCCGGAACGGCTGTTCCTGCTGTCCGTACGGGCCCTCGTACAGACCCTGCTGACCCGTGGCGCGGCTTCCCCGCCGGTCTCCCGGTAATCGGTTGGGGCCCCCGGGCCCGTGGTTGTATCTGCCGCGCGGGGGCGGCTCCGCGACGTGCTTCCTTCTCGCGTGCGCTCCCTGCCGCGGCCGCTGCGGCGCGAGCTGCTCGCCGTACTGGACGCGCTGGATCCGGCGCTGCTCGTGGAGGACGTGCTGCGCCACGGCGACCCGTGGAAGCGCGCCGCCGAGATCCTGCACCCCTTCGAGCGCTACGAGCGCCATCCGCGAGCCGCTCTCGCCTTCGCCGTGCTGCGCGAGAGCGACACCTCCGGTCCCGGGCTCGGCGCCGCGCTGCGGGCGACCGCCGCCGCGTACCCGCAGGCGGTGCGGGTCGACGGCGTGCGGCTGCGGGCGGCCACCTGGACCGGGCGCGCCGAGGAGGCGCTGCGCGGCCAGGACCCCGACCGGGCCCTGGCCGTCCTCGCCGAGCGGCCCGGCGAACTCGTACGGCGCCTCGACCACCTGCTGCGGCTGTACGCGGCCGACGCGTTGCCCCCGCAGGTGGCGGAGGTACTGGCCGAGCGGCTCGCGAAGGCCGGCCCCGGCCCGGTGCTGTCCGCGCTCGGGCGGCTGCGGATCCGCCATCTGGCCGGCACCCGGCGGGTGTTCTTCCCGCGCGGCCAGGTCGCGCACTCGTACACCCGGGACGAGGACCGGGCCCCGCTCGCCGAGGCGGTGACCCGCTCGGTGTGCGAGCTGTTCGAGCGCGAGGTGCTGCGCCGGCTGGCCGCGGCCGAGCCGTACGAGGTGGCCGTCCTCGACTCCCGCCTCGCCCACCTCCATGTGCCCTCCGCCGAACGGGCCGCGGCCAAGGCGCTGGTCACCGTACCCAAGGGCAGCTTCCAGGCACTGCCCGAGGGCGAGGTGCCGCGGATGTTCCTGCACTGGATGCAGCCGCCGAAGAAGCGGGTGGACCTCGACCTGTCGGTGGTGCTGTTCGACGCCGACTGGAACTACGCGGGTCTGTGCGACTTCACGAACCTGGTGTACCGCGACCGGGCCGTCGTCCACTCCGGGGACCTCACCTGCGCCCCCGCGCCCCACGGGGCGAGCGAGTACGTGGACATCGACCTGGACCGGCTCGCGGACACCGGCGTGCGCTTCGCCATGCCCGTGGTCTTCAGCTACAACAACATCCCGTTCGAGCTGCTGCCCGACGCCTTCGCCGGGTTCATGGCCCTGCCCCGCCGCTCCGGGCGCACCTCCCGCTACGACCCGCGGACCGTACGGCAGCGCTACGACCTGGTCGGGAACTCGCGGATCCACGTACCGCTCCTCGTCGACCTGGAGCGGCGCGGGTTCCTGTGGACCGACGTGCACCTGCCGGACGACGAGGGCTACCACAGCGTGTGGGCGCACCAGGAGGACCTGGCCCGCATCGGGCGCGACCTGTTCCAGTACTTCTCGACGGGCCGCACCACCCTGTGGGAGCTGGCGGCCTGGCACGCCGCCGCGCGCTGCCCCGAGGTGGCGGTGCTGCGCCGCACCCCGCGACCGAGCGACCCGGACGAGCTCTGGACGTTCCGGCGGGGGCCGGACGAGGACACCGCGGCCTTCGCCGCCCGGCTCGTCGGGCTGCGCGATCCGGACGGTCTGCGGCCCTCGGCGGACGTCGACGCCCTCGCGGGCGCCGCGGCCTCGGGGCGGTCGGCGTTCCTCGCGCTGGTGGAGGGCGACGTCGCGCCGGCCGGGTCGAGCGGGTCCGTATACCGGTTGCTGCCGGGGCCCGTTGACGGCTGCGGGCTCGAACAGCTCGCGGCGGGCGACCTCGTCGCGGCACTGGGGTGAGCGGCGGGAGTGGCCGGCGCAGGACGGCCCGCGGGCGCTCGGCGGACGGCCGGTGAAAGCCCATCGGGCTCCGGGTGTCAGTCCGTGCCGATATCCTCTGTGACCATGCTCGACGACCGTACGACCGCAGAGACGATCTGGCCGACCGCGTATCCCCAGGGGTACGCGGTCGTCGACGTGGAGACCACCGGGCTCGCGCGCGACGACCGGATAGTCTCCGCCGCCGTCTACCGGCTCGACGCCCAGGGCAACGTGGAGGACCACTGGTACACGCTGGTCAATCCGCAGCGGGATCCGGGCCCGGTGTGGATCCACGGGCTGACGAGCACGATGCTCGCCGACGCACCGCTCTTCAAGGACATCGCCGAGGAGTTCGCGGGGCGGCTCGCGGACCGGGTGCTGGTCGCGCACAACGCCATCTTCGACTGGCAGATGATCGCCCGGGAGTACGCCCGCGCCGAGGAGACCGCGCCGGTCCGTCAGCGGCTGTGCACCATCGCCCTGTCGAAGGAACTGAACCTTCCGCTGCCCAACCACAAGCTGGAGTCGCTCGCCGCGCACTTCGGCGTGGTCCAGCAGCGCGCCCACCACGCGCTCGACGATGCCCGCGTGCTGGCGGAGGCGTTCCGTCCGTCACTGCACGCCGCCGCGCGGGACGGCGTACGGCTGCCCCTGCTGGAGTGCCGTCCGCTGACGGAGTGGTCGGATTCCCCGGTCACCCCGCGGGTGGGGTACCAGAGCTCGTACCAGGGCGGCAGCTGGCGGCCCTCGCGCAAGCGGCCGGCCTGCCCGCACCCGAACCCGGGGCGCTACGAGGACGGCAAGCCGCTGAAGCAGGGCATGCGGATCGCCTTCTCGGGTGACACCTCGGTGGAGCGGGAACTGCTGGAGGACCGCGCGATCGAGGCCGGGCTGCACGTCGCGACGAGCGTGTCGCGGCTCACCAGCCTGCTGGTGACGAACGACCCCGACTCGGCGACGTCGAAGACGGTGAAGGCGAAGTCCTTCGGAACGCCGGTCGTCGACGAGGCGGCCTTCACCCAGCTGCTGCGGGACGTGGCTGCGGCAGACGAGTGAGCGACGGGCGACTCGCCCGGCGACCGCTTGGGCGGCCGCGCGTCGGGTCCCACCCTGTGGCGCATGGCACGTTGTGAGGTCTGCGGAAACGATTACGGCATGTCCTTCGAGGTGCACGCGCAGGGCGCCGTGCACGTCTTCGACTGCTTCTCCTGCGCCATTCACCGCATGGCGCCCATCTGCGAGCACTGCCGGGTCCAGATCATCGGGCAGGGCGTCGAGGTCGAGGGCCAGTGGTTCTGCGGCGGGCACTGCGCCCGCGCGGAGGGGAAGGTGGGCATCGTCGACCACGTCTGATCACCCGCCCCCTCCCCGCTCCCCCGCCCTCTCCCCTTGGCCCTCCCCCCTCTCTCCGTCCCTCCGGCCCCGGACGGCCACCCGGCCGCCGGGGCCTTCGCGGCTGGGGGTACCGTCGTGGGCGTGTACCGCTTTGTGCTGACCCGGCAGTGGGTGTGCCTCACTCTCGTCACCCTCGCCCTCATCCCCGCGATGATCAAGCTGGGGTTCTGGCAGTTCCACCGGCATGAGCACCGGGTCGCGCAGAACGAGCTGATCGCGCGGAACCTGAGCGCGAAGCCGGTGCCGATGACGGACGTCACCTCCCCCGGGCACGTCGTCCCGCGCGCCGACTACTGGCGGGCGGTCACCGCCAGCGGTACGTACGACTCCGCGCACGAGGTCGTCGTACGGATGCGCACCGACAACGACGACAAGGTCGGCTTCCACGTCCTGACCCCGTTGGTGCTGGCCGACGGCCGGGTGGTGCTGGTCAACCGCGGCTGGGTGGCGGGCGGCGACGACCCGCGCGCGTATCCGCCGGTGCCGGCCGCGCCGTCGGGCGAGGTGACGGTCACCGGGCGACTGAAGGCCGACGAGACGAGCGGCGGCAGCGGGATCAAGGACCGCAAGGGTCTGCCGGACCGCCAGGTGATGCTGATCAACAGCGGGCAGCAGGCGGAGTACCTGGGCAAGCCGGTGCTCGGCGGCTATCTGGAACTCACCGCCCCGGTGCCGCCGGACGGCAGCCCCGAGGCGGTCGCCGACCCCGACCACGACTCGATCGGCCCGCACATGGCGTACGCCGTGCAGTGGTGGCTGTTCGCCGCGGCGGTGCCGGTGGGGTGGGTGATCCTGGTGCGACGCGAGAAGCGCGACCGCGAGGCCGCGGCGGCGGCCGGCGAGGCCGGATCCGTTGAACGGGAGCCGGCTCCGACGGCGTAGCGTGTCGGGCATGGATCTTGGACTGAAAGACCGTGTGTACGTCGTCACCGGAGCCACCCGGGGCCTGGGTTACGCCTCCGCGCGCGAGCTGACGGCCGACGGCGCGAAGGTCGTCGTGACGGGGCGGGACGCGGCGCGGGCGGCGCGGGCGGCGGCCTCGCTCGGCCCGAACGCGGTGGGCGTGGCGGCGGACAACGCCGATCCGGCGGGCCCGGACAGGCTCGTCTCGACGGCGAGGGAACGCTTCGGGCGCTTCGACGGCATCCTGATCAGCGTCGGCGGCCCGGCGCCGGGCACGGCGGCCGACAACACGGACGAACAGTGGACGGCCGCGTTCGAGTCGGTCTTCCTGGGCGCGGTCCGGCTGGCGCGGGCGGCCGCCACCGAGCTGGGCGAGGGCGGGGTCATCGGCTTCGTCCTGTCGGGCTCGGTGCACGAGCCGATCCCGGGCCTGACCATCTCCAACGGCCTCCGCCCGGGCCTGGCGGGCTTCGCGAAGTCCCTCTCGGTCGAGCTCGGCCCGCGCGGCATCCGCGTCATCGGCCTCCTCCCGTCCCGCATCGACACCGACCGGGTGCGCGAGCTCGACACCCTGTCCGGGGACGCGGATGCCGCGCGGGCGGCGAACGAGTCCCGCATCCCGCTGCGGCGGTACGGCACCCCGGAGGAGTTCGGCCGCACGGCGGCGTTCCTGCTCTCCCCGGCGGCGTCCTACCTCACGGGCCTGATGCTCCCCGTCGACGGCGGCGCCCGCCACGGCTTCTGACCCGGCTCCCCCTCCACCTGGCCCCGCCCCGCGGTGAGGGCGGGTCAGGTGACGCGGGCGGCGCGGTGGGAGGTCACGCGGAGGCGGGCCTCCGTGGGAAGGGCCGCCAAGCCCGTCGAGGTGCGGGCGTGGGCCAGGACCGGGCCGGCCAGCGCGGCCAGCGCATCGGCGGGGACCGCGTGCGGTTCCAGCTCCAGCGCGACCCGCAGGGTCGGGGAACCCCGCCGCCCCCGCAGGGCGACCCGGCACGAGGCGACGCCGTCCACCGCCCCCGCCTCCGCCGCGACCGCGGCTTCCAGCGCCCGCCCCCGCAGCGACGCGAACGCCCCGTCACCCGTGTCCACGACCACCGCCGCCAGCCGCGAGCGCCGCAGCTGCGCCAGCAGCCACCACAGCGCCAGCACCACGCACACCACCAGCCCCGCCAGCAGCGCCCACCACCACCAGCCGTCGGCGTGCCAGTACCGCCGCCTCGCCTCCGCCGTCAGCAGCGGCGCGTGCCGCCCGCCCAGCGGCCGGGAGCCCGTCAGCGTCGCGACGCCGGCCGCGAGCAGCAGCACCCCGAAGATCCCGAGCAGGATCCGGTTCACCACCCCGAGCATCGTGTGGCCCCTTTCACCGGCGGACCCGCACCCGCGGCGGCGCCGCGTGCGCGAGGCCCAGTTCCTCGACGCCGACGGCGAGCACCGCGTCCAGGTCGGCCCGTACGTCGTCCAGTTCCCGGAAGTGCGAAGTGGCCCGGACCCTGATGCGCCGACGGCCCACCTTGACCCGAGCCGACCGCACCCCGGAGACCTCCATCGCCCGGTCCCGCAGCACCAGCGCGGCGTCCTTGCGGCCGAGGCCGGCGCGTACCCCGGGCTCCGGCGTCCGCATCGGCAGGATCCCCCGCAGCCCCGGCGCCACCGCCAGCACCAGCAGGACCGCCCCCACCAGCGCCAGCACCCCGGCGCCGATCAGGACGCCCGGGTCCGCCGGAGTGTGCCGCTCCAGCTGGTGCGCCAGCTCCCGGCGCCAGCCCATCCCGGGCCGGTGCGCCCGTACCGCCGCCAGGTCGTACAGGAACAACCCGGCCACCCCGAGCACCACGAGCGCGGTGAGCGCGGCAGGCACCCGCCGGGCCGACCGGAACCGGTGCGGGGACGGGGAGCGGGCCGAGGACGGGGAGGGGGCCGACGGGGACTCCGTCGGCGCCGTCACCGCAGCCCCCGGTCCCGCCCGGCGGCCGGCCGGGTGTGCGCGGAGTGCAGGTGCTCGATGTCGATGTCCACCTCGGGCACCGTCATGCCGGCGCACTGCTCGACCCGGTCGGCGACCTGGCGCCGTACGGCCGCGCACTGGGCGGCGAGGTCGGAGGGGTAGTCGAGCTCCAGGCTCATCCGTACCCGTGCGATGTCATGGTGCACCGTGACGGTGGCGTGCGGCGGGGCGCCCTCCCCCGTCGAGGAACCGGCGAGTGCCTCGCGGGCCGCCTGCGCGGCGATCTTCGCCACGACCCGGTCGGCGATCCGCGTCGCCCCGCGCTCGCCGGGCGGCACGCGGGGCGGCGTGGCGCGTGGGGTGCTCATCGGCGCCTCACCTCAGCCTGTCGCCGCGCTCGCCCCGGTCACCCCGGTCACCGCGGTCACCACGGCCGCGCGGACGGAACAGATCACCGGGTTCCAGGTCCCCGTCGAGGAACCGGCCGCCGATGAAGCCGATGGCGCCGAGCGCCGCCACCAGCAGAAAGGCCCCGAACCCGCCGAAGTACCCGGCGAACCCCAGTGCCATGCCGGCCAACAGGCCGACGACCGCCATGCTCATGCGGGCTCCTCCGACTCCTCTTGCCCTCGTGGCTACTGGAGCCGGGACTCCGGCTCGTCTTCCGCCTCGTCGGGCAGCTTGACGTCGCTGACCGCGATGTTGACCTCGACGACCTCCAGGCTCGTCATCCGCTCGACCGCCGAGATGACGTTCTCACGGACCGCCCGGGCCACGTCGCGGATCGACACTCCGTAGTCGACGACGATCTCCAGGTCGAGGGCGGTCTGGACCTCGCCGACCTCGGCCTTGACCCCACGGGTGACAGAGGATTTCGCCCCTCCGGGCACCCGGTCGCGGACGGCGCCGAAGGTACGGGAGAGGCCGCTGCCGCTGCCCATGGCGTGGACGCCGACCACCTCGCGGGCGGCGAGTCCGGCGATTTTCTCGACCACGCCGTCGGAGATGGAGGTGCGCCCGCGGTCGGCGGGTGCCTTGAGGTCCTTGGCGGGCTTGGCTGCGCCGCCGGATACGGATTCGGTCATCGCCTGTCCCTTCGCGCGGATGGGCTCCTTGACCACGGTAAGCGCCCGGCGCTTCCGGCGCGTCGGGGACTACGCCGGTCGGCCCGGCCAATCCGGTCGCGCCGCGCTCTTGACCTCAACCACGGTCGAGGTCGGAGAGTGGCTACGTGATCAAGGCCGCGGGGCCTTGGCGCCGGTACGGGTAACAAGCCGGTACGAGTAACAGTACGAGCGCGAGACGGGGGAAGCCATGCGGGCGATACGGGTGGACGGGTACGGCGGTCCGGAGGTCCTGGCCGCGGTGGAGCTGGCGGATCCGGTCCCGGGGCCGGGCGAGGTGGTGCTCCGGGCCGAGGCCGTGGACACGATCTACGTGGAGACCCAGATCCGCGGCGGCTGGGGCGAAGCGTTCGGGATCGCACCGCCGTACGTGCCGGGCGGCGCCGCCGCGGGCACCGTCGTCGCGGTGGGCGAGGGCGTGGACCCGGACTGGCTGGGCCGGCGGGCGGTGGCCGGGCCGGGCACGAAGGGGACGTACGCGGAACTCGTGCGGGCGCCGCTGGAGCTGCTGGTCCCGGTACCGGACGGGCTCGGCCTGTGGGAGGCGGCGGCGCTGGCGCACGACGGGGTGACGGGGACGGGCATCACCGAGGCGGCGGGGATCAAGCCGGGCGAGCGCGTACTCATCCTGGGCGCGGCGGGCGGCATGGGCACGTTGCTGGTGCAGCTCGCGGTGGCGGCGGGCGCGGTGGTGGTGGGCGCGGCGCGGGGTGAGCGGAAGCTGGCGCTGGTCCGGGAACTGGGCGCGGAGCCGGTGGACTACACGGAAGCCGGCTGGACCGAACGGGTCGGCGGGCCGGTGGACGTCCTGCTGGACGGGGTCGGGGGCGAGCTGGGCCTGGCGGCGTTCGCGCTGGTCCGCGACGGGGGCCGGGTCTCGGCGCACGGCGCGCCGAGCGGCGGGTTCACGGAGCTGGACCTCGCGGAGGCCGAGCGGCGGGACATCGCGGTGCGGGGGATCGCGGACGTGCAGTTTCCGCCGGAGGAGATCGTCCGACTGGCCGGATCCGCCTTCGCGGAAGCCGCGGCGGGCCGCCTGCGGCCGGTCATCGCCCGCACCTTCCCGCTCGCGGACGCGGCCGAGGCCCACCGCGCGATGGAAGCCCGCACCATCCCGGGCAAGGCGCTCCTGATCCCGTAACGCGAGGGGCGCCCCTCCCGCGACAGGGCGGAAACGGCCCCCCCTCCCCCGGGACGGGGGTCCGGGGGGAGGCGGCCGGAAGCCGGGGGCCAATGTCAGTCCGAGAGGCCCGCCAGGTCGCGCAGGCGACGCGCCTGGGCCGCGCGTTCGGCGGCGCGCTGGGCGTCGTACAGGCGCGACGGCGCGTCGCGGAGCAGCGCCTTGGTCTCGATCACCGCGTCGCGCGGCGGAGCCACCAGCGCCGTGGTGAGGTCCGCCACCGCCGCGTCGAGTTCCGCCGCCGGGACGACCAGGTTGGCGAGGCCGATCCGCTCGGCCTCCTCGGCGTGCACGAAACGGCCCGTCGCACAGATCTCCAGCGCGCGGGCGTAGCCCACCAGCGAGGTGAGCGGCTGGGTGCCCGCCAGGTCCGGGACCAGGCCCAGGCTGGTCTCGCGCATGGCGAACTGCACGTCCTCCGCGACGACGCGCAGGTCGCACGCGAGCGCGAGCTGGAAGCCGGCGCCGATCGCATGCCCCTGCACGGCGGCGACGGAGATGATGTCATTGCGCCGCCACCAGGTGAACGCCTCCTGGTACTCGGCGATGGTGGAGTCGAGCAGCTCGTCGGAACCATGCGCGAGCTCGATGAAGGACGGCTCGCCCTCGAAGCCCTCGGGCGTGAACGCCTGCCGGTCGAGGCCCGCGGAGAAGGACATGCCTTCGGCGCGCAGCACGACGACCCGGACCGTTCCCGGCAACGACCGTCCGGCCTCCGCCAACGCCCGCCAGAGCGCGGGGGATTGAGCGTTTCGCTTGGCCGGATTGGTCAGTGTCACCGTGGCGACCGTGTCATCGACGGTGAGTCGTACGCCGTCCTTGTCGAGCAGAGCCATCTCTACGCCTCCGGTGTGCGGTCGGCCGCGGACACGGCCTAAGTGACTGCACAGTAACCACCCGGTCGGCCACGGAGCCGACCGGGGGTCACCGAAGGAACGCGTTGACGCCTGGATAACGAGCGTGGAGCCATAGCTGTAGCTGGAGCTGGTGCCTTGAGTCGGCCTGGGCGGACCTCGGCCCGGCCCCGACCCCTGGCCTGACGGCCAGGGCCTGGGTCAGAGCGAAGCCGCCTTCTTGCCGCGCGTCGCGCCACCGCGGCCGCGCAACACGACTCCGGACTCGCTGAGCATCCGGTGGACGAATCCATAGGACCGGCCGGTCTCTTCGGCCAGCGCCCGGATACTCGCACCGGAGTCGTACTTCTTCTTCAGGTCTGCCGCGAGCTTGTCGCGCGCGGCGCCGGTTACCCGGCTGCCCTTCTTCAGAGTCTCGGCCACCCGTGCCTCCTCATGGGAAGTGCGCTCTGGACTTCTCATGATCACCCCTCCCCGGCTTCCTGGCCACCCATTCAGCAAGGTCGGTACGGCGGCAATTCACGGGGAGTGGACACACGAGCAGAACGGAATCTCCTCTTCCGCCGCATGACTTCCGTCACACTTCCGCGACCTCGCGGGGAATCACCAGGTCAGGGGCTGGACGCCGGAAAAACAGCGGCCCCGGTCGCGTACCCGAGGGGGTACGGCCGGGGCCGTCGTACGGCGTGCGACGGTATGAGACCGCCTCACTCAGATGATGGATCACGCGTGGGCCGAATGATCCATAAGGAACTGGATCAACCCCCCGGCCGGATCAGGCGGGGGTCAGGCGCTGATCAGGCGAGGGCCACCAGGTCCCGGTAGTCCGGGCCCCACAGGTCCTCCACGCCGTCCGGGAGCAGGATGATCCGCTCCGGCTCCAGCGCCTCCACCGCACCCTCGTCGTGCGTGACGAGGATGACGGCGCCCTTGTACGTGCGCAGCGCGCCCAGGATCTCCTCGCGGCTGGCGGGGTCGAGGTTGTTGGTGGGCTCGTCGAGCAGCAGCACGTTCGCCGAGGAGACGACCAGCGTGGCCAGGGCCAGCCGGGTCTTCTCACCGCCGGACAGCACGCCCGCCGGCTTGTCGACGTCGTCGCCGGAGAACAGGAAGGAGCCCAGCGTCTTGCGTACGGCGACCAGGTCCAGGTCGGGCGCGGAGGAGCGCATGTTCTCCAGGACCGTGCGCTCCGGGTCCAGCGTCTCGTGCTCCTGGGCGTAGTAGCCGAGCTTGAGGCCGTGGCCGGGGACGACCGAGCCGGTGTCCGGCTTCTCGGTGCCCGACAGCAGGCGCAGCAGCGTGGTCTTGCCGGCGCCGTTGAGGCCGAGGATGACGACGCGGGAGCCCTTGTCGATGGCCAGGTCGACGTCGGTGAAGATCTCCAGCGAGCCGTAGGACTTGGAGAGGCCCTCGGCGGTCAGCGGGGTCTTCCCGCAGGGCGCCGGGTCCGGGAAGCGCAGCTTGGCGACCTTGTCGGAGACGCGGACGGCGTCCAGGCCGGCGAGCAGCCGGTCGGCGCGCTTGGCCATGTTCTGCGCGGCGACCGTCTTGGTGGCCTTGGCGCGCATCTTGTCGGCCTGCGAGTTCAGGGCCGCGGCCTTCTTCTCGGCGTTCTGGCGCTCGCGCTTGCGGCGCTTCTCGTCGGCCTCGCGCTGCTGCTGGTAGAGCTTCCAGCCCATGTTGTAGACGTCGATCTGGGCGCGGTTGGCGTCCAGGTAGAACACCTTGTTCACGACGGTCTCGACGAGGTCGACGTCGTGGGAGATCACGATGAAGCCGCCGCGGTAGTTCTTGAGGTAGTCGCGCAGCCACACGATCGAGTCGGCGTCGAGGTGGTTGGTCGGCTCGTCGAGGAGCAGGGTGTCGGCGTCCGAGAACAGGATCCGGGCGAGCTCGACACGGCGGCGCTGACCACCGGAGAGGGTGTGCAGCGGCTGGCCGAGCACCCGGTCGGGGAGGCTGAGGGCGGCCGAGATGGTCGCGGCCTCGGACTCGGCGGCGTACCCGCCCTTGGTGAGGAACTCGGTCTCCTGGCGCTCGTACTGCCGCAGCGCCTTCTCGCGGGTGGCGCCGGCGCCGGTGGCGATGCGCTCCTCGTTGGCGCGCATCTTCTTGATCAGTACGTCGAGCCCGCGCGCGGAGAGGATCCGGTCGCGGGCGAGCACGTCGAGGTCACCGGTGCGCGGGTCCTGCGGCAGGTAGCCGACCTCGCCCGAACGGGTGATGGAGCCGGCGGCGGGCATGCCCTCGCCCGCGAGGCACTTGGTGAGCGTGGTCTTGCCCGCTCCGTTGCGGCCGACCAGGCCGATGCGGTCGCCCTTGGCGACGCGGAAGGAGGCGGACTCGATGAGGACGCGGGCGCCGGCGCGCAGCTCGATGCCGGTGGCGGTGATCACGGAAATACTCCAGGGCGGGGGTGGGGACGGCGGAAGGCAGGACGCGAGGCTTCGACGCCGCTAATCCGCGAGGAGATTTGCCATGGGAGACATTCTACCGGGCGTGCGCAACTAGTTTCCGGGCCGCCGGGTGGCCTGCGTCCGCTCCGCCGTGTCCCCCGTTCGGCTCAGGGCCGCGGCCCGCCTCCTGGGGCGCGTATCAGGATGAAGGGGTTGATACTCACCGCAGGGCGGACACGTGGATGCGAGGCGGTGCGGGATGCAGTTCGACGACAACGCCAATCTGGACACCTCCGAGGTCAAGGACGTGCGCGGCAGTCGCATCCCGGGCGGCCGGGCCACGGTCGGCGGCGGTCTGGTGGGCCTGGTGGCGCTGCTCCTGGGGCTGCTCTTCGGCGTGGGCCCGGAGCAGCTGGGGCTGTCGGAGGGGAGCCCGGACCCGGCGGCGACCTCGTCCTCGGCCGCGCAGGTGCAGCAGGCGTGCCGGACGGGGCAGGACGCGAACACGCGGGAGGACTGCCGGCTGGTGGCGGTGGTCAACAGCACCCAGGACTTCTGGAGGCAGGAGTTCCAAAAGCGCGGGGGCCAGTACCGCCCGGCGTCGACGGTCTTCTTCACCGGCCGCGTGAACACCGCCTGCGGGGCGGCCACCTCGGCGGTCGGGCCCTTCTACTGCCCCGTCGACCGGCAGGTCTACCTGGACCTGGGCTTCTTCGACGAGCTGCGGACCAAGTTCGGGGCGAGCGGCGGGCCCTTCGCCCAGGCGTACGTCGTCGCCCACGAGTACGGGCACCACATCCAGAATCTGCTCGGCACACTCCAGAAGGCCCAGGACGGACAGCAGGGCGCCAACAGCAACGCGGTCAAGGTCGAGCTCCAGGCCGACTGCTACGCCGGGGTGTGGGCGCACAACGCGACGCGGACCCCGGACGAGTCCACGGGCAAGCCGCTGATCACCCAGCTGACCGACCAGGACATCCGTGACGGCCTGGACGCGGCGGCCGCGGTCGGCGACGACCGGATCCAGGAGAAGTTCCAGGGCCGGGTCACCCCGGAGTCCTGGACGCACGGCTCGGCGGAGCAGCGCCAGCAGTGGTTCTACCAGGGGTACCGCACCGGCGACATGGCCCAGTGCAACACCTTCCGCTGACTGTCAGCGGCACCTGCCATGCTGTGTCGTGGGTCACAGTCACGTACTCACGAGAGGGGAGTGAGCGTCATGGCAGGCGTTCCGACCATCTATCCGACGCTGGTCTTCGCCGACGCGAAGGCGGCGATCAAGCTGCTGACCGAGGCGTTCGGATTCACCCAGGTCGCGGTCTACGAGGGTGATGACGGCTCCGTGGTGCACGCGGAGCTCTCGTACGGCAACGGCATGGTGATGCTGGGCAGCAAGGGCAGGGGCGGGGCCTTCGACAAGGCCATGGCGGACGGGGGCCCCTCCGGCGTCTACGTGGTGGTGGAGGACGTCGACGCCCACCACCGGCGGGCCGTGGAGCACGGGGTGGAGATCCTGATGGAGCCCACCGACCAGGACTACGGCTCCCGCGACTACATGGCCCGGGACGGCGAGGGCAACATCTGGAGCTTCGGGACGTACGCGCCGCAGGTCTGACCGATCCGGCGGCGCGTCCGTCCGTACGCCCGTACGCGCTTGCCCGCTTCCTACGCGCCGCCGGTGTGGACCTGGAAGGCGGCGCGGCGTACCGCCTTGGCCAGGGCCGGGTCGGGGTGCGCGGCCGCCAGGGCGACCAGGACCTGCACGGTGCGCGGGTGGCCGACCGCGCGGACCTCGTCCAGCAGCCGCGGGACGGTGGTGCGGACCGCGGAGTCGAGGTGCCGGGCCAGCAGCTCGGCCTCGCCGTGGTCGGCGATGGCCGCGGCGGTGTCCACCCAGAGCCAGGTCGACTCCTCGGCGGTGAGGACGTCCTGGGCGTCGTCGGGGTCCACGCCGTCGTGCTCGGCGAGCCAGAGCAGGGCGTAGGGCCGCAGGGCCGGTTCGCGCACGGTGGCGCGCACCTCGGGCTCGGCGGGGGCGCCGACCACGCGGAGCGCCTCGAAGGCGAGCCCGCGCAGCAGGGCGTCCTCGCCCCGGGCGGCCTGGAGCAGCTCGGCGACGGCGTGGCCGACGGGCCGGGCGGCGAGCCAGGCCTGGTACTCGGCGCGGGCCGGACCGGGGGTGAGGCGGGCGCAGCCGTGCAGCATGGCGGCGGCGGACTGCTCGATGTTCCCGGCCGGGCTCTGCGCGGCCACGCAGATCTGCTCCAGCTTGACCCAGACGGCCCAGCTGCCGAGCGGGGTGAGGGTGGCCCGGGCGGGGCCGAGGGTGACGGCGTCCACGGCGGCGAGTCCGCCGAGCGCCCAGCGCAGCAGGCGGGCGAGCGGGACGGGGGCGGCGGCGCCGGCCGCCCGCTCGGCGTCATCGCCGCCGTCGGCGGCATCGGAGCCGTCGGCCGGGCCGGACGGGCCGGGCACGCCGACCGAGCCGGACACGCCGGACGGTCCGGAGGCGTCGGACGGGGCGTCGTAGGGGACTTCGCACCGTTCGTCGCGCAGCTCGGTGACCCGCTGGCCCAGCAGGTCGAGCAGGTCGGGGACGGTCACGGGACCGGCGGACAGCTGGAGGAGCGACAAGAGCTGCGGCATCGCCTCGACCACCTCGGCGACGACCGCGGGGGCGATGTCGGCGGGGGCCGGGTGGACCAGCGACCAGGCGTCGAAGAGCGCGACCCAGCCGCGCAGTACGGCGGTGTCGTCGCGGTCCCAGGCGCGCAGTCGCCAGCCGGGCCGGGCATGGCCGCCGTGTACCTCCACCAGACCGGCGAGCCGGGCGCGGTCCCAGCCGACCCGGATCTGGCCGTGCGTCAGGCCCAGTTCCCCGGCGGCCCGTTCGACATCGGCGGCGGGCAGCGCGCCCGCCGGGGCGGGCCGCCCGCCGTCGCCCGCGCCGAGGTGCAGCTCGGCCCAGCGGGCCAGCCGTACCGCGTCGGCGAGCGACGCGCGGGCCCGGTTCGCCAGCTCGGCGGTGGCGGGTGTGCCCGCCGGAGGCCGGGAGGCGGGACGGCTGCGCCGGTCGGTCACCGCCTTGCGGGCCGCGGCGACGGACCGCGGGGAGACGAGTCGGAGTCTGGAGTCGCGAGCCAACTGCTCATCAGGCTTTCGGGACGTCACGGAAGCAGTCTCGCCCGTCACTGGCCGAAAGCCCAAACGGAATGGGCCGCTTCCACTGGTCGACACGCGGGCAGACCAGGACAACCCACCCTCCCCGCCCCGCATGTGACAGGGCCTTCACCGCAGCGTCACACACCCCGCCGAGGTCAGCGTCACACGCGGGGTCACATAAGAGGGGTCAGGAACCGGCGCAGCGCCTCCTCGTAGCGCGCCGGGTCGGCGTTCCACATCGCCCCGTGCGGGGCGTCGCGGACGGTCTGCAGGGTGACGAGGTCCGGCCGGGCGTCCGCGAGCCGGCGGGAGGGCTCCCAGGGGGCGAGGGTGTCGTCCGGGCCGTGGAAGATCAGCACGGGCACCTTCAGCGCGGCGGCGTCCGCGCCCGGGGCCCGCCGGTCGGCCGTCCGCAGTCCCGCGCGCCCCTCGGCGGCCCGGATCGCGAGCGGCAGCAGCGGGGCCGGGGTGCGGCGGGCGGCCACGAGCGCGCGCAGCGTGGCGTGCCAGTCGAGCACCGGCGAGTCCAGCACGAGCCCGGCGATCCGGCCGGCCAGCGCCGAGCGCTCGGCGGCATGCAGGGCCATGGCGGCGCCGGTGGACCAGCCGTGCAGGACGACCCGGCGGGCGCCGTAGCGCAGGGCGTAGCGGATGGCGGCGTCCAGGTCCCGCCACTCGGACTCGCCGAGGTGGCCCAGGCCGTCGGGGGAGGCGGGGGCACCGAGGTCGCCCCGGTAGGCCAGGTCGAGGACCGGCAGCCGTTGGCGGTGCAGGAACGGCATGACCACCATGGGGTGCTCCCGGCCGGCGCCGAGCCCGTGCACGGTGATCACCCACGTGTCACGGGCGGCGGGCACGAACCAGGCCGGCAGCGGGCCGAGCTCCCCGGGGACGTCGACGTCGGCGTGGTCGAGCCCGAGGGCGGTGCGCGGGTTGCCGAGGTGGACCTGGGGCGTGAGGGTGACGCGGGTGCCGGGTTCGAGGCTGCCGTGGGTGACGGCGAGCAGCCTGCGCACGACGGTGTCCGGGCCGTGCGGGACGTCGGTGAGGACGGGGCCGACCACCGCGTGCACGCCGGGCGCGGCCAGTCCGTAGGTACCGGGCAGCAGGGAGGCGAGCGAGCGGGTCAGCGCGACCCGGCCGGCGGCGGCGCCGTGGACGCTGAGCCTCGGCCCGCCGGGCAGCGGGCGGCCGGGTTCGGGCCGCAGGGCCGCGTCCGCCGCGTACCGGCCGGCGGCGATCGCGGCCGCCCCGGCTCCCAGGAGCGTCGTCGTGACGGCCGCGGCCGTCACCGTTGCGGTGCGCACCGCTCCAGTGTCGGCGCGCGGGGTCGCGGGGGCCACCGGAGCGCCGCGACGGAGTCGGGGGAACGGCCGATGGAGCGCCTCCTTCCGGCGATAAGCGGAACGAGGGACGGAGCACGCCCGCGGCGAGCGGCCCGAGGAGTGATCTAGGTCTCTTCGGGGTCCCTGGGGAGGTGGTCGAACACGCCGCGCCCGCGACCCGCGGGCGTTCGTTCACCCGCCCTTGACGTGCATTAATCGATATATCTACGCCTGAATCCGGACGAAGGTCGTGATGGCGGGACGGCCCGCTCCACCACACCGCCCATTTCAGTTCACCTTCCGTTCATCCAGGTTGCCTACGGTCCACCTGCCACTGACGTCAAACAGAAGCCTGGGTAAATGGAGCACATAACGCTTCTCCTCGGGATCGTGATCATCACCGCTCTCGTGTTCGACTTCACGAACGGTTTCCACGACACAGCCAACGCGATGGCTACCACCATCTCGACCGGCGCCCTCAAGCCCAAGACGGCGGTGGCCATGTCCGCCGTGCTCAACCTCGTCGGCGCGTTCATGTCCGTGGAGGTCGCCAAGACGATCTCCAAGGGCCTGATCAACGAGGAGGGCATCCAGCCCGAAGTGATCTTCGCGGCCCTGGTCGGCGCGATCCTCTGGAACCTCGTCACCTGGCTGGTGGGGCTCCCCTCCAGCTCGTCCCACGCCCTGATGGGCGGTCTGATCGGTGCCGCGGTCGCCTCCGCCGGCATCGGCGCGGTCAACGGCGGCGTCGTCGTCACCAAGGTGCTGATCCCGGCCGTCGCCGCCCCGATCGTGGCCGGTGTGGCCGCGATGCTGGCCGCCAAGGTCACGTACAAGCTCGGCGGCAAGGTCGGCGAGAAGACCGCCACCAAGGGCTACCGCGCCGGGCAGATCGCCTCGGCCGGTCTCGTCTCCCTCGCGCACGGCACCAACGACGCGCAGAAGACGATGGGCATCATCACCCTCGCGCTCGTCGCGGGCGGCGCCCTGGACTCGGGTGCGAACCCGCCGGTGTGGGTCATCATCTCCGCCGGTCTGGCCATCGCGCTCGGCACCTCCCTCGGCGGCTGGCGCATCATCCGGACCATGGGCAGCGGCCTGACCGACCTGCAGCCGCAGCAGGGCTTCGCCGCCCAGACCTCGGCCGCCAGCGTCATCCTGGCCTCCTCCAGCCTCGGCTTCTCGCTCTCCACCACCCACGCCTGCTCCGGCGCCGTCATGGGCGCGGGCCTCGGCCGCAAGGGCGGTGTGGTCCGCTGGTCCACCGCGACCCGCATGTTCATCGCCTGGGGCCTGACGCTTCCGGCCGCCGCGCTGGTCGCCTCCGGTGCGGAACTGGTCATGCGCAGCGGTGACATCGGCGTCGCCGCCGTCGCGGTCTTCCTCGTCGGCTCCTGCGTCGCCATCTGGGTCATCTCGCGCCGCCAGGTCGTCGACCACCAGAACGTGAACGACGTCCGGTCGGCCGCCGCCGAGGAGCCGGGTGTCGTCACCACGGCCATCGCGGCCGTCACCGTCCCGCCGACCGTCGCCGCCGCCGGCGCTGCCGGTGCTCCCGGTACGACCGCCGCCGTCACGGACGAGGACCTGAAGGCCACCATCCCGGCGGCCGCCCCGACGACCCCGACGGCTCCGGCCGCCGCGGTCTGACCCCGAGAACGACAGAGGATTCAGCGGTATGGAAATCGACTGGGAAGCACTCGGCTCCGTCTTCGGGGTCAGCCTCTCCGCCACCGTCGCCCTCGTGGCCCTGTTCACCCTGGGCCTGGTGGGTCTGTCCAAGCACGAGGCCGCCACCGAGCAGGGCGGCTCCGCGACCCTGGCGCGCAGCGGCGCGTACGCCTGCTTCGCGCTCGTCGCGGCGGCCGTGACGTACGGGATCTACCTGATCGTCGCCTGACGCATTGACCGTCGTCTGACGCACGCTTCGTGCGACCGCTCCCTCCGGTTCTTCCGGGGGGAGCTTTCGCGTGCGCCGGGCGCGGCCTGTGACATGTCTCGCCGCAGGTCAACGGCGAGTTGACGGGCGTTCGCACTGCGTGGTGGACTGCCCGAGCCAGTACGGCGGCATGGAGAGGAAGTCCGGTGCGAATCCGGCGCGGTCCCGCCACTGTCACCGGGGAGCGCCCGCCGCGGCGGGTCCCCGGGAGCCAGGAACTCTCGCCGCCGGACACGTCGAACCAGGGCGCGGACCCTGAGTGAGGACATACCTGCACCATGCGTGCCGACCGCGTCTACGCGTACGGCGCCGCGGCGGGCCTGATCGGCGACCGGATCCTCGGTGATCCGCGCCGAGGGCACCCCGTGGCCGCCTTCGGACGAGCCGCCGCTGCCGTCGAGCGCGCCCTGTGGCGCGACGACCGCGTGCGGGGCGCCGTGCACACCCTGGTGTGCGCGGGGGGCGCTGCCGTCGTCGGTGCGCTGGGCGCCCGCGCCGTGCGCTCCCGGCCCGCTGTGGCCCGTATCGCCCTCACCGCCGCCGCCACCTGGGCCGTCGTGGGCGGCACCTCGCTGGGCCGCGAGGCCCGCGCCATCGGCGGGGCGCTCGCCGCCGGGGACGCCGAGGTGGCCCGCGAGCGGCTGCCGCACCTGTGCGGGCGCGACCCGCACTCCCTGGACGAGCAGCAGATGGCCCGCGCGGTGGTGGAGTCCGTCGCCGAGAACACCTCCGACGCCGTGGTCGGGGCACTGGTCTGGGGCGCCGCCGCCGGAGTCCCCGGGCTGCTGGCGTTCCGCGCCGTGAACACCCTGGACGCGATGGTGGGCCACAAGTCCCCCCGCTACCTGCGCTACGGCTGGGCCTCGGCCCGGCTCGACGATCTCGCGGGCTGGCCGGGGGCGCGCCTGACGGCGCTGGCCGCCGTGGTGGCCGGCCCCGACCGGCGGGGAGCCGTACGGGCCTGGCGCGCGGACGCCGCCGAGCACCCGAGCCCGAACGCCGGGCCGGTGGAGGCCTCGTTCGCGGGGGCGCTCGGCGTCCGGCTGGGCGGGACGCTGGCGTACGGCGGCCGCGTCGAGCACCGGGCCGTGCTGAACGGCGAGGCGGGGCGGCCCGTGGAGGTCGCTGACATCGAGCGGGCGGTGCGGCTGTCGCGGCAGGTGACGTGGCTGGCGCTGGGCACGTGTGTGGCACTGCGGTGTGCGGTGTCACGGTGGGTTGGGAGGGGACGCGCGTGAGCGCCACCAAGCTGGGCGGCGGACTCCTCGTCGCCGGTACGACGTCGGACGCGGGCAAGAGCGTGGTCACGGCCGGCATCTGCCGGTGGCTGGCCCGGCAGGGCGTGAAGGTCGCCCCGTTCAAGGCGCAGAACATGTCGCTGAACTCGTTCGTGACGCGCGAGGGCGCGGAGATCGGGCGGGCACAGGCGATGCAGGCGCAAGCCGCCCGCGTGGAGCCGACGGCGCTGATGAACCCGGTGCTGCTCAAGCCCGGCAGTGACCGCAGCAGCCAGGTGGTGCTGCTGGGCAAGCCGGTGGGCGAGATGAGCGCCCGGGGCTACCACGGCGGCCGCCAGGAGCAGCTGCTCGGCGTCGTCACGGACTGCCTGGAGCAGCTGCGGGGCACGTATGACGCCGTGATCTGCGAGGGGGCGGGCAGTCCGGCCGAGATCAACCTGCGGCGGACGGACATCGTGAACATGGGGATCGCGCGGGCCGCGCGGTTCCCGGTGGTCGTGGTCGGCGACATCGACCGGGGCGGGGTCTTCGCGTCGTTCTTCGGTACGACGGCGCTGCTGTCGCCGCAGGACCAGTCGCTGATCGCGGGCTACCTGGTCAACAAGTTCCGGGGCGACGTCTCGCTGCTGGAGCCCGGCATGGAGATGCTGCGCGGGCTGACGGGGCGGGCCACGTACGGCGTGCTGCCGTTCCGGCACGGCCTCGGCATCGACGAGGAGGACGGGCTCCGGGTCTCCCTGCGGGGCGCGGTCCGCGAGTCGGTGGTGGCGCCGCCGGTCGGCGAGGACGTGCTGCGGGTCGCGGTGTGTGCGGTGCCGCTGATGTCGAACTTCACGGACGTCGACGCGCTCGCGGCGGAGCCGGGGGTCGTGGTGCGGTTCGTGGACCGGGCGGAGGAGCTGGCCGACGCGGACCTGGTCGTCGTCCCGGGGACGCGGGGCACCGTGAGGGCGCTGGAGTGGCTGCGCGAGCGCGGGCTCGCCGATGCCCTGGCGCGGCGGGCCGCCCAGGGCCGCCCGGTGCTGGGCATCTGCGGCGGGTTCCAGGCGCTGGGCGAGCACATCGAGGACGAGGTCGAGTCGCGGGCGGGGTCGGTGGACGGGCTCGGGCTGCTGCCGGTACGGGTCCGCTTCGAGCGGGAGAAGACGCTGGCGCGGCCGGTCGGCTCCGCGCTGGGCGAACCGGTGACGGGGTACGAGATCCACCACGGCGTGGCCGAGGTGCTGGGCGGGGAGCCCTTCCTGGACGGCTGCCGGGTGGGGGCGGTGTGGGGGACGCACTGGCACGGGTCGCTGGAGTCGGACGGCTTCCGGCGGGCGTTCCTCCGGGAGGTGGCGGCGGCGGCCGGGCGCCGCTTCGTGCCTGCTCCCGACACGTCCTTCGGGGCGCTGCGGGAGGAGCAGCTGGACCTGCTGGGCGACCTGATCGAGGAGCACGCCGATACCGCCGGGCTGCTCCGCCTGATCGAGACCGGAGCCCCGTCGGGCCTCCCCTTCCTCCCCCCGGGTGCCCCGTGACGGCCGCGCCCCTGCGGGCGGCCTTCCCCTGCCCGCCCTTCCACGGTTCCCCGGGCTCCGCCCGGACCCGGTCGCCCCGGACCCTGCCCGGACCCGCCACGAGCACGGCGCCGCTGCCGGGGACCGCGGGTGGACGGCCCAACGCGGCGACATCCCCCTGCCGCCCCGCACACCACGCCCAACCCGCGACCGGCACCCGGCCCGCGGCGCGAACCGCCCTGCGGGAACGGCCCCGCGCCGCGGCGATCCGCGTCCGGACCGCGGCGAGCGCCCGGACCGCGCCGAGCGTCCGGACCGCGCCGAGCGTCCGGACCGCGCCGAGCGTCCGGACCGCGCCGAGCGTCCGGACCGCGGGAGTCGGCCCCCGCACGCACACCCGTACCCGCCCAGAAGGAGGCACCGCATGAGCACGCCCTACCCGTTCACCGCAGTGGTCGGCCAGACCGACCTGCGGCTGGCGCTCCTGCTCAACGCCGTGAGCCCAGCGGTCGGCGGCGTGCTCGTGCGCGGCGAGAAGGGGACCGCCAAGTCCACCGCCGTCCGCGCGCTGTCCGCGCTGCTGCCGCAGGTGGACGTCGTACCCGGCTGCCGGTTCAGCTGCGCGCCCGCCGCGCCCGACCCGGCCTGCCCCGACGGCCCCCACGAGAGCGGCCCCGGCACCACGCGCCCCGCGCGCATGGTCGAGTTGCCGGTCGGCGCCTCCGAGGACCGCCTCGTCGGCGCCCTCGACATCGAGCGCGCCCTCGCCGAGGGCGTCAAGGCCTTCGAGCCCGGCCTGCTCGCCGACGCGCACCGGGGGATCCTCTACGTCGACGAGGTCAACCTCCTCCACGACCACCTGATCGACCTGCTCCTCGACGCCGCCGCGATGGGCGCCTCGTACGTCGAGCGCGAGGGCGTCTCCGTCCGGCACGCCGCCCGGTTCCTGCTGGTCGGCACCATGAACCCGGAGGAGGGCGAGCTCCGCCCGCAGCTCCTGGACCGGTTCGGGCTCACCGTCGAGGTGGCCGCCTCCCGCGAGCCCGCGCAACGCGTCGAGGTCGTGCGCCGACGACTCGCCTACGAGGACGATCCGGCGGGCTTCGCGTCCCGGTGGGCCGGGGACGAGCACGAGGTCCGCGCCCGGGTGGTGGCCGCGCGGGCGCTGCTCCCGAAGGTCTCGCTCGGCGACACCGCGCTGCTTCAGATCGCGGCGACCTGCGCCGGGTTCGAGGTCGACGGGATGCGCGCCGACATCGTGATGGCCCGGACCGCGACGGCGCTGGCCGCCTGGGCCGGGCGGACCGACGTGCGCAAGGAGGACGTCCGCCAGGCCGCCCTGCTGGCGCTCCCCCACCGGCGGCGCCGCAACCCGTTCGACGCGCCCGGGCTCGACGAGGACATGCTCGACCGGATCCTCGACGAGTTCCCCGACGAGGAGCCGGAGCCCGAGCCGGACCCCGACCCGGAGCCCGGCTCCGAGGGTCCCGAGGGCCCCGACGACAACGGCCCGGACGACGGCGGGCCCGACGGCGGCCCCGGCGGCCTGCCCCCGCAGGAGGCCGGCCCCGAGGCCCCCGACGCACCCGACGCACCCGAGACCGAGCCGCGGCCCGACCCGGCGGAGGCTCCCGAGCCGCAGCCCTCCGCTCAGGAGAACGGGGGCGCCGGGCCCGAGCAGGCCGCCGTACGCGCCGCCGAGCCGTTCCGGACCAAGATGCTCAGCGTGCCCGGCCTCGGCGAGGGCGCGTCCGGGCGGCGCTCCCGCGCCCGCACCGCCCACGGCCGCACCACCGGCGCCCAGCGCCCGCGCGGGCACCTGACGAAGCTGCACCTGACCGCCACCATCCAGGCCGCCGCCCCGCACCAGAAGGCCCGCGGGCGCAGCGGGCGCGGGCTGGTGGTCCGCAAGGACGACCTCCGGCAGGCCACCCGGGAGGGCCGCGAGGGCAACCTCGTGCTGTTCGTCGTCGACGCCTCCGGCTCGATGGCCGCCCGGCAGCGCATGAGCGCGGTCAAGGGCGCGGTGCTGTCCCTGCTGCTGGACGCCTACCAGCGCCGCGACAAGGTCGGCCTGATCACCTTCCGCGGCGCCGCCGCCGAGCTGGCGCTGCCGCCGACCTCCTCGGTCGACGCCGCCGCGGCCCGGCTGGAGCAGCTGCCGACCGGCGGCCGGACCCCGCTGGCCTCCGGGCTGCTCAAGGCGCACGAGGTGCTGCGGATCGAGCGGCTGCGGGATCCGAGCCGGCGGCCGCTGCTGGTGGTCGTCACCGACGGCCGGGCCACCTCGGCCGGGGCGCTCGGCGGGGATCCCCGTGAGCTCTCCCGGCGCAGCGCCCGCATACTGGCCGCCGAGCACGTCGCCTCGGTGGTCGTCGACTGCGAATCGGGGCCGGTCCGGCTGGGGCTGGCCGGGGCGCTCGCCGCCGACCTCGGCGGGCCCGCCGTCACCCTCGTCGGGCTGCGGGCCGACTCGCTGGCCGGACTAGTGAAGAACGTACGTACCGCAGTGACCTCTCAGTCATCACCCACCAACAGGAGGGCCGCGTAATGCCGCAGGGACAGCCGACCAGCGTTCCGGACGACGGACTCACGACGCGCCAGCGCCGCAACCGCCCGCTCGTCTTCGTCCACACCGGCCCGGGCAAGGGCAAGTCGACGGCGGCCTTCGGGCTGGCGCTGCGCGCGTGGAACCAGGGCTGGCCGATCGGGGTGTTCCAGTTCGTCAAGTCGGCGAAGTGGAAGGTCGGCGAGGAGAACGCGCTCAAGGTGCTGGGCGCCTCCGGCGAGGGCGGCTCGGTCGTCTGGCACAAGATGGGCGAGGGCTGGTCCTGGGTCCAGCGCGACGCGCAGCTCGACAACGAGCAGGCTGCGAAGGAGGGCTGGGAGCAGGTCAAGCGCGACCTGGCCGCCGAGACGCACAAGCTGTACGTGCTGGACGAGTTCGCGTACCCCATGCACTGGGGCTGGATCGACGTGGACGAGGTCATCGAGGTGCTGCGCAACCGTCCGGGTACGCAGCACGTGGTGATCACGGGGCGCAACGCGCCGGAGAAGCTGGTGGAGTTCGCGGACCTGGTCACCGAGATGACCAAGATCAAGCACCCGATGGACGCCGGCCAGAAGGGCCAGAAGGGCATCGAGTGGTGACGTCCGTGAACGTGCCGCGACTGGTCATCGCCGCGCCGTCCTCCGGCAGCGGCAAGACGACCGTCGCGACGGGCCTGATGGCGGCCTTCTCGGAGCGCGGCCTCGCCGTGTCCCCGCACAAGGCCGGGCCCGACTACATCGACCCGGGCTACCACGCGCTGGCCACGGGGCGGCCGGGGCGGAACCTGGACGCCTTCATGTGCGGGCCGGAGCTGATCGCTCCGCTGTTCGCGCACGGGGCGGCGGGGTGTGACCTGGCGGTGGTCGAGGGCGTCATGGGGCTCTACGACGGGGCCGCGGGGCGGGGCGAGCTGGCGTCGACGGCGCAGGTGGCGAAGCTGCTGCGGGCGCCGGTGGTACTGGTCGTCGACGCGTCGTCGCAGTCGCGGTCGGTGGCGGCGCTGGTGCACGGCTTCGCCTCGTTCGACCCACAGGTGCGGCTGGGGGGCGTGATCCTGAACAAGGTCGGCTCCGACCGCCACGAGGCGATGCTGCGGGAGGCGCTGGAGGAGGCCGGGACGCCGGTCCTCGGCGTCCTGCGGCGGGCTCCGCAGGTGGCCGCGCCGTCGCGGCACCTGGGGCTGGTCCCGGTGGCCGAACGGCACACCGACGCCCTGGCCTCGGTGTCGGCACTGGCCGCGCAGGTCCGGGCGGGCTGCGACCTGGACGCCCTGATGGCCCTGGCCCGCACGGCCCCGCCGCTGCACTGCGAGGCCTGGTCCCCCCGTGCGGCCTCGCCGGCGTTCGACACACTGGGGGTACCCCCAGCGGTAGCCGGGGGAGGGCCCGGGGACGGCGCCCCCGGCAACGGCGCGGCACCGGTCATCGCCGTCGCCGGCGGGGCCGCGTTCACGTTCTCCTACGCCGAGCACGTGGAGCTGCTCACCGCCGCCGGGGCGGAGGTCGTCACCTTCGACCCGCTGCGCGACGAGGCGCTCCCCACCGGCACCACCGGCCTGGTGATCGGCGGCGGGTTCCCGGAGATGTACGCACCGGAGCTGTCCGCCAACGAACCGCTCCGCAAGGCCGTCGCAGACTTCGCCGCGGCCGGCGGCCCGGTCGCCGCCGAGTGCGCCGGGCTGCTGTACCTCGCCCGCTCGCTCGACGGCAAGCCGATGTGCGGGGTCCTCGACGCCGACGCCCGGATGTCGGAGCGGCTCACGCTCGGCTACCGCGAGGCGGTGGCGGTGTCCGACAGCCCGCTCGCCGCCACCGGCACCCGGCTGCGCGGGCACGAGTTCCACCGCACGGTGATCGAGCCCGGCTCGGGAGCCGCGCCGGCGTGGGGGTTCACGCATCCCGAACGCCGCGTCGAGGGCTTCGTACAGCAGGGCGTGCACGCCAGCTACCTGCACACGCACTGGGCGGCGGAGCCCTCGGTGGCCCTCCGCTTCACCCGAGCGGCGGCAGCGGCGGCGACGACGGCAACCCGCCCGTGAGCTCAGTCCGCGAGGCCCACCACGAGCCAGATCCCGGCCACCCCGCCCACCGTGCACATCAGCGTGGACAGGGCGGGGTGCTCGTGGTGCGCCTCGGGCAGGATCTCGGCGGCGGCCAGGTACAGCAGGACACCCCCGAAGAAGCCGAGGTACGCCCCGAGGGGTTCCTCCGGAAGGGTGAACAGCAGGGTGGACGCCGCGCCCACCACGGGGGCCGCCGCGTCCGCGAAGAGCATCATCACGGCCTTGCGGCGCTCGTTTCCGTACAGCCGGGTCAGCGTGTACGTGTTGAACCCGTCGGCGAAGTCGTGGGTGATGACGGCCAGCGCGACGGCCACCCCCATCCCGCCGCCGACCTGGAAGGCCGCGCCCAGCGCCACGCCGTCGGCGAGGCTGTGCCCGACCATCGCGGCGGCCGCCGTCAGCCCGACCTGGGGCACCCGGCCCCCGTTCTCGGCGCCGTGCGCGGCCTGACGTACCGCCAGCAGCCGCTCCACCACGTGCGCGACCAGGAACCCGGCCACGAACAGCAGCAGGGCGAGCGGTACGCCGAACACCTCGCGGCCCGCCGCGTGCAGCGACTCCGGCAGCAGGTCGAGGCCGACGACGCCGAGCATCAGCCCGCCGGCGAGGCCCAGCACGAGGTGGCGGCGGTCGGTGACGCGCTGCGCCGTCCACCCGCCCGCCAGGGTCATCAGGAACGCGCCCAACGCCACGATCACGGCCATGTGCCCCTGAATACCGACTGTCGGCCGCGCGCGCACCTCCGCGCGCGGGTGGCGGGACACGAACTGTTGACGAAGGAAGGGTGATCCCGGTGGGCGAGTACACGACGCGGCTGGTGGTCGGGGTCGGTGGCCGCGCGGGGGTCTCGGTGGCGGAGGTGTGCGCGCTGGTCGAGGAGACGCTGCGGGGGGCCGGGCTGCCGGTCGAGGCGGTGACGGCGCTGGCCACGGTGGACTCGAAGGCCGGGGAGCCGGGGATCGCGGGGGCGGCGGAACGTTTCGGCGTGCCGCTGATCGGCTACCGCGCCGAGGAACTGGCCGCGGTGGCCGTACCGCATCCCTCCGACGCCGTACGGGACGCCACCGGGACCCCCTCGGTGGCGGAGGCCGCGGCGCTCGCGGGCGGCGGGGAACTCCTCGTACCCAAGCGGCGGTCGGTGGCGGCGACCTGCGCGGTGGCCACGGCGCACGCGCACGACCTGCGCCACCACGGGGACGCGGAGGTGATGGACGCGGGCGGCGCGCTGGTGGACCTGGCGGTGAACGTGCGGTCGGAGACGCCGCCGGAGTGGCTCAAGCAGCGGATCGCCGCCTCGCTCGGGGACCTGGCCGCGTACCCGGACGGGCGGGCGGCGCGGGCGGCCGTGGCGGCCCGGCACGAGCTCCCGGTCGAGCGGGTGCTGCTGACGGCCGGGGCGGCGGAGGCGTTCGTACTGATCGCGCGGGCCCTGGGGGCCGTACGTCCGGTCGTGGTGCACCCGCAGTTCACGGAACCGGAGTCGGCCCTGCGGGACGCCGGGCACCGGGTACGGCGGGTGCTGTTGAAGGCGGCGGACGGCTTCCGGCTGGACCCGGCGGCGGTACCGGAGGACGCCGACCTGGTGGTGGTCGGGAACCCGACCAACCCGACGTCGGTCCTGCACCCGGCGGCCACGCTGGCCGCCCTGGCCCGGCCGGGCCGGATCCTGGTGGTGGACGAGGCGTTCATGGACGCGGTCCCGGGTGAACGGGAGGCCCTGGCCGGGCGGATGGACGTCCCCGGGCTGGTGGTCCTGCGGAGCCTGACGAAGACGTGGGGGCTGGCGGGGCTGCGGATCGGCTACGTACTGGCCGAGCCGGAGGTGATCGCGAAGCTGGCGGCCGCGCAGCCGCTGTGGCCGGTGTCGACGCCTGCGCTGGTGGCGGCCGAGGCGTGTGTCGCCCCGGCGGCGCTGGCGGAGGCTGAGGCCGCGGCCCGGCGGATCGCGGTGGACCGGGCGCATCTGCTGGCCGGGCTCACGGAGTTCGAGGAGATCACGGTGTCCGGGGTGGCGGAGGGTCCGTTCGTCCTGATCCGGGTGGCGGGCGCCGCGGAGGTACGGACCCGGTTGCGCGCCCTGGGCTTCGCCGTCCGCCGCGGCGACACGTTCCCGGGCCTGGACCGCTCCTGGCTCCGCATCGCGGTCCGAGACCGCGCGACGACGGGCCGCCTCCTCCAGGCCCTCGACCACGCCCTGGCGCTGGCCGCGCGCTGAACCCACCGGGGCCGGCCCCCGCCCTCCCGAACACCCGCGGGCACCAACCCCCGCCCCGGCGCGGCACTGAGCCGACCCCGCGCCGACTGGACGCACCGCCCCTGCCAACGGGTGCCGAACCCCGGCGCCCGAGCCCGGGCCGAGACCAACCGGCCGCGTCCCGCACACGGGTGCCGAACCCCGCGACCGAGGCCTGCGCCCAGCCGACCTGCGCCGAGGCCGGGCCGAGGCCGGGGCCGGGCCGAAGGGCCCTGCTCTGGCGGGCCGCCGAACGGGCGGTTGGGGTGGCGGTGTCGGGGGGCGCGCGGCGGCACGCGAGTCGGGGCGGGTACCGGCGTGGCAGTCGTATTGAGCGATGATCTGACTGGCACGCAGGGCAACACCAGGGGGACAAGACATGAAGGCATCGGCCAAGATAGCCGCGGCCGTGGCCGGGCTGGCGGTCGTGGGCGGCGGGATCTACGCCGTTCCCACGCTGCTCGACGACGGCGGCAAGGGCGCCACACAGCAGCGGCTCCAGGGGAAGGCGGGCGGCAAGACCGGCACCCCCGCGCCCGAGGGCAAGCCGTTCACCCTCGTCGCGACGGGCGACATCATCCCGTACCCCTCGATCATCGAGCGGTCCGCGGCCGACGCGGGCGGCAAGGGGCACGACTTCCGCAAGATACTCGCCGGCGTGAAGCCCATCGTCTCCGCCGCCGACGTGGCGATATGCCACCACGAGATCCCGTACGGGGAACCGGGCGGGCCCTACACCGGCTACCCCACCTTCAAGGCCCCGCACGAGCTGGCCGACGCGCTCAAGGACACCGGGTACGAGAGCTGCTCGACGGCCTCGAACCACACCCTCGACGCCGGTTACGCCGGCCTCGCCCGCACCCTCGACCACCTCGACCGCGTCGGCATCAAGCACGTCGGATCCGCCCGCAGCGCCGCGGAGGCGAAGGCCCCCGCCCTGGTGACCGCGGGCGGCGCGAAGATCGCCCAGCTGTCGTACACGTACGGCACCAACGGCATTCCGCTCCCCCAGGACAAGCCCTGGTCCGTCAACCTGATCGACCAGAAGCGGATCATCGAGGACGCCCGCGCCGCCCGCGCGGCCGGCGCGCAGGTGGTCGTGCTCAGCGTCCACTGGGGCACCGAGTGGCAGACGGCGCCCGACCAGCAGCAGCGCGAGCTGGCGCAGGCGCTGACCGCCTCCAAGGGGGCGGACGGCCTTCCCGACATCGATCTGATCATCGGCACGCACAACCACGTGCCGCAGCCCTACGAGAAGATCAACGGGACCTGGGTCGTCTTCGGCATGGGCGACCAGGTCGCCAGCTTCGTGCCGGCCGACAAGCTCCGCGGCAACCAGTCCTCGATCCCCCGCTTCACCTTCTCCCCGGCGGCCTCGCACCCCGGCCGCTGGGAGGTCACCAAGGCCGAGTACCTGACGCAGTACTCGGACATGGGACCGCCGTTCCGGGTCGTGTGCGCCTCCTGCGCCCCCGGTGACAGCGCCGTCGGCGCCGCCAAGCAGAAGGAGTACGCGGCCATCGACAAGCAGGTCACCATGGCCGTGATGTCACGTGGCGCCGGCGGTCAGGGCCTGGAGCACGCCACCCGCTGACGGGTACGGTCGTCCTACGAGGCGCGGCCGCGCCGGGACACCACCAGCGCGCCCGCGCCGATGCCGAGCAGGACCACCGCGCCGCCCACCATGTACGGGGTGAGGGAACCGCCGCCGGTCTCGGCCAGGTTGGCCTGGGTCACGGCGGTCCCGGCGGTGCCGGAGGCCGTCTGCGGCTTGACGTCGGGCTTCGCGGACGGGTCCGGTTCCGGCGCCTTCGGGGACTCGCAGTGCGCCTCGGCCAGGACGATCTCGCCGTCGACCTCGGCGACGTTCAGGTCCAGCGGGTTCACCGACACCTTGAGCCGGAGCGCGGCCGCGGCGGCCGTGGTCGAGGTGGTCTGCGTACCGGACAGCTCCAGGCTGACCAGGCCGACCTTCGGTACCTCGACCTTGGTCGGGCCGCCGACCGAGAGGGTGACCTTCTTGCCGAGCACGGTCACGGCCCCCAGCGCGTTGGAGCTGGCCTCCGGCTTGCGGCCGGCCTCGCACACCGCCTTGGACGTGACCTTCTCCACCTGGATGAGGGAGAGCAGCGGCAGCCCCGGCACGTGCACCTTGGCGTTGGCGAGGTTCGCCTCCGCCTCGGCGCGCCGCCCGTCCGCCGTGGCCTTGGAGGTGGCCACGTCCGCGCGCAGCACGCTGACCTCCTTCCCTCCCTCGACCCCGTCCAGGGTGACGGTGAGCGCGGTCTTGCGGGCCGTCTCGGGGGCGCTGACCTCGTTGAGTTCGGTCTTCAGCGGGACGTGGACGGTCTTGTTGAGCAAACCGACGTCGAGGTTGGCGCGCAGGACGACGGCCCCGGCCTTGCCCTCGCCCCCGGTGGGGGCGCCTGCGGTGGCGAAGGCGGGCGGCGCGGTGAGCAGGGCGACCGCTCCCGTGGCGAGCAGGGCGGCCGCGGGCATGCGGAAGGTGTTGCTGTTCAAGGTGGTGGAACCCCCGGGAAGATGGGTGCCGTCGCGCCGCCAATGGGGGACATCGCGCGCGCCGACGGCTTCGGCTCCCGGAATCTTTACGCACTGTGAGTGAACGGGCGCGCACATGGCGTGAGTTCACCCCAAAGGGTGGTTTCCGTGCACGAATTCGATTTCATGCACCCCACACGGAACGCGAGTTCCCTCCCGCCACGCAAATGCCGCAGGCGTGAGCGAATTCCGCTCCCGCAAGGGCCCGGCGCGGCCGTTCACAACGACCGTCCGGGCCCTGACGTCACGCCCCGTCAACCCCGCGCTCAGGCGCGGACCTTGCCGCCCACGACAACGCGCAGCGGCTGCGCCAGGCTGCGTACGTCGGCGCGCGGGTCGCTGCCGTAGACCACCAGGTCGGCCGGCGCGCCCTCGGTCAGGCCTGGCCTGCCCAGCCACTCGCGCGCCGCCCAGGCCGTCGCCGAGAGGGCGTCCAGCGGCGGGATCCCGGCCCGCACCAGCTCCGCGACCTCGGCGGCGACCAGCCCGTGCGGCAGGGATCCGCCCGCGTCCGTGCCGACGTACACCGGGATGCCCGCGTCGTAGGCGGCCCGCACCGTGTCGTAGCGGCGCTCGTGGAGCCGTCGCATGTGGGCCGACCAGCCGGGGAACTTCGCCTCGCCACCCGCCGCCAGCTTCGGGAACGTCGCGATGTTCACCAGGGTCGGGACGATCGCCACCCCGCGCTCCGCGAACAGCGGGATGGTGTCCTCGGTGAGACCGGTGGCGTGCTCGACGCAGTCGATGCCCGCCTCGACCAGGTCGCGCAGCGAGTCCTCCGCGAAGCAGTGCGCGGTGACCCGGGCGTCCAGCCGGTGGGCCTCGGCGATGGCCGCCTCGACCTCGGCGCGCGGCCAGCAGGCCGTCAGGTCGCCGGCGTCGCGGTCGATCCAGTCGCCGACCAGCTTCACCCAGCCGTCGCCGCGCCGGGCCTCGCGGCCGACGTACTCGACGAGGTCGGCGGGCTCGATCTCGTGGGCGTAGTTGCGGATGTAGCGGCGGGTGCGCGCGATGTGCCGGCCCGCCCGGATGATCTTCGGCAGGTCCTCGCGGTCGTCGATCCAGCGGGTGTCGGAGGGGGATCCGGCGTCGCGGATCAGCAGGGTGCCGGCGTCGCGGTCGGCGAGGGCCTGCGCCTCGGCGGTCTCGGCGTCGACCGGACCGTGGGCATCCAGTCCCACGTGACAATGCGCGTCGACCAGGCCGGGCAGGACCCAGCCGGTCACCGTGGTGATCTCGTGGGCGGCCGCGCGCGGGCGCTCGTACGAGATCCTGCCGCCCACCACCCAGAGCTCGTCGCGGACCTCGTCGGGCCCGACGAGCACCCGCCCCTTCACGTGCAGCACATCGCTCACATCGCTCATGTCGGCACTGTACGTGCGTGCTCGGTAGGCTCTCCCGGTAACCCCGGGCGAAGAGAGCAGCACCGTGACGCACCCCTTCCTGGACCTCCCGCCGCTGACCGCCGAGCACTTCGCGTCGATCGAGCGGGGAGTCGCCGGCCTGCTCGGGACCGGGCAGGACGTGGTCATCACCCAGGGCGAGGCGCTGCTGCCGCTGGAGGCGTGCATCCGCTCGGGAGCGCGCCCCGGATCGACGGCGCTGAACATCGTCACCGGCCCGTACGGGACCACCTTCGGCAACTGGCTGCGCGACTGCGGGGCCCATGTCGTGGACCTGGCGGTGCCCTTCGACACGGCGGTGAGCGGGGAGCGGGTCGCGCGGGCGCTGGCCGAGCACCCGGAGATCGACTTCGTCTCGCTGGTGCACGCGGAGGCGGCGACCGGGAACACGAACCCGGTCGCGGAGATCGGCGAGGCGGTGCGGGCCCACGGGGCGCTGTTCATGCTGGACGCGGTGGCCTCGGTGGGCGCGGAGCCGCTGCTGCCGGACGCGTGGGGCGTGGACCTGTGCGTGATCGGCGCCCAGAAGGCGATGGGCGGCCCGGCGGGGGTGTCGGCGGTGTCGGTCTCGGAGCGGGCGTGGGCCCGGTTCGCGCAGAACCCGGCCGCGCCCAGGCGCTCGTACCTGTCCCTCCTGGACTGGAAGGAGCGCTGGATCGACGGCGGGCGCACGGCGCTGCTGCATGCCCCTGCGCAGCTGGAGATGCTGGCGCTGGAGGCCTGCCTGGACCGGATCGCGGCCGAGGGGCTGCCGGCCGTGATGGCCCGCCACGCGGCCGCCGCGGCGGCGACCCGGGCGGGCGCGGTGGCGCTGGGCCTCGCCCCGTACGTGGCGCTCGAAGCGGAGGCGGCGCCGGTGGCCACCACGCTGCGGGTGGCGGACGCCTCGCTGGTGGTGGCGAAGGCCCTGTCGGCGGACCCGGCGGCGCCGCTCGCGGCGGGCGGCGGCGCGCTGGCGCGGGAGATGGTCCGGGTCAACCACTACGGTGCGGCGGCGGCGCCGGATTCCGTGCGGTCGGCGCTGACGGCCCTGGCCGCGGCCCTGTCGGCCGACGCCGGCCCGGCGGTGGCCGCGGCGGAGTCGGCGTGGGCGGCGGCCTCCGCCTGACGCCGCCGACGGCCCGGCCCGCCGGGCCCGTCAGGCCGGTGAGGCGTCAGGCCGAACAGTCGGTCAGTCGGTCAGTCGGTCAGTCGGTCAGTCGGTCAGTCGGTCAGTCGGTCAGTCGGTCAGTCAAGCCGAACAGGCCAAACAGGCCGGCCGGTCAGGCCGGTCAGGCCGTCAGCCGGACAGGACGTCCAGCAGGCGGTCCACGTCCGCCTCGGTGTTGTAGAGGTGGAACGAGGCCCGCAGGGCGCCCGCGCGGGCCGCGGTGGCGATGCCGGCCGCGAGCAGCTCGGGCCGGCGCCCGGCCAGGCCCGGGACCGCGACGATCGGGGAGTCGCCCGGCACCGGTTCGTGGCCGAGGCGGGCGAGGCCGGCCCGGTAGCGGGCGGCCAGGGCGGTGTCGTGGGCGTGCACGGCGTCGATGCCGATCCGCTCCAGCAGGGCCAGCGAGGGCGCGGCCGCGTGGTAGGCGAGGAAGGCCGGGGACTCGTCGAACCGGCGCGCCCCAGAGGCCAGTTCCCGCATCGGGCCGTAGGTGGCATCCCAGACGGACTCCGCCGCCACCCAGCCGGCGTGCAGCGGGGTCAGGGTGTGCTGGGCCTCCTCCGAGACGGTGAGGTACGAGGCGCCGCGCGCCCCGAGCAGCCACTTGTACCCGGCGGTGACGGTGTAGGCGTAGGGCGAGGCGTCGAAGGGCAGCCAGCCGGCGGCCTGCGTGGCGTCCACCAGCATCCGGGCCCCGCAGCCGGCCGCCGCGGCGCGGATGGCGGGCAGGTCGGCGGTGCGGCCGTCCGCGGACTGGACGGCGCTGATCGCGACCAGCGCGGTGTCCGGGCCGACGGACGCGGCGACCGCCTCCAGCGGGACGAAGCGCACCTTGAGGTCGCCGCGCACCACGAACGGGTTGATCACCGAGGCGAACTCGCCCTCCGGGCACAGCACTTCGGCGCCGGGCGGGAGCGCGGCCGCGACGAGGCCGACATGGGTGGCGACGGCCGACCCGACGGCCACCCGGTCGGGCGTGACGCCGACCAGCCGGGCGAAGGAATCCCGGGCCAGGCCGACGCGGTCGAAGTCACCGAATCCGGCGTCGGTTCCGGCGCCGGCGGCCTCGGCCAGCGCCCGCACCTCCGCCACGGCGGCGCGCGGGAGGACCCCGCAGCTGGCGGTGTTGAGGTAGGTGGTCGACTGCGCGAACTCGGCACGGGCTGCTTCGGCGAGCGGAAGGATCATGCCGTCAACTCTGCGCCCGGAACGGCCCCCAGTCCACAGGGCCGTTCCGGTCCGTCCGGCGCGCGCCGGCGCCGGACGGGGAGTCAGGCCTGCGGGACCTCGCAGGCCCCGTCGGGCTCGCACGCCTCGGCGCCGGCGGCCGGCTCCTCGACCTCGCGGCCGGCCCAGGCCTGCTCCAGCGCCCGGGTGAACACCTCGGCCGGCTGCCCGCCGGAGATGCCGTAGCGGCGGTCCAGGACGAAGAACGGCACCGCGTTGGCGCCGAGCTCGGCGGCCTCGCGCTCGTCGGCTCGCACCTCGGCGGCGTAGGCGGAGTCGTCGGAGAGGACCGCGCGGGCCTCCGCCTCGTCCAGCCCCGCCTCGACGGCGAGCGCGACCAGCACCTCGGGGTCGAAGACGGAGCGCTCCTCGCCGAAGTTCGCCCGGTACGCGAGGTCGAGCAGCTCCTCCTGGCGGCCGCGGGCGGCGGCCAGGTGCAGCAGCCGGTGGATGTCGAAGGTGTTGCCGTGGTCGCGGCCCTCGGTGCGGTACGTCAGCCCCTCGGCGCGGGCGCTGGCGGCGACGTGCTCCTCCATGCCGCGGGCCTCGTCGAGGGTGCGGCCGTACTTCTTGGCGAGCATCTCCACGACGGGCGCGGCGACGCCCTTGGGGCTGTTCGGGTCGAGCTCGAACGACCGGAAGACGATCTCCACCTGGTCGCGGTGGGCGAACTCGGCGAGCCCCTTGGTGAACCGTGCCTTTCCTACGTAGCACCAGGGGCAGGCGATGTCCGCCCAGATCTCGACGCGCATGTCGGTTCTTCTCTTTCGGTTTCAGGGGGTCGGGGACCAGATCAAACAGTTACCGCTTCAACCACCTGGTGGAGCGTCTCATTCCCCGGACGCCCGCGGCACGCTCAGCCAGAGGGTGAGGTGCGAGCCGGACTTCGCTCCGGCGGGGTCCGCGAGCCAGCCGTGGGCGGCGTAGAACGCCTGGGCGCGCAGGTTGTGCTCGTAGACCTCCAGCCGGACCCGGTCCACCCCGGCCCGGCGCCAGGCGTCGAGGCAGGCCGCGTGCAGGGCGGCGCCGGTGCCGCGGCGCCAGTGGACCGGGTCCACGTGCAGCTGGGTGAGGGTGGTCTCGCCCTCGACGGTGCGGAAGGCGGCGACCCCCGTCAGCTCACCGTCCCGTTCGGCGCAGAGCACCCCGCCGTCGGCGGTGGCGCGGGCGACGGCCCGGGACCAGCCCTCCCGGGTCCGCGCGAGTTCGGCTTCGCCGCTGTAGGCCTCCGCGGGCAGCCGGCCCTGGTAGTAGGTGGCCCGGGCGCGGGTGTGGAGGGCGGCGATGGCGTCGAGGTCTGCGGTTCGCGCGGTCCTGATCATGGAGAGGGAAACGCGCCGGGAACCCCGTTCGGTTCCCGGCGCGTCAGCCGTCAGTTCGAATGCCTACTTCTTCAGCCACGCCGCCATCATCTTCTGGGCGATGGGCGCGGCCAGCTTGCCGCCGCCGATCTCGGAGCGGTCGGTGTCCGAGTTCTCGATCTCGACGGCGACGGCGATCTGCTTGCCGTCGGCCTTGCCGTACGAGGTGAACCAGGCGAGCGGCGGCTTGCTGTTGTTCACACCGCGCTGGGCGGTACCGGTCTTGCCGCCCACCTCGGCGCCCTTCACCTGGGCGGGCTTGCCGCCGCCCTCGGTGGCGACCGTCCGCATGGCGTCCTGGAGCATCGACGCGGTCCGCTCCTTCATGACCTGCTCGGACTTCGGGTCCTTGAAGCTCTCCAGCACGTTCCCGTCGGCATCGGTGACCTCGGAGACCATGTGCGGGGCGACGAGCTTGCCGCCGTTCTCGATCGCGGCCGTCACCATCGCCATCTGGAGCGGGGTCGCCTGCACGTCGAACTGGCCGATACCCGTCTGCGCGACCTGGTCGACGGACATCTTCTGCGACGGGTACTTGCTCGCCGGGTTGGTGCGGACCGGGGTGTCGATCTGTGTGTTGAAGCCGAGCTTCTCCGCCATCGCGCGCATCTTGTCCTGGCCGAGCTTGGAGGCGAGCTCCGCGAACACGTTGTTGCAGGACAGCCGCAGCGCGGTGCGCGGGGACACGTTGTTGCAGGCCGCCGAGCCCGCCTCGCTGGGCAGCAGAGTGCGGGTGCCGGGGATCGTGTACGGGTCGGGGGTGCCCGTGGGCGTGTCGATGTTCGTGACCAGCCCGTTCTCGATGGCCGCCGCCAGAGTGACCAGCTTGAAGGTGGAGCCGGGCGCCTGGGGCTTGCGGAGCGCCACGTTCTCCATGGCCTTGCCCTGGTCGGCGGAGAGCTCCTGCCAGGCCTCCTCGTCGTTGGCCCCGGTGATGCGGCCGGGGTCGTACGAGGAGTTGTTCACGACCGCGAGGATCTCGCCGGTCGCCGGGTCGATGGCCACGGCGGAGCCCTGCTTGCCCTGGAGGGCGTCCCAGGTGGCCTTCTGCACGTCCTTGTCGATGGTGGTCAGCACGTTGCCCGGGTCGGCCCGCTTGTTGGTGAGCGTGTCCATGATGGTCTTGAGCCGGTTGTCGGAGCCGTTGAGGATGTTCTTGTAGACGCCCTCCAGCATCGTCGTGCCGTAGGCCTGCGAGCTGTATCCCGTGATCGGCGCGTAGAGCGGGCCGTCGGTGTACGTCCGCTTGTACCCGAAGTCCTTGCCGCCCGTCTTCGTCGAGCCGGTGATCGCCTCCCCGCCCACGATGATGTTGCCCAGCGGGTTCTCGTACTGCCCGATGAGGTTGCGCCGGTTGTGTTCGTCGTCTGCGAGGGCCTGGCCTTGGTATGCCTGCACCCAGGTGACCCGCACCAAAAGGGCCAGCACCAGAAGCAGACAGAAGACCGACGCACGCCTGATCGTCTTGTTCATCCCCCAGAAGGACGTCCGAGCGGCCCCAGGCGTTCCGCTCTGCCCCGATTGTGGCCGGGTTCTCAGCTTTTCCTCATGATGAAGCCCCCCTCGTAGGCCGCGATGACCGCCTGGGTACGGTCGCGGGAGCCGGTCTTGGCGAGGATCGCGGCGACATGGGTCTTGACGGTCTGCGGGCCGACCCCGAGGCGCTCGCTCAGCTCGTGGTTCGACAGCCCGGTGGCCATCAGGCGCAGGACGTCGGCCTCCCGGTCGGTGAGCCTGGCCGCCCAGGCCGGGGCCGCCGGAGCCCGGTCCGCGGGCGTGTGGGCGGCGGCCAGCGCGCGTACGGCCGCCGGGAAGAGCAGCGAGTCCCCGCGGGCGACGAGGCGGACCGCGCCGGTCAGCTCGTCCGGGTCGGCCCGCTTCAGGAGGAACCCGCAGGCGCCCGCGCGCAGCGCGTCGTACACGTAGGCGTCGTTCTCGAAGGTGGTGACGACCACGATCCGGGGCGGCTCGGCCATGGTGGCGAGGATCTGCTCGGTGGCCCGGATGCCGTCGATCTCCGGCATCCGGACGTCCATCAGCACCACGTCGGGGGCGAGGGAGCGGACCAGGGGGACGGCCTCGGCACCGGAGGCCGCCTCCCCGACGACCTCCAGGTCGGGTTCCGCGTCCAGGATGACCCGCAGGGCGGTACGGACCATCCGCTCGTCGTCGACGAGCACGATCCGCAGCGCCGGCCGCCCGGCCGGCGACCCGGCGGACGGGCCGGGCGCGGCGGACGGGGCGGATCCGATCGGCTCCGCGGGCGCGGTCGGCTCCGCGGGCACGGGGCTCACCGGGCTCATCGGGGCCCTCCTCCGAGCGGGAGGACGGCCAGCAGCCGCCACTGGCCCTCGTGCGGGCCGGCCTCGACGCGGCCGCCGAGCAGCGCGGCCCGCTCGGCGGCGCCGCGCAGCCCCCGGCCGCCGGTGGTGCGGGACTCCCGGTGTTCGGGGCCCCCGGGCAGGTTCGTCATGCTGATCTCCAGTTCACGGTGTCCGTCGCCTTCCGGGCCCTGCCGGACGGCGATCCCCAGGCGGACCGGCCCCGCGCCGTGGCGCAGGGCGTTGCTCAGGCCCTCCTGCACGATCCGGTACGCCTCGCGCGAGGCGATCGCGGGGAGCTGCGCCCAGTCCCCGGCGGGTCCCGGGTCTTGCCGGGCGGTGACGACGGTGCCGCCGGCCCGGGTGCGGGCGAGCAGTCCGTCGAGGTCGGCGGCGAGCGTCGGCGCGGGCGCGGCGTCGGCCCGGGCCGGGTCCCCGTCGCGCAGCAGTCCCAGGACCGCGTCCAGCTCGCCCACCGTCCGGCGGGTGGTGTCCTCGATGGCGGCCAACGCCTCCCGGACGAACTCCGGGTCGCTGTCGAGCACCCGCCGGGCCGCGCTCGCCTGGAGGGTGACGGCGCTCAGCGCGTGCCCGACCGCGTCGTGCAGCTCCCGGGCCAGTCGGTTGCGCACCGCCAGGTCGGCGGCCCGCTCCTCGGCCGCCGCCAGCCGGTCCGCCCCGGTCGGCCCGAGCAGTACCGGGGCCAGCCGGGCCAGCAGCTCCCCCGCCCCGGCGGCGCACAGGGCCACTCCGGCGAGGAGGGCGACCCCGACCAGGGACCCGGCGTAGGGCAGGGTGCCGGGGCCGAACCACTGGCGCCCCAGCGGGGTCTCCTGCAGTGCGCCCACGAACGGCAGGGCGATCAGCACCACCCCCATGGGCGGCACCGCCAGGCTCATCCCGCTGACCAGCGCGCCGATCCCCAGGTGAAGGGTCCACCAGGCGGAGGCCCGCCCCCGCGCCGCCCAGGACCGGGCCGGCCCCTCGGCCAGCAGCTCCCCCGGCACCCCGCACATGGCGCGTACGGCGGCCACCGACATCGGCCGGACCAGTCCGAACACCGCGGTGGCGGCGGCCAGCGGCAGCGAGAGGGCGTAGGAGGCGAGGACCAGCGGGAAGGAGTCCAGGGCGTTGGACCCGGCGATCCCGCCGACCACCACCTGGGAGAGCAGGAAGTAGGGCATCAGCAGGGCCCCGCCGAGTACCAGGTGCACCCAGCGCAGCCGCGCCCGCGCCCCCAGCACCCGGGCCGCCGCCTGCCGCATCACCCCTCGCGGCGCGAGGTGAGGAACCGTGTGAGCACGGCGGCGGCGAGCACTCCGGTGATCATCTGCCCAGCGTAGATCAACTGCACTGCGGCGGAGGGCCGTTCGCCGCCGTCGAGCTGCGGCCCCAGCGAGGCGAGCAGCGGCCACAGCCCCCAGGCCAGGGCAGCCGCCGAGCCGGTCCAGGTGAGGGCCAGCGGCCACCCCGCCCGCCGGTTCCCGCCCCGGGCCAGCAGCACCGCCCCCACGGCGGCACCGAGCGCGCATATCGCGTGCACCCCGGACACCACGCTCATCGCCGTCGATGAGGCGGCCGCCCGCTCAGCGCCCAGCCCGGCCGTCCCGCCGAAGGCCCAGTACGCGTGGACGGCCGCGACCGGCAGGGCGCCCACCGCCGCGGCTCCCGCCACCACCCCCGTGGGTGACGGGAGCCCGCGGCCCAGGACGCCCTGCCACCGCCGGCCCCAGCGCTCGCGCGCATAGGGCACGAACAGGGCGGCCAAGGCGAGTCCTTGGACGGTGAAACCGCCGTAGACGACGGTGAACACCCAGGAGTCGAGGAACGGCCGCGCCGCCTCCCCTCCGGGAACCTCGCCGCCCAGACCCGCCGCCCGTATGAGCAGTTGGGCCGGGAACGCGGTGAGGATCGGGGTGAGCAGCCCGGTGGCGACGAAGGCGGGGACCGTGAGCAGCCAGGGAGGCACCCGCGTCCCCCAGGGTCTGGTGAGGACCAGGACGAGCAGGATCACGCTCGCGTCCATGGCCAGCGTGACCGCGTTGGCCACGGTGAGGAACATCCCCGGCTCCAGCAGCGGGCTGCCCTCGGGAATCCCCACCCGGCTCCCCGCCAGCCAGGCGGACTTGAGCACCAGATAGGGCACGGCGGCGGCCGGCGCCACCACCCGCAGGGCCTTCCGCCAGGCCCCCAGGGCGGGGCCCGACGGCTCCCGGACGCCCGGAGTACCCGACGTGCGCGGACCCGGGGTACCCGCCTTGCGCGGACCCGGAGTGTCCGCCTTGCGCGACATGTGAACGGCTCGTGTGGTCATGCCTCAACGATCCGCTCCGCGGCCTCCCGCCACCTCCCCCTTGAAGGGGAACCGTCTCCCCCACCCGGGGGAGGAACCGCCACCTCCACCGCCTCACATGCGCCGGGTGACGACCGACAGCCGGTCCCGCGCCTCGAACAGCGCCGCCTTGATCGTCTGCTCGTGACCCGGCGTCAGCCGCGCCACCGGCACCGAGCAGCTCACCGCGTCCCGCGCCGGCGTCCGGTACGGCACCGCCACCCCGAAGCAGCGCAGCCCCAGCGTGTTCTCCTCGCGGTCCACGGCGTAGCCCTGTTCCCGCACCAGCGCCAGCTCCTCGATGAGCTGCTCCCGGTCGGTGACGGTGTGCTCGGTGACCGCCTCCAGCCGCCGCGGCAGCAGTCCCCGTACCTCCTCGTCCGTGTGCGTGGCCAACAGCGCCTTGCCGAGCGCCGTCGAGTGCACCGGCAGCCGCCTCCCGACCCGGGTGAAGGGCCTCAGGTAGTGCTGGGACTGGCGGGTGGCCAGGTAGACCACGCTGGTGCCGTCCATCCGGGCCAGGTGGATGGTCTCCGTCGTGTCGTCGGAGAGCCGGTCCAGGGTGGGCCGGGCCGCCGCGACCACCTCGTCCCCGTCGATGTACGAGCTGCCGACCAGCAGGGCCCGTACGCCGATGCCGTAGCGCGTCCCCGACGCGTCGGTCTCCACCCAGCCCAGGTTCACCAGCGTGCGCAGCAGCATGTACAGGCTGGACTTGGGCAGGGCGAGGTCGTGCTGGATGTCGGCCAGGCTGTGCAGCCCCGGCCGCGCCGCGAAGTGCTCCAGCAACAGGACCGTGCGCACGGCCGACTTGACGGCGGCCGGCGCGCCGGGACCCTCCGACTCCGCGGACTCAGCTGTCGTCATTCGCCTCGCTGCCCCTCTTGTCGCTTTGTCGCCATTTCCGGTTCGTGTCCCTTGTCAACCCGGAAGACGCGGAAATAGAGTCCGCGATGGATGTGATCATTCATCCACCGGAACGGCGTTCAGAATACTGAACAACACCGCGCGAGTCAGCGTGGATCCAGGAGGCAGTGCGCCATGACAGCAACACCAGTCTGGAGTGTGGACCCCCGCACCGGGAAGCAGCGCGAACAGGTCGGCCACGAGGCCACCGCCCGCGAGGTGGACGAGGCCGTCCGCGCGGCCCACGCCGCCCGCGGCGCCCTGGCCGACCGCACGGTCCGGGCCGCCTTCCTGCGCACGGCCGCCGAGCTGCTCGACGGGGCCGCCGACCACGTGATCGCGGCCGCCGACGCCGAGACCGCGCTCGGCACCGCCCGTCTCACCGGCGAGCTCGGCCGCACCACCGGTCAGCTGCGGGCCTTCGCCGACATCGTGGACGAGGGCGCGTACCTCGACGTCCGCATCGACCGCGCCGACCCCTCCCTCACCCCGCCGCGCCCGGACCTGCGCCGCTACAAGGTGCCGCTGGGCGTGGTCGCCGTCTACGCCGCCTCGAACTTCCCGCTCGCCTTCTCCGTGCCCGGCGGCGACACCGCCAGCGCCCTCGCCGCCGGCTGCCCGGTGGTCGTCAAGGCGCACCCCGACCACCCGGCCGCCTCCGCGCTGTGCGGCGCGCTGCTGCGCCGGGCCGCCGTCGCCGCCGGGCTCCCGGCCGACGTGGTCGCCGTGGTCCACGGGTTCGACGCCGGGCTGGAGCTGATCCGCCACCCGCTCGTCCGCGCCGCCGGGTTCACCGGCTCCATCCGGGGCGGGCGGGCCCTGTTCGACGCGGCCGCCGCGCGGCCCGTGCCCATCCCCTTCCACGGGGAACTCGGCTCCCTCAACCCCGTCGTGGTCACCCCGGCGGCGGCCGCCGAGCGCGCCGAGGAGATCGGCAGCGGGCTCGCGGGCTCGGTCACCCTCGGCGTCGGCCAGTTCTGCGTCAAGCCCGGCCTGGTCCTGGTCCCCGCGGGCGCGGACGGCGACCGGCTCGCCGAAGCACTGGCCAAGGCCCTCGGGGAGACCGCGCCGGGGGTGCTGCTCGACCACCGGATGCGGGACGACTTCATCGCCGGGGTACGCGAACGCGCCGCGCTGCCGGGCGTCGACGCGCCCGTCGCCCCGGGCCCCGGCGGGGAGCGCACCGTCGGCGCGGGGTTCCTGACGGTGCCGGCCGCCCGCCTGGCCGCGCCGGGAGTCCACGACCTGCTGCTCGAGGAATGCTTCGGCCCGGTGACCGTCCTCGTACGGTACGAAGGCCAGCGCGAGGCGACGGCCCTGCTGGAGCGGCTCCCCGGGAACCTGAGCGCCACGCTGCAACTCTCCGCCGACGAGGCCGAAGGCGCCGCGGCCGGGGCGGCGGAGCTGGTCGAGCGGGTCACGTCGCTGGCCGGGCGGATCGTCGTCAACGGCTGGCCGACCGGCGTCGCGGTGGCCCCGGCCCAGCACCACGGCGGTCCCTACCCGGCGGCGACCTCGCACTCCACCTCGGTCGGCGGGACCGCGATCGAGCGCTGGCTGCGCCCGGTCGCCTACCAGTCCGTGCCGGACGCGCTGCTTCCGGCGGAGCTGCGGGAAGCCGACCCGCTGGGGCTGCCGCGCCGCGTCACGGGCGGCTGACCCCGGAGCCTTCGGCCCCCAGGCCCTGTCAGGCCCTGTCAGGCCGCCCGCCGGTAATTGCGTTGCCCGCCCCGTCCGCCGCGGTGCAGGCTGCCGCCCATGCCGAGACCGCACGGATTCACGTACGAACAGCGCCACGACAACAGCGTGGTCATCACGCACCAGGGGCGCGCCGCCGCCACCCTGCGGGGCGGGCGCGCCGGGAAGTTCCTCGCCGAGGTGGAGTCCGGGGACGCTCAGCTCGTGATGGCCCGCTGGACCGGCGCCTACAAGTTCGGCAACGAGCGGACGGCGAGGAACCACCCCCGCAACCGGCGCTGAAATATCCCGCGAGGGTAAGGGAACGGCAAAGCGCCTCCGGTCGTTCTCCGGGCATGACCGCAATGACCCCTGGTTCCAATCTGCCGCTCAATACCGTCCGTGTGACGGTGGATGTGGCTGCTCCGGTGCGGCTCGACGTGTCGGGGCTTCTCCTCACGGCGGACGGCAAGGTGCGTTCCGACGCCGACTTCATCTTCTACAACCAGCCGTCCGGCCCCGGTGTCAGCCACCGGTCCGGCGGCGGTTCGGCGCCGGACTCGATCACCGTGGACACGGCCGCGCTGCCGCCGGGCATCGAGCGCATCGTGGTCACGGCCAGCCCGGACGCCGCCGGACAGTCCTTCCAGGGCATCGAGCCCACCGCCACCGTGCGTGACGCGGGCAGCGGCGCGGTGATCGCCACCTTCACCCCGCCGAGGCTGGGCACCGAGACGGCGCTCGTCGTCGTCGAGGTCTACCAGCGCGGCGGCGTGTGGAAGGTGCGCGCCGTCGGCCAGGGGTACGCCAACGGCCTGGCCGGCATCGCCACCGACTTCGGGGTCTCCGTCGACGAGGAGCCGGCGCCCACCCCGCCGCCCGTCGCCGCCCCGCAGGCTCCGGCGACGCCCCCCGCCCCCGCCTGGGGCCAGACCCCCTCCGCCCCGGCCGTGCCTCCGCCGCCCGCGGCTCCCCCGGCCACCGCGCCCCTCGGCGCCGGGAAGATCAACCTGGACAAGGGCCGGGTCAACCTCCAGAAGAACCAGACCGTCTCCCTGGTCAAGGGCGGCCGCCCGCTGCTCTCCCAGGTCAAGATGGGCCTGGGCTGGGAGCCGGCGTTCGGCGGCCGCGACATCGACCTCGACGCGTCCGTCATCGCGTACGGCCCGCAGCGCAACCACATCGACAGCTGCTACTTCGGCAAGCTGTCCATCCTCGGCGGAGCCGTCAAGCACTCGGGTGACAACCTGACCGGCGAGGGCGCCGGGGACGACGAGGTGATCGTCGTGGACCTCGGCCGGCTGCCCGCCGAAGCCACCGGCCTGGTCTTCACGGTGAACTCGTTCTCGGGCCAGAAGTTCACCGAGGTCGCCAAGGCCTACTGCCGCCTGATCGACGCGGCGAGCGGCGAGGAGCTGGTGCGCTTCGACCTGACCGGCGCCGAACCGCAGACCGGCGTCATGATGGCGAAGCTGATCAAGCAGTTCTCCGGCGAGTGGGAGATGACGGCCATGGGCGAGTTTGTGAAATCCCGCACAGTGCGGGGCATGGTCAAGCCCGCGGCGCAGGCACTCTGAGCAGGTGGGCGGGCACATGGAGCTACCGTGACCGCTTTCGGGTGAGGCATTCCACCCGGAAACCGGACGTGACTGTCAGTGCCCGCCCTTAGCCTTGAACCATGCAGACCACACTCCAGCCCGCGGGTCCCGCCCGCCCGTCCGCCGCCGAGGCGAACGAGGCGATACGGCACCTTGTCGAGACCCGAGTGGACGACGAGTGGCCTTCGGCGGCGTACGAGTTCCTGCTGGAGGAGTGGGCCGCGGCCTCCCGCCCGGAGGTCTCCGCGGCCCAGTAGGCCGAAGCCGACGCGTCAGTGCGCGCGCCGCCAGGGTCCGGTGATGGCCAGCATGATGCCCGGCTCCTGGATGTTGGCGTACAGGGTGCGCCCGTCCGGGGAGAAGCAGACCCCGGTGAACTCCGAGTACTCGGGCTCCTCGGCCGTCCCGATGTTCAGCTCGTTGCGCGCCAGCGGGTAGGTGCGCCCCGACTCGGTCGCGCCGAACAGGTGCTGGAGCCCGGAGCCGTCCTCCGCGATGACCAGGCCGCCGTACGGCGACACGGTGATGTTGTCGGGGCCGTCGTAGCCGCCGTCCACCGAGGTGTCGGCGTTCACCCCGATCAGGACAGTCAGCCGGACCGTGCGCCGCTTGGGGTCGTAGAACCACACCTGGCCGTCGTGCGCGGCGCCCGGGCTCTCCGCACGGGCGTACGAGGAGACGAAGTAGGCGCCCCCGTCGGCCCACCACATGCCCTCCAGCTTGCGCGCGCGGGTCACGGCGCCGTCCGCGAACTGCTTGCGCACCGGCAGCGTCCGGGCGTCGCGGTCCGTGACCTCCACCCAGTCGACCCCGTAGACGGTGCCGATCTTCGTCGCGCGCGAGAGGTCGTCCACGAACCGGCCCGCACTGTCGAAGCACTTGGCGGCGGCGAGCACGCCGGCGTCGGCGGCGAGGGTACGGAGCTTGCCGCGCCCGTGCCGGAAGCCCTTCGGCGGAGTCCAGCGGTAGAGCAGCCCGTTGGGGCCGGAGGCGTCCTCCGTCAGGTACGCGTGCCCGTGGCGCGGGTCGATGACGACGGCCTCGTGCGCGTACCGCCCGAAGGCCTTGACGGGCTTCGGATCGCGGTTGGCGCGGCGGTCGTGCGGGTCGACCTCGAAGACGTAGCCGTGGTCCTTGGTCATGCCGTTCTTGCCGGCGAGGTCCTCGGTCTCCTCGCAGGTCAGCCAGGTGTCCCAGGGGGTGGCCCCGCCCGCGCAGTTGGTCGAGGTACCGGCCACGCCCACCCATTCGGCGACCTCGCCGCCGCGCCGGACCTCGACGACCGTACAGCCGCCGGACGCCGCCGGGTCGTAGACGAGGCCCCCGGTGAGCGGCACGGGGTGCGCCCAGTCCTTGCGGGGGCCCTTCAGCTCGTGGTTGTTGACGAGGAGGGTGACGCCGCGGTGGCCCTCGAAGGCGGCCGTTCCGTCGTGGTTGGAGGGGGTGCTCTCGCCGGAGTCCAGCTTCGTGACACCGCTGTGCGTGATGACGCGGTACTTGAACCCGGCCGGCAGGGCGAGGATCCCGGCCGGGTCGGGGTGCAGCGGGCCGTAGCCGGGCTCGCAGGGCCGGCCGTGCTCGTCGCGCCGGGCGCTGTCGTCGGCCGCCAGCGCTCCCGGGGCGGTGGCGAGTGCGCCGACCGTTCCGGTGAGCGCGACTCCCGCACCTGCGATGACGGTACGGGCGGTGAAGTCTCTACGGCTGAGCGGCATCGGGATCTCCAGGGGTGGGGAGGTGGTGCGCCGTTGGTGCGGTCGTCGGCGCACACGCTCCCGCCCGCACGTGAACGGCGGCTGAACTACCCAGGAACACGACCGGACCCCTTGCCCGTGCACGGAATGGCCAACTCCGGCGCACGAACGGCGCGTTGTGTACCACCGGGGCGCCGCCCCGGGCGCGGCGCGGGCACCCCCGGGCGCGGCGCGGGCACCCCCGGGCGCGGCGCGGGCACCCCCGGACGCGGCGCGGGCACCCCCGGACGCGGCGCGGGGCACCCCCGGACGCGGTCAGCCCTGCCGGGAGCGCGCCTTGAAGGCCGCCTTGCGGGCCTCCTTCGCCGCCTTCTTGTCGGGGTGCAGCCGGCCCATGGCCTCCAGGACGTACGCCGTCGCGGGGTGCTCCACCCGCCACGCCTGCTCAAAGAACCCGGAGTGGTGCGCCGTCAGGGACGCGATCAGCAGCGGCAGCTCCTCGGTCTCCCCGTCCGCCGCGAGCTGCGCCGCGATGGTGTCGACCGTCAGCCAGAACACCATCTCCGTGTCCGGCGCCGGTACGTCGTGCACCCCGCGCTCCGCCAGCCAGACCCGGGCGAGCCCGCCCAGCTCGGCGTCGTCCAGCACGGCGCGGACGGCCGGCTCGGCCTCCGCTCCGGCGGTGGCGAGGGCCTGCTGGCAGCGCAGCCGGCGCAGCGGGGCGCCCTCGTCGTCGCCGCGGGCGGCGGCCAGCAGCTCGGCGACCGCGGCGGGCAGTTCGCGGCCGGCCAGCCACTGCTCGATCTCGGCCTCGGCGGCGCTCTCGGAGAACCGGGAGACCGCGTCGAGCAGGGCGTCCGCGCCCTTGCCGGCCAGCTCCCCGATGGCCGGGGCCTCGACGCCGGCCTCCAGCATCCGGGCGCGGATCCCGTACAGGCCGAGCGGGGTCAGGCGGACCATCCCGTAGCGGGACACGTCCTCGTCGTCTCCTGCCGCCGCGCCGGAGGGGCCGGCCGCGAGGTCCTCGTCGGCCGCTTCCGCCATCAGCTCCTCGTCGACGGGCCGGAACTCGACCAGGCCGATCGGCTCCAGCTGCCGGAACTGGTCGTCGAGGCGCATCATCGCGTCCGAGACCTGTTCGAGGACCTCGTCGGTGGGCTCGCCCATGCCTTCCGGTACGACCATCGACGCGGCGAGCACGGGCAGCGGGACCGCGCCCTCACCCGCGCCGCCTTCGGAGACGGTGAGCAGGTAGAGGTTGGCGAGCACGCCGTCGAGGAAGTCGGCCTCGCGCTGCGGGTTCCAGTCGAGCCGGTCGAAGTCGATCTCGCCGCCCGCGTCGAGGGCGTCGACGAGGTCGTCAAGATCCGGAACGGCGGCGTCCGCGAGCACGGCTTCCAGGGCCGCCAGCCACAGGCCGAGCACATCGCCGGGCGTGCCCCCGGTGACGAGCGCGAGGTCCTCGCCGGGCGCGGCGGTGCCGTACGCCGCCGCGTCGGAAGGGGCACCCTCCCCCGCGCCGCCGTCCGCGTCCTCTTCGGGTTCCGTGACGTCGACCAGCCCGGTGTCCACGGCGACCCGCCAGGCCTGGCTCGCCCGCACCGCCCCGTCCTCGTCGGCGGGGTCGAGCCCCAGCGCCGCGGCGGCCTCGGGCAGTTGCCCGGGCGCGAGCTCGCCGCCGACCTCGACCCGGGTGCCGGGTCCGGCCCAGCGGGCGAGGCGTACGGCACGGGCGAACAGCGGGGCCCCGAGGGCCTCGCGGGCGAGTTCCGCATCGGAGTGCAGCCGTACCGGCGGCAGCGTGGGGTGCGGCTCTGCGGACATGCGGTTGTTCTCCTCGCGGGGGCGCGGTGCGTCGGGGCGTACAGCGGGGTCGACTCAGAGTAGACGCATTTCGGGCGCCCCTGGCGAGCCATCATCTTTGGTTCATCCCACAGTCACCGGCAGTCTTCCCTGTAGGCCTTGACAACTTTGGTGACACACGGGGAAATTGACGCGCGTAGAACTTTCGGGAGGCCGTGAGACACCCCGGCTTCCTCTTCTTCCCCTCCACACACCGGAGTTCCTGACCATGCGCTCCTCGCATCCCCGTTCCGCCGCCGTCGCGGCCCTCGTCGCCTCCGCGCTGGCCACCGGCCTGCTCGCGGGCTCCGCCGACGCGGCCGAAGGCTCCGTGTCCGCCGATCCGGTACGCATCCACGACATCCAGGGCACCACCCGGATATCCCCGCTCACCGGCAAGCAGGTCGCCGATGTCGAGGGCATCGTCACGGGCGTTCGCACGTACGGCTCGCGCGGCTTCTGGATGCAGGACCCCGACGCCGACGACAACGACGCCACCAGCGAGGGCGTGTTCGTCTTCACCAGCTCGGTCCCGACCGTCGCCGTCGGCGACGCGGTCAAGGTCTCCGGCCTCGTCGGCGAGTACGTGCCCGGCGGCCTCACCTCCGGCAACCAGTCGGTCACCCAGATCTCCAAGCCGGTCGTGACCGTCGTCTCCTCCGGCAACACGCTGCCCGAGGCCGCCGCGATCACCGAGTACACCGTCCCCGCCGAGTACGCCCCGGCGGGCGACCCGGCCGCCGCCGGCAGCATCAACGGCCTGGCCCTGGAGCCCTCGCGCTACGCGCTGGACTTCTACGAGGCCCTGGAGGGAATGAACGTCCGCATCGGCACCTCCCGCGTCGTCGGCGCCACCGACCCGCACGCGGAGCTGTGGGTCACGGTCAAGGGCTGGGAGAACACCGCCAAGCGCGGCGGCACGATCTACGGCTCGTACGAGTCCCAGAACACCGGCCGCCTCCAGATCCAGCAGCTCGCGCCGCTCGCGCAGCAGCCGTTCCCGGTGGCCAACGTCGGCGACAAGCTGACCGGCACCACGGAGGGCCCCCTCGACTTCAACCAGTTCGGCGGCTACACCCTGGTGGCCCGCACCCTCGGCACGGTCAAGGCGGGCACCCTCGCCCCGGAGAAGACCAAGGCGCAGGCGGCGAACGAGCTCGCGGTGGCCACGTACAACGTGGAGAACCTCGACCCGACCGACCCGCAGGAGAAGTTCGACAACCTGGCCAAGGCCGTCGTCGAGAACCTCGCCTCCCCCGACGTCCTGGCCCTGGAGGAGATCCAGGACGACAACGGCGCCAAGAACGACGGCACCGTCTCGGCCGAGCAGACGCTGACGAAGTTCACGGCGGCGATCGCGGCCGCCGGCGGCCCGGCGTACCAGTGGCGGACCGTCAACCCGGAGAACAACAAGGACGGCGGAGAGCCCGGCGGCAACATCCGCCAGGTGTTCCTGTTCAACCCGGAGCGGGTCTCCTTCACCGAGCGCGCCCCCGGCGACGCGGCGACGGCGACCGGTGTGGTCAAGGACCAGGGCAAGGCCGCCCTGACCCACTCCCCCGGCCGGATCGACCCGGCGAACCCGGCCTGGGCGGACAGCCGCAAGCCGCTGGCCGGCGAGTTCGTCTTCCGCGGCAAGACGGTCTTCGTCATCGCCAACCACTTCGGCTCCAAGGGCGGCGACGAGGGCCTGACCTCGCACCACCAGCCGCCGGTGCGCTCCTCCGAGGCCAAGCGGCTGCTCCAGGCGCAGGCCGTGAACGGCTTCGTCAAGGAGCTGCTGGCCGCCGACAAGAAGGCGAACGTCCTCGTCCTCGGCGACATCAACGACTTCGAGTTCTCGGCGACGACGAACGCGCTGGCCGACGGCGGGGCGCTGTACCCGGCGATCAAGTCGCTGCCGAAGGCGGAGCGGTACTCGTACGTCTACCAGGGCAACGCCCAGGTGCTGGACCAGATCCTGACGAGCCCGGCGATCAAGACGTTCACCTACGACAGCGTGCACATCAACGCGGAGTTCTCGGCGCAGAACAGCGACCACGACCCGCAGGTGCTGCGCTTCCGCCCGTAACCGCGGTGCGGACCTGAGCGGCAGGGGGGCCGGACGCCGTCCCGTCCGGCCCCCCTGCCAGACGTCCCGGCCACGCGGGCGGCCTTCCGGCGCGAGTTTCGGGACTTTCGGCCCTGGCGTGACGCTCGACACATCTGCCCCAAAAAGGGCGGTTCTGGTGTTGAGTATCTGCAACGCCCGATCATGTGCCCCCCGTACTCCCCGGAGGACCAGGTGTTCCCATCGATCACCCTCGCCCAGGAAATCGGCCTCGCCGTCCTGTTCGCGGCTGCCCTCGCCTGGGTGCTCGGTCTCGGCCACATGCTGCGGGACAGCCGCTTCCACCGCCCGGAGCCGGTCGCCCCCAAGCGCCTCACGACGATCCCGACGCAGCGCGTCGCGTCCGCGCACCCGATGGAGTCGGTGGAACTCACGGAGGCAGAAGAGCAGGCCTTCGCCTGCCTCGTCCGCTCCCTCCCCCGCGGCTGAGCCCGGCCGGGCGGCCTCAGCGCAGGACGCCCGCCCTGCGGGCCGTGGTGAGCCAGTCCGGGAACTCCTTCATGAGGCAGTCGTACAGCTCGGCGTTCGAGCGGCTGGTCGGGCGCTGGCCCGCGGCGAAGAAGCCCGCGTTGTCGACGGTCCGTCCGTCGAGGGTGTCCAGGCTGCGCAGGAAGCGCAGGTCCCGGCTGGAACCGAAGCCGACGAACTGCCAGAAGATCGGCAGGGAGCTCGACTTGCGCAACAGGTCGCGGGTCTGCCTGCGGTCGAAGGGTTCGCCGTCGGTCTGGAAGATCACGAAGGCGGGGTCGGTGGCTCCGCTGGCCAGGTAGTGGTCGATGACGGACTGCATGGCCGGCGCGTAGCAGGTGCCGCCCCAGTCCAGGCTCCGGTGGAGCCGGTCGATGCGGCCCCGGTAGTTGTCCAGGCTGATGTCGGTGACCAGGTCGACGCGGTTCGAGAAGAACACCAGCGGCACGATGCCGTCGTCGTCCAGGTTCGCGGACAGGCCGAGGGCCTGCTCCGCCAGGTGCTGCATGGTGCCGTTGGCGTAGAAGCCGCCCATGCTTCCCGAGTGGTCCAGGACCAGGTAGACGGCCGCGCGCTGACCCGTCAGGCCCGTCTTGGCCAGGGAGACCTCGGCCGCCTTGTAGAGGCTGACGAGTTCGGGCGCCACGGTCTGGACCTTGTCCAGGCTGATGGCCGGCTTCCGGGCCGGGACCGGGACCTGAGCCGGGGCCTGAGCCTGGGCCGGGACCTGAGCATGCGCCTGCGCCTGTGCCTGCGCCCGCGGCGATCCGCTGACGGCCGCCGCCGGCGTCGCCCCGGTGCCGTCGTCGTCGACCACGACGCCGAAGTCGGTGGCCAGACCCGCCAGCCCCGTGTCCCAGCCCTGGCCGACCGCCCGGACCTTCCACGCGCCCGCGCGCCGGTAGAGCTCGACGAGGATCGCCGCCGTCTCCCCGTCCACGAACGGCGGGGGAACGAAGGCCAGCCGCACGCCCCCGCAGTCGATGTCCACGCGCGGGGTGCTCGCCGCGTCGAACCGGACGTTCGGCAGCCGGGGATCGACGCCGGCGACGACGGCGACGCGGTGCACGCTCGCGGGCACCGCCGCCAGGTCGGCGCTGATGGTCCGCCCCGCCAGCGACACGCCGTCCTGGGCGGGATGGTTGTAGAACACCAAGTCGTGGTCGCCGCGCACCCTGCCGTCCTGCCCGAGGAGCACCGCGCAGACGTCGATCTCCCCGGCCGCCGTGAGGGTCACTCGGCAGAGCCGGTCCGGCAACGGGGCGTTGGCCCCCTTCGACAGCGTCGTTGTCATGCTGACCTCCTGGAACCAAGCAACTTAGGCGACCGCGCACCGGCTTGTCCGGGAGACCGCGATATCCGACGCCCCACGCCCGCCCTCCGGCGCGCCCGAACGGCAACGAGCGCCCTCCCGGCCCGTCTCGGGGCCGCCGGAGGGCGCTCGAAAGCGCGCGGTGGGGCGTCAGTTGTGGCTGTGCAGAACCTCGTTCAGGCCGCCCCAGTTCGCCTTGTACGGGCGAGCTTCGACGGTGCCGGTGACCGAGTTGCGGCGGAAGAGGATGTTGTCGGCGCCGGAGAGCTCCAGGGCCTTGACGACCTGGCCGTCCGGCAGGGTCACCCGGGTACCCGCGGTCACGTACAGGCCCGCCTCGACGACGCACTCGTCGCCCAGCGCGATGCCGACGCCCGCCTCGGCGCCGACCAGGGTGCGCTCGCCGATCGAGATGATCTGCTTGCCGCCGCCCGACAGGGTGCCCATGGTGGACGCGCCGCCGCCGATGTCGGAGCCGTCGCCGACCACGACGCCCGCGGAGATGCGGCCCTCGACCATCGAGGTGCCGAGGGTGCCGGCGTTGAAGTTGACGAAGCCCTCGTGCATGACGGTGGTGCCCTCGGCGAGGTGCGCGCCGAGGCGGACGCGGTCCGCGTCGGCGATGCGCACGCCCTTGGGGGCGACGTAGTCGGTCATGCGCGGGAACTTGTCGATCGAGGTGACCTGGAGGTGCAGACCCTCGGCGCGGGCGTTGAGGCGGACGGTCTCGACCTGGTCGACCGCGACCGGGCCCAGGGAGGTCCAGGCGACGTTGGCCAGCAGGCCGAAGACGCCGTCCAGGTTCTGGCCGTGCGGCTTGACCAGGCGGTGGCTGAGCAGGTGCAGGCGCAGGTACGCGTCGTGCGCGTCGAGCGGCTTGTCCTCCAGGGAGGAGATCACCGTACGGACGGCCACGACCTCGACGCCGCGGACCGCGTCCTGGCGCAGCGCCTTCGCCGCGCCGGCGCCGAGCAGCTCCACGGCCTGTTCGGCGGTGAGGCGCTCGGAGCCGGCCGGGCCGGGCTCGGCGACCAGCTCGGGGGCGGGGAACCAGGTGTCGAGGACGGTGCCGTCGGGGGTGATGGTGGCAAGGCCGGCGGCGACGGCGCCGGTGGTACGCGTAGCAGTCATGCCTGAAACCTAACCGGCGACGGCCCGCGGTCGCGAACCGGTCTCATGTGCCGGTCGCGCCGCGTGTCGGCGCTCTCGTGCCGCCACCCACAGCACCGCCCCGCCGGCCCCCGCCGCCAGCAGCGCGCACAGCGGCCACAGCACGCCGGGCGCGGCGGAGTACAGCGCTCCGCCGAGCGGCGCGCCGAGCACCACACCGCTGACCGAGACGCCGGCGTACAGGCTCTGGAACCGCCCGATGGCGTGCTCGGGGGCCTGGTCGGCGACGTACGCGGTGGCGGTGGTCTTGTAGAGGATCTCGCCGACACTGAGCAGCACCATCATGGCGACGGCCGTGGCGACGCCCACACCGGCGAGCAGCACCGCGTACCCGGCGCCGACGAAGAGCAGCCCGGCGCCGATGACGGGCAGCGGCGGGCGGGTGCGCAGGGCGACGGCGGCGGGCAGTTCCAGGAGCAGGATGACGCCGCCGTTGAGGGCCAGGATCAGGCCGTAGGCGCGGGTGTCGAGGCCGTGGTCGGCGAGGAAGACGGGGAAGGTCGAGTACTGCTGGCGGTAGACGATGTCCACGACAAGAACCGCGCCGAGCAGGACGAGGACGGCGGGCCGGGCACGCAGCGCGGGCCAGACACCGCCGCGGCCGTCGCCCGCGCCCGGGGCGGCGGCGCGCCGGGCGGCGGCGCGGGCCGGGACGACGCGGGCGGTCCACAGGGCGAACAGCAGGGTGCCGAGGCCGTCGGCGACGAAGAGCCAGTCGTACGAGAGGCCGGTGGCGATCAGGCCGCCGAGCGGCGGGCCGAGGGTGAAACCGCCGTTGGAGACGCAGCGGACGACGGCGAAGGCCTGGCGGCGGGCGCCCTCCGGGACGATCACCGCCACCAGGGCGGAGTTGGCGGAGCGGACGACTCCGAGGGCGTACTGGGCCACGGGCAGCGCGAGGTAGAGCGCGGCGGTGGGCAACAGCGGGAGCAGGGTGAGGGCGGCGCCGCCGAGGACGGAGGCGGCCAGGAGTACGCGGCGGTGGCCGTAGCGGTCGCCGTACCAGCCGCCGGTGAAGTTCCCGGCGACCACGCCGATGCCGCCGAGGCCTGTGACCAGGCCGGCCGCCGCGATGCCGAGGCCGCGCGGGCCGGTCAGGTACACGAAGACGAAGACGAAGGTGAAGCTGGCCACGGCGTTGACGAACACGCCGGCCGAGAGGAGCCACACCGCTCTCGGTACGTCCTTGAACCCCTGCAACACGCCCGGCCCCCCAGTCAGTTCCTTTTGGGAACGAACTCTGTCAGCATGGCAGCCCCGGGTCAACGGAGAAGGAGCACCCCCTCATGGCGCAGCGCACTCAGCTCGGCGACGCGGACTGCGCCATCGCGCAGGCCCTCGACGTGGTGGGCGACTGGTGGACGCTGCTGATCGTGCGCGACGCCGCGCGGGGGCTGCGCCGCTTCGAGGAGTTCCAGCGGGAGCTGGGCGTGTCGCGCAAGGTGCTGGCCGAGCGGCTGAAGCTGCTGGTCGAGGCGGGGGTGCTGGCCCGGGAGCCGTACCAGGACCGTCCGGTACGGCACGAGTACCGGCTGACCCCGCGCGGGCGCGGGCTGCTGCCGGTCCTGGTGGCCCTCCAGGACTGGGGGGACGGCTGGATCCTGGGAGAGGGAGAGATGACCGCGACGACGGAAGAGGCCTCACGGGAGGCGGTACGGGTGCACGCGCTGCGGGGTACCCGGGTGCCGGAGCTGCTGCTGCCGGACCGGTTCGGGGAACTGCGCGACCCGGTCGCGCCGGACACGGCGTTCACGGTGCTGTACTGCTTCCCCGGGGCGTACGCGCGGGCGGAGTCCTACCCGCCGGGGTGGGGCGGGATTCCGGGGGCGAAGGGGTGCACGTTCGAGTCGTGCACGTACCGGGACCAGCTCGCGGAGTTCACGGCGGCGGGGGCGACGGTGCACGGTGTCTCGGCGCAGCGGCCGGACGAGCAGCGGGAGTTCGCGGAGGCGGAGCAGCTCCGCTTCCCCCTGCTGTCGGACGCGGAGTTCGCCCTGACGACGGCGCTGCGGCTGCCGACGTTCCGGGTGGCGGGGGTGAGCCGGCTGAAGCGGCTGACGCTGGTGGTGGACCGGGACCGCACGGTCCGCGAGGTCCTCTACCCCGTCCGGGACATCGAGGCCAGCGTCACGACGGCCCTGGCGACCGTCCGCACCGCCGCCTCCGGCCCCGCCGGCGTGTGAGGCGCTGGGGCTCCGGGGGCGACCCCGCGGCGGCGCCGCACCAGGCAGGACCATCGGGTCGACCCCGGTGTCCACGCGGGCCGCACCCGGCCCGGCTCCGGCGCCGCACCAGGCAGGACCATCCTGCGGCCTGAGCGTCTGCGCGCGCCGCGTCCGGAGGCTGCCGCACCCGGCCCGGCTGCGCACCCGGGCCCCGGCGCCGCACCGGGCAGGACCATCCGGCCGGCCTCGGCGTCCGCGCGGGCCGCGCCCGGAGGGCCGCCGCACCCGGCCCGGCGCGCCACCCGGCCCCGACTCGCCACCCGGCCCCGACTCGCCCCCCGGCGCGGCGCGCCCGCGGGCGGCCGCCGGGGTCAGTCCTCCCGTAGGACGCGGGCCAGGATGGTGCGGGCGTAGGACTCGTCATACGGGGCGTCCGTCAGGAGGACCTGGAGGCAGATGCCGTCCATGACCGCCACCAGGGCCCGCGCCGTCACGGGGTCCGTCCACGGCGTGAGGGCCGTCGCCACCGCCTCGCACCACTGCGCCGCCACCGGTCGCAGCGCCGGCCGGCGCAGCGCGGCGAGGTAGAGCTCGTACTCCAGCTCCGCCCGCCCCCGGTCCGCCGACAGCAGGTCACCCAGCAGTCGGGCCAGGGAGCCCGCCAGGTCCTCCCCCGGGGCGGCCGGCAGCGTCACCGCGAACGCCTCGTTCGCCTGGCGCAGCGCCGCCACCAGCAGGTCGTCCAGCGACGTGAAGTGGTACGTCGTCGAGCCCAGCGGGACGTCCGCCTCCGCCGCCACGCTCCGGTGGCTCAACCCCGCGATCCCCTTCGCGCCGACCACCCGGATCGCCGCGTCGATGATCCGCTGCCGCCGCTCGGGGTCGTACCGCCGCGCGGCGCCCGCCGCCCCGGCCGCCGCCATCAGTGCGCACCGCCCAGGTTCAGCAGGACCACCCCCGCGATGACCAGCACCAGCCCCGCGATCTTCGCGGCGGTGGCCGCCTCGCCCATGAAGAGCATGCCGATCGCGGCGATGGCGGCGGTCCCGACCCCCGCCCATATCGCGTACGCGGTGCCGACCGACATCGACTTCAGCGTCTGCGCGAGCAGCGTGAAGGCGATGAGGTAGCCGACCACCGTCCCCAGCGACGGCCACAGCTTCGAGAAGCCGTCGCTGTACTTCATGGCGGTGGTCCCGGCGACCTCGGCGGCGATGGCGGCGGCGAGCAGTGCGTAAGGAGGCATGTGTACAAGGGTACACATCGTTGTGTACGGCCGTACACAACGATTCGGCGTCAGCCGATCGTGAACCAGGCCGCGCGGGCTTTCTTCCACTCCGCGTGCGTCAGGTCCTTCGCCTCGGTCCCGTCCCCGTAGAGGTCCGCCGACCCGCTGTCCGTGACCAGCTGCACCCGCGCGCCCGCGGCCGTCAGGTCCGGCACGTCCACGATGGCCTCCCAGCCACCCGGGTCGGTCGTCCGCAGGTCCGCCCGCTTCACCGGGGCGTGCCCGGCGACCCCGTCCCACGCGTACAGCGCGTACGGGTCGCTGTTGTCGTCCGCGGCCCAGGATCCGGCGAGGATCAGGTACTGCCCGGCCGCGTTCTTGCGGAGGTCGCGGATCGCGAGCCCGCCGAGGTCCAGTTCGACGCCCGCCCCGAAGGTGGCCTGGGCGCCGCTGGAGAGCACCTTGTCGAAGTTGGTCACCGGCACGACCAGCGCCTTGCCGCCCGGCACCGCCGGCGCGAGCGGGGCCCGGAAGCCCAGGTAGGCCGTGGTCGTCGAGCCGGGCGCGAACTCCAGCCCCTCCACGTTGAACCCGTCGATCTGCTTCGGCGCCTCGCCCTCCGCCGTCCCGGCCGCGAAGCCGTAGCGGTTCCCGTTCGCCTTGTCCCAGGCCACCAGGTCGTCGCGGAGCTTCTTGTACGAGCGCCCGTACGCGAGCTGCGTCCCCGACCCGGATCCGCTCACGGTCGTGGTGAACACCGTGTTCCGGGGCGCCTTGTACTCGCCGTCCTTGTTGTTGCCGAGCGAGCCCGTCCAGTAGACGGTGTCGCCGATCCGGGTCGCGCCCTCGATGTCGACTTCCTTGCTGACCCCGAGCTGCGAGCTGAAGTCCCAGGTCTTGACCGGCGCGCCCGAGTTCGAGCGGTCGTACAGCCGCAGCACGTTGGACTCGTCGTCGGCTACGACGGCGTACCCGCCGCCGACGTCCACGGCGGCCGAGGCGTCCGCGGACCCGGTGAGGTAGCGCGCGTCGGCCGGGTTCTGCACGGCGGCCGAGGCCGCGTAGGACAGCGTCTTCGTGGCGGTCTTGTCGCCCAGCCCGGTCACCTTGACGGTGAGGTTCGTGTAGCCGCGCTCGCGCGCCGTGACGGCCAGCCGGCGCACCGCCCCGGTGCCGGTCACGCTCACGTCCCCGGTCCCTGCGACCGAGGCCTTGCTGGACGCCGACGCGCTGACGGTCAGCGCCGAGACGTCCGCCCCGCTCTGGGCCACGGTCACGTTCACGGTGGGGTCCCCGACCGCGCCCACGGCGCCGGAGAGGTAGCCGGCGGACAGCGCGATGGTCGGCGTTCCGTAACTCGCCGCGTGCGCGGGCAGGTTCAGCCCGGCGAGCACCAGTCCCGCGATTCCCACGATCCCCAGCTGCTTCTTCATCGATGTCCTCCACGAATCGAACCGAGCCTGAACGGCCGTCGAGAAGATTCGGCCACCTTGGCCAACTCCCCGTGCACGCCGTCCGTCCGCCGGGCGAACAGCAGGAAGGGCCCCCGGCACGATGCCGGGGGCCCTTCCTGAAGCGGAGCGACTCAGACGTTGAAGCCGAGCGCGCGCAGCTGCTCACGACCGTCGTCCGTGATCTTGTCCGGGCCCCACGGGGGCATCCAGACCCAGTTGATGCGAAGTTCGTTGACGATGCCGTCCGTCGCCGACTTCGCCTGGTCCTCGATGACGTCCGTCAGCGGGCAGGCCGCCGAGGTGAGCGTCATGTCGAGGGTGGCGATGTTCGCGTCGTCGATGTGGATGCCGTAGATCAGGCCCAGGTTGACGACGTCGATGCCCAGCTCGGGGTCGACCACGTCGTAGAGGGCCTCGCGGACCTCCTCCTCGGTGGCCGGCTTGGTGGACGCCTCGGGCGTCGCGTTCTCGGTCATGCCGTCTTCCTCTCCGCGCCGCCCAGCACCTGGGCGGTCGCGTCCTTCCACGCCATCCAGCTCAGGAGAGCACACTTCACGCGCGCCGGATACTTGGAGACGCCGGCGAACGCGATCGCGTCCTCCAGCACCTCCTCCATCGCCTCGTCCGGCTCGACCTTGCCCTTGGACTGCATCAGCTCCAGGAACACGGCCTGGATCTTCTGCGCCTCGGCCAGCTCCTTGCCGACGAGCAGCTCGTTCAGCACGGACGCGCTGGCCTGGCTGATGGAGCAGCCCTGGCCCTCGTACGAGACGTCGGTGAGCGTCTCGCCGTCGTACTTCACGCGCAGCGTGATCTCGTCGCCGCACGTCGGGTTGACGTGGTGCACCTCGGCATCGCCGTCGCGCAGGCCGCGCCCGTGCGGGTGCTTGTAGTGGTCCAGGATCAGTTCCTGGTACATCGAATCCAGCTTCACAGCGTCCTCGTAGTCCTCGTCGCCCTCGTCAGCCGAAGAAGTTCCGTACGTGCTCCAGCCCGTCGATCAGTGCGTCGACCTCCGCCGGTGAGGAGTACAGGTAGAAAGACGCCCGCGTGGTCGCAGGAATTCCGTACCGCAGGCAGACCGGGCGCGCGCAGTGGTGTCCCACGCGGACCGCGATGCCCTGCTCGTCGAGGACCTGGCCCACGTCGTGCGGGTGGATGTCACCGAGCGTGAAGGAGATCGCGGCACCGCGGTCCTCGGCCGTCGTCGGGCCGATGATCCGCAGGTCGGGCACCTCCAGGAGGCGCTTGACCGCGTACTCGGTGATCGCGTGCTCGTGCGCGGCGATCTTGTCCATGCCGATCGAGGTGAGGTAGTCCACGGCCGCCCCGAGGCCGACGGCCTGGGCGATCGGGGGCGTACCGGCCTCGAACTTGTGCGGCGCCGGGGCGTACGTCGAGGAGTGCATCGAGACGGTTTCGATCATCTCGCCGCCGCCCAGGAAGGGCGGCAGGTCCTCGAGCAGCTCCTGGCGGCCCCACAGGACGCCGATGCCGGTCGGGCCGCACATCTTGTGACCGGTGAAGGCCACGAAGTCGGCGCCGAGCGCCTGCACGTCCAGCGGCATGTGCGGAGCGGCCTGCGAGGCGTCGATCAGCACCAGCGCGCCGACCTCCTGCGCGCGCCGGACGATCGCCTCGACCGGGTTGACCGTGCCCATGATGTTGGAGACCAGCGTGAAGGAGACGATCTTCGTCTTCTCCGTGATGACCTCTTCGATGTTGGACAGGTCGAGCCGGCCGTCGTCGGTCAGGCCGAACCACTTCAGCTTCGCCCCGGTGCGCTGCGAGAGCAGCTGCCACGGCACGATGTTGGAGTGGTGCTCCATCTCCGTGATGGCGATCTCGGTCTCGCGGTCGACCCGGTAGGGCTCGTCCGCCCAGCCGAGCATGTTCGCGACCAGGTTGAGCGACTCCGAGGCGTTCTTGGTGAAGATCACCTCGTCGCGGCTCGGCGCGTTGATGAAGGCGGCGACCTTGTCGCGGGCGCCCTCGTACAGCGCCGTGGCCTCCTCGGCGAGCACGTGGACGCCGCGGTGCACGTTGGCGTTGTGCCGCTCGTAGTACTCGTTCAGCGCGTCGAGGACCTGGCGCGGCTTCTGCGAGGTCGCCGCGTTGTCCAGGTAAACGATCTTCTTCCCGTCGTGGACCACACGATCCAGAAGGGGGAAGTCCTTGCGGATCGCCTCGATGTCGAGGAGGCCAGGCAGCTGTGTCACGCGGTCGCGCCACCCTTCACGTACTTGTCGTAACCCTCGGCCTCCAGCTGGTCGGCGAGCTCGGCGCCACCGGACTCGGCGATGCGGCCGTTCGCGAACACGTGCACGAAGTCGGGCTTGATGTAGCGCAGGATGCGCGTGTAGTGGGTGATCAGCAGGGTGCCGACCTCACCGGTCTCGCGGACGCGGTTGACGCCCTCGGAGACGATGCGCAGGGCGTCGACGTCGAGGCCGGAGTCGGTCTCGTCGAGGATCGCGATCTTCGGCTTCAGGAGCTCCAGCTGGAGGATCTCGTGGCGCTTCTTCTCACCGCCGGAGAAGCCCTCGTTGACGTTGCGCTCGGCGAAGGCCGGGTCCATCTGGAGCTGCTCCATGGCGGACTTGACCTCCTTCACCCAGGTACGCAGCTTCGGCGCCTCGCCGCGGATGGCGGTGGCCGACGTACGCAGGAAGTTGGAGACCGAGACGCCGGGGACCTCGACCGGGTACTGCATGGCGAGGAAGACGCCGGCGCGGGCGCGCTCGTCGACGGACATCTCCAGGACGTCCTCGCCGTCGAGGGTCACGGTGCCACCGGTGATGGTGTACTTCGGGTGACCGGCGAGGGAGTACGCCAGGGTGGACTTGCCGGAGCCGTTCGGGCCCATGATGGCGTGCGTCTCACCCTGCTTGACCGTGAGGTCGACACCCTTGAGGATCTCGCGGGCGCCGTTCTCGGCCTCGACGGAGACGTGCAGGTCGTGGATTTCAAGCGTTGCCATGGGTACCTCAGGACTCCTGGGTGAGGGAGACGAGCACGTCGTCCCCTTCGATCTTTACGGGGTATACGGGGACGGGGCGCGTCGCGGGCAGACCGGAAGGCTTGCCGGTGCGCAGGTCGAAGGCCGACCCGTGCAACCAGCACTCGATCATGCAGTCCTCGACCTCACCCTCCGAGAGCGAGACGTTCGCGTGCGAGCAGATGTCGTTGATCGCGAACACCTCCCCCTCGGTGGAGACGATGGACACCGGCGTGCCGTCGATTTCCACCCGCTTGGGGGTGTCCGCCTCAAGCTCGCTCAGCGCACAGACCTTGACGTAATTCATCAGACCGACGCCTGGAGCTCGGTCTCGATCTTCGCGAGCAGGCGCTCCTCGATGTCCGCGACACCGATCTGCTGGACCAGCTCGGCGAAGAAGCCGCGCACGACGAGACGGCGGGCCTCGTCGGCCGGGATGCCGCGAGCCTGGAGGTAGAAGAGCTGCTCGTCGTCGAAGCGGCCGGTCGCCGAGGCGTGGCCGGCGCCGACGATCTCGCCGGTCTCGATCTCGAGGTTCGGCACCGAGTCGACCCGCGCGCCGTCCGTGAGGACGAGGTTGCGGTTCATCTCGTAGGTGTCGGTGCCCTCGGCGCTCTTCTCGATGAGCACGTCACCGATCCAGACGGCGTGGGCCTCCTGGCCCTGGAGCGCGCCCTTGTAGACCACGTTCGACTTGCAGTGCGGGGCGTCGTGCTTGACCAGGAGGCGGTGCTCCTGGTGCTGGCCGGCGTCCGTGAAGTACAGGCCGAACAGCTCGGCCTCGCCGCCGGGGCCCGCGTAGCTGATCCGCGGGTGCAGGCGGACGACGTCGCCGCCGAAGGTGACGACGATCGACTTGAAGGACGCGTCGCGTCCGACCAGGGTGTTGTGCTGGGAGCAGTGGACGGCGGTGTCGTCCCAGTCCTGCACGGACACGACGGTGAGCTTGGCTCCGTCGCCGACCAGGAAGTCGACGTTGGCGGCGCGGACGCCGTCACCGGTGTGGTCGATGACGATGACGGCCTCGGCGAAGGCCTGCACGTCGAAGACGGTGTGGCCGAAGGTGGTGCCGCCCTCGCCGTGCAGCGAGACGCGCACCGGCTCGGTCAGGACCGTCTCCTTGGGCACGGTGACGACCGTGGCCTTGGCGAAGGACGAGAACGCCTGGGCGGCGATCCGGTCCACCGGGGTGCCGGCCTTGCCGATGCGGGCGTCGTCGCGCTCCACCGACTCGACCGTGACGCCCTCGGGCGCGTCGATCTGGGCCTTCATGCTGCCGTTCGCGACCGCGGTGCCGTCGTGGAGGCCACGCAGACGGGCGAGCGGGGTGAACCGCCACTCCTCCTCGCGGCCGTGCGGCACGGGGAAGTCCGCCACGTCGAAGGACGGGGGCGCGCTCATCCGGGTGGCGACGGTGGACTCGGCGGCCACCGCGATCGCGCCGGCGGTGGTCGAACCCACCGGAATGTTCTGAGCCTCAGCCATGGCTGTCGTGTTGCTCTCTTCCTGCGTCAAAGAATTGCTACGGATCCTGGGCGGTCGGGGACTAACCGACCGAGCCCTCCATCTGCAGCTCGATCAGCCGGTTCAGCTCCAGCGCGTACTCCATGGGCAGCTCGCGCGCGATGGGCTCGACGAACCCGCGCACGATCATGGCCATGGCCTCGAACTCGGTCATGCCGCGGCTCATCAGGTAGAAGAGCTGGTCGTCGGAGACCTTGGAGACGGTCGCCTCGTGGCCCATGGACACGTCGTCCTCGCGGACGTCCACGTAGGGGTACGTGTCCGAGCGGGAGATCGTGTCGACCAGGAGCGCGTCACACAGCACGTTGGACTTGGAGCCGTGCGCGCCCTCGCCGATCTCGACCAGGCCTCGGTACGAGGTGCGGCCGCCGCCTCGCGCCACCGACTTGGAGACGATGTTCGAGGAGGTGTTCGGCGCCATGTGGACCATCTTGGAGCCGGCGTCCTGGTGCTGGCCCTCGCCCGCGAAGGCGATGGACAGGGTCTCGCCCTTGGCGTGCTCGCCCATCAGGTAGACGGCCGGGTACTTCATGGTGACCTTGGAACCGATGTTGCCGTCGACCCACTCCATGGTCGCGCCCTCGTACGCCACGGCGCGCTTGGTGACCAGGTTGTAGACGTTGTTCGACCAGTTCTGGATCGTCGTGTAGCGGCAGCGGCCGCCCTTCTTCACGATGATCTCGACCACGGCGCTGTGCAGCGAGTCCGAGGAGTAGATCGGGGCGGTGCAGCCCTCGACGTAGTGGACGTACGCGTCCTCGTCGACGATGATCAGCGTCCGCTCGAACTGGCCCATGTTCTCCGTGTTGATACGGAAGTAGGCCTGGAGCGGGATGTCGACCTTGACGCCCTTGGGCACGTAGATGAACGAGCCGCCCGACCACACGGCGGTGTTCAGCGACGCGAACTTGTTGTCGCCGACCGGGATGACCGTGCCGAAGTACTCCTGGAAGAGCTCCGGGTGCTCCTTGAGCGCGGTGTCCGTGTCGAGGAAGATGACGCCCTGCTCCTCCAGGTCCTCGCGGATCTGGTGGTAGACGACCTCGGACTCGTACTGGGCCGCGACACCGGCGACGAGGCGCTGCTTCTCCGCCTCGGGGATGCCGAGCTTGTCGTACGTGTTCTTGATGTCCTCCGGCAGGTCCTCCCACGAAGCGGCCTGCTTCTCGGTGGAGCGCACGAAGTACTTGATGTTGTCGAAGTCGATGCCGGAGAGGTCGGAGCCCCAGGTCGGCATGGGCTTCTTATCGAAGAGCTTCAGGCCCTTGAGGCGGAGCTTCAGCATCCACTCGGGCTCGTTCTTCTTCGCCGAGATGTCCCGGACGACGTCCTCGGACAGGCCGCGCTTCGCAGCGGCACCGGCCGCGTCGGAGTCGGCCCAGCCGTATTCGTAGGTGCCCAGGCCATCGAGCTCAGGGTGAGCAGTCTCCGTGGTCATGCGGGGTTCCTCCCGGCCGTACTTGCAGATGCTGATGTGTCGGTCTGTGTGGCGCCCGCGCCTCGCGGAATGAACGTCGTGCACACTCCGTCGCCGTGGGCGATGGTGGCGAGACGCTGCACGTGCGTCCCGAGCAGGCGGGAGAAGACCTCGGTCTCCGCCTCGCAGAGCTGCGGGAACTGCTCGGCGACATGTGCGACCGGGCAGTGGTGCTGGCAGAGCTGTTCTCCGCTGTGCGGACCGGGAGCGCTCTTCGCCGTAGCAGCGTACCCGTCCGCGGTCAACGCCTTGGCAAGGGCCTCGGTGCGGTCCGCGGGGGCAGCTGCGGCGATGCTTTCCCGGTAGGTCTCGGCCTGTGCGTCCATCCGCGCCCTGGCGAAGGCGGCCACGGCCGCCTCCCCCTGTTCCCCGCCGCCGGCGGCCTGCGCGATCCAGCGCAGCGCGTCCGCGGCGAGCGAGTCGTAGGACTGGTCGAACGCGTCGCGGCCGCAGTCGGTGAGCGCGAAGACCTTGGCGGGCCGGCCCCGGGTACGCGTGCCGTAGACGCGCTGCTCACGGGGCTCGACCACGGTGTCGGCGACGAGCGTGTCGAGGTGGCGGCGGACGGCGGCCTGGGTGAGGCCGAGACGCGCGGCGAGGTCGGCGACGGTGGAGGGACCGTGGTCCAGGATGGAGCGCGCCACCCGGTTGCGGGTTGACCGCTCCCCGGTAGCGAGTTCCCCCTGGGGGGTCTCGATCATCCGTTCGCCGTATTTCACAACGCCATTGTTGCGTAATTAGTCGAGCCCCGACAAGCCGTGACCGACGCCACTCCTGGTGTCATCCATCACTAAGGGTTACCTAATTTATCGACGCAGAGTTAAGCGGGGGCCAGCATTCCGCACTCGCCCCGGGCCTTGAATGAACCGCGAAATGCCTCCCACCAGCAATCCCCCGCCCGTCGCGGGCTTGGGCGGCATGAACATCAAGTTTCGCAAAAGGTCACGGAAATCGACCGACTCGTCCAGGACCGGCCGACTGAAAAGAGTCTCGGCACCCGGGATCCGGGCCCTCTTCCCGGTCTCCGTAGACTCACCCGCATGAGCAACGACCCCGCCGTGGAGATCCGCGGACTGGTGAAGCGGTACGGCCCCAAGACGGCGGTGGACGGACTGGACCTCACCGTCCGCACCGCCTCGGTCACCGCGGTCCTCGGTCCCAACGGCGCGGGCAAGACCACCACCGTGGAAACCTGCGAGGGCTACCACCGCCCCGACGCCGGCACCGTCCGCGTCCTCGGCCTCGACCCCGTCGCCCAGGCCGAGGCCCTGCGCCCGCGCGTCGGCGTGATGCTCCAGTCCGGAGGGGTCTACTCCGGCGCCCGCGCCGTCGAGATGCTCCGCCACATGGCCAAGCTCTACGCCAACCCGCTGGACGTGGACACCCTGGTGGAACGCCTCGGACTCGGCAGCTGCGGCCGCACCGCCTACCGCAGGCTCTCCGGCGGGCAGCAGCAGCGGCTGGCCCTGGCCATGGCCGTCGTCGGCCGCCCCGAGCTGGTCTTCCTGGACGAGCCGACCGCCGGCCTGGACCCGCAGGCCCGCCGCGGCACCTGGGACCTGGTGCGGGAGCTGCGCGCCGACGGGGTCTGCGTCGTCCTCACCACCCACCACATGGACGAGGCCGAGCAGCTCGCCGACGAGGTCGCGATCATCGACGCCGGCCGGGTCATCGCCCACGGCACCCCCGAGCAGCTGTGCCGGGGCGGCGCCGAGAACACCCTGCGCTTCACCGGCCGCCCCTCCCTCGACCTCGCCTCCCTGCTGAAGGCCCTCCCGGACGGCACCGAGGCCGCCGAGCTCACCGCCGGCGTCTACCGGGTCACCGGCGACGTCCACCCGCAGCTGCTGGCCACCGTCGCCTCCTGGTGCGCGCAGCACGGGGTGATGCCGGACAGCCTCGCCGTGGAGCGGCACACCCTCGAAGACGTCTTCCTCGAACTCACCGGTAAGGAGCTGCGCGCATGAGCGCCGGTACGTTCACCCCCGCCGCGGGGGCCGCGCCCGTGTCCCGCATGATCCTCGCGCAGACGGCCCTGGAAACCCGGATGCTGCTGCGCAACGGGGAGCAGCTGCTGCTCACCGTGATCATCCCGGCGCTGCTGCTGGTGCTGTTCTCCGCCGTCGACATCGTCGACACCGGATCGGAGAAGTCCGTGGACTTCCTCGCGCCCGGCGTCCTCGCCCTCGCCGTGATGTCCACCGCCTTCACCGGCCAGGCCATCGCCACCGGCTTCGACCGCCGCTACGGGGTGCTCAAGCGGCTCGGCGCCTCGCCGCTGCCGCGCTGGGCGCTGATGTCCGCCAAGACCCTGTCGGTGCTGGTCACCGAGGTGCTGCAGATCGCGCTGCTGACGGTGATCGCCTTCGCGCTGGGCTGGTCCCCGCAGGGGAACCCGCTGTCGGTCGCCGTGCTGATCCTGCTCGGCACCGCCGCCTTCTCCGGGCTCGGGCTGCTGATGGCGGGCACCCTCAAGGCCGAGGCCACCCTGGCCGCCGCCAACCTGGTGTTCCTGCTGCTGCTGGTCGGCGGCGGGGTGATCGTGCCGCTGGAGAAGTTCCCCGCGGCGGTGCAGTCCGTACTGGGGCTGCTGCCCATCACGGCGCTGTCCGACGGGCTGCGCGAGGTGCTCCAGCAAGGGGCCGCGCTGCCGTGGGGCGACGCCGCCGTCCTGGCCGGCTGGGCCGTCCTCGGGCTGGGCGCGGCCGCGCGCTTCTTCCGCTGGGAGTGAATCCCTTCCGCTGGGGTCCGCCTTCCCGCGACTATGGACGCCTCCACCCCTGAGGTGGACGACCACGAAGCCGGGGGGCGGGCATGGCGCAGCGGGAAGCCGTTCTACGGCTGGACGAACACTGGGCACGCGTCCGGTCGGGGGCCGCGCACGCCGAGCCCGGTGAGCGCGACCGGCTGCTCGCGGAGCTGATCACCGCCCTGCGGGCGCTGCCCGGGGATCCCGAGTGCGCGGCGCGGCTGGGGCTGCGCCTCGCCGACCAGGCCGCGCTGCGCTTCGCCGCCGGGGACCGCGTCGCCGCCCTCGCCACGATCGAGGAGGCGCTGCGCAGCTCCGAGCGCGCGGCCCCGTACTCCCCGGAGTTCGCCCGCTGGTACGCGCGAGGCCTGATCAACCAGGGCGTCTGGCTGGCCTGGCCGCTCAGCGACGCGGACCGGCTGCCGCGCCATCCGCTGGGCCCGGCCGCCGAGGAGGGGCCGGACGCCATGGAGCGGGCGGCCGGTGAGCGGGCCCGGGACGTGACCCGCGCGGCGGTAGCCCTGTGGCAGTCCCTGGACCAGCACGACCCGGTCAACCGGCGGGGCCTCGCGCAGGCCAAGGTCTTCCTCGGGGACCGGCTGGCGGAGCTGGGCCTCGCCGCCGACGCGGTGGCCTGGGCGGTGGACGCGGAGGCCGATTTCCGCAGGCTGTTGTTCGCGCACCCCGGCTCCGAGGAGTCCCTGGAGGCGGAGGACGCTCTCGACCACATCGGCCGCCAGCTGGAACTGCGGCTGCGCTTCCTCGACTTCGACTCGCTGGTCAGGCTGCGCTCCGAGGGGCTGCTGCCCGAACGGCTGCTCCCACAGGCCGTGGTGGCCGCCCGGATCCGCGGGGTCCCGGAGCCCGAGATCGCCGCGCGGCTGCACCTGGGCGCCGACCAGGTGGCCACGATGCTGGAGGTCACGTCCTGGCTCGCGGTGTGGCGGATCGACGTGCGGGGGCCTGACGGACTGTGGAACACATTGGAACATCCCTGGCATAGCGCAGCAGAAGTGCGAAATGGGTCAGCAGAGGACGTAGCGGGCGAACTGCTGAAGGGGTTCACGGCCTCCCCGGACTGCCCCGGCGCGGGCGGCCATTGGCGGATCCGGATCTGGTGGCAGGAGGAGGGCGATCCCGCGGGCGCCGCGTACCGGCGTGTCATCGGCCCCGACTCTCCCGCGCCGACCCCCTCGTGAAACTTTGCACAAGGCGCCGATTACGATAGGCGCCGTGTTGAACCCCCTCGCATACATCGCCAGCCGCTGGACCCCGTCACCCCGGATCGTCCAGCGGGCCGCGTTCGCCGCGCTCCTGATGAGCGTGGCCATCGTCGTCACCGGCGGCGCGGTGCGGCTGACCGGATCCGGTCTCGGCTGCGACACCTGGCCCAAGTGCACCTCCGACAGCCTGATCGTGACCCAGGAGCAGGGCTTCCACGGGGCGGTCGAGTTCACCAACCGCATGCTGACGTACGTGCTCAGCGCGGCCGTCGGCTGGTGCATCATCGCGGCCCGCTCGGCCAAGCCCCTGCGCCGTTCGCTGACGAAGCTCGGCTGGCTCCAGTTCTTCATCGTGATGGGCAACGCGGTCCTCGGCGGCATCACCGTCCTGACGGGGCTCAACCCGTACAGCGTGGCCGGGCACTTCCTGCTCGCCACCGCGCTGATCACCGTCACCACCGTCACCTGGCAGCGCACCCGCGAGGGTGACACCGCTCCCCGGCCGCGCGTGCCCGGCCCCGTGCGCAAGCTGTCGTGGGGCCTGATCGCGACGACCCTGCTGCTGATCGCGGCGGGCACGGTGGTCACCGGTTCCGGTCCGCACGCCGGCGACAGCAGCGAGATCAAGCGGATGCCGTTCGACTGGTCGGCCACCGCCCACGTCCACGCGATCTCCGCCTGGGTGGTGTGCGCGCTCGCCGTGGCCATGTGGCTGGTGCTGCGCGTGGTGGACGCCCCGGCCGACACCCGGGCACGCGCCCGCGACCTGCTGGTCGTCCTGCTCGCCCAGGGCGCCGTCGGCTACGTCCAGTACTTCACCCACGTGCCCGAGGCCCTGGTCGCCACCCACATGCTCGGCTCCTGCCTGGTGTGGATCGCCGTGGTCCGCGTGGCGCTGAGCCTGCGCGAGCGCACGGCGGACGCGGCGGCCCCGGCCCCGGCGCCCGAGGACGCCCGACTCTCGACGGTCTGACCTGAGAAGGGGCGGGCCGGGTGGACCCCGCTCAGCCGCGTTCGTCCAGCCGGTAGACCCGGCGGGCGTTGCCGGCCGCGAGCATCGCCGCCACCCGGTCCGCGTCCCGCCAGGACCACGACCCGTCGGCGACCCAGCCGCCCAGCACCCGGCCCAGCGCCTCCTTGAACACCAGGGCGCCGACCGCGTGCAGCTCCGGCAGCCGCCGGCCGCCGCTGGAGAACAGCAGCTTCCCGAACGGCGCGAGCTCCAGCAGCTCGGCCAGCACCGCCGCCGCCCGCGCCCCGGTGTGCGCGAGGGCCAGGCCGAGATCGGCGTGCACGTGCGGGAAGGCGGCCGCGAGCCGCGCCGCCTGGCGGTGGTGGGGGGATCCGCCGAGCAGCACCAGCCGCGTCCCCAGGCCCGCGGTCGCCCGCACGAACTCCGTCAGCCGCTCCGGATCGCCGCGCTCCGGCCGCGCCCCGAGCCCCGCCTCCCCCGCGCCCGTGTGCAGCTGGAGCGGCAGCCCGGAGGCCACCGCGCTCCACAGCAGGTGCCGCAGCAGGACGGGATCCCGTACCGCCCCGCCCTTGGTCCGCCCGGCCAGCCACCTCCCGGCGGCGCCCCGCACCTCGCCGGGGCCGGGCGGTTCGGGCGCGAGGGCGAGGGCGGCGGCGTATCCCGCGTCGGGACCGCAGGTGAAGGCGACCGCGCCGGTGGCGGCGTGGTGGACGGCCCCGGCGAGGTTGGTGAGGAACGCCGCCACCGTCCCGGAGGTGTCGGCCACCTGCTCGGCCAGTAACTCCAGCCGTACGAGTTCGTGCGCCTCGGCGTCCCCGGCGCGGGCCAGCTCCTTGGGGCCGGTGAGGTCCCCGGGCTCCCCGGTGTCGACCAGGTAGGCGGCGATCCCGGAGCCGCGCAGCAGTCGGCGCCCGGTCTCGACCACGCCGAGCTCGCGCCGCCGGGCCAGATAGCGGGCCGGCGCGCAGTGCGGCTCCAGCCCCAGCAGCGGCGGGCACCAGCGGCGCACGGCGAAGCCGGTCTGGGTGTCGAAGAAGGTGGTCCCGGCGGCGGGCGGGCCCACCGAGGGGATCAGCTGGGCCTCGAAGGTGGCGAGTCCCAGCTCCGTACGGAGCACTCCGTGGCAGTACTGGTCCACCAGGGGCGGCGTTTCGATCATCCGGGCATCCCGTTGCGGACGTGAGGAAGGGGCTTCCACACGTCCTAACGGGTGAGCGGGGTGTGAGGTGTTGCTCGCGCTGTTGACCGAGCAGCACGAACCACGCGGTGCGGCCGGATCAGGCGGCCTTGTCCTGGGTCCCGCCGAGCTGGATGCCCGCCATGCGGTTCCACTCGTACGGGCCCGTCCTCACCTTCGCGGCGAACTCGCCGTCGAACTCATCATGGAGGGTCAGCCCGGCCTTCTCGGCGGCCAGCACGGCGGTCGCGTACTGCGGGGCCACCAGGTCGCCCCAGGCGCCGTCCGTACCGACGAGCACGATCCGGGTGCCGGCCTGGCCGATGTGCGCGAGGTGGCCCTCGACGCCGCCGTGCTCCTTGCCGAACGCGCCGATCTGCTTGGCCAGCTTCGCGGCCTTGCGCTCCTGCTTCTTGGCCGCGGCGCCTGCGGTGCCCTCGGTGTCTGCGGTCTCTGCCGTGGTGTCTGCCATGTACGGCATGCTACCGGCGAGTAATCAGCGGAGGAAGGGATCCACGGCCACGGCGACGAAGAGAAGCGACACATAGGTGATCGACCAGTGGAACAGCCGCATCTCCTTGAGCTTCCCGCCCGTCACGCCGGCCTTGGCCCGCGCGTTCAGCGCGTGCGCCTCCCACAGCCACCAGCCGCCCGACACGAGCGCGACCGCCGTGTAGAACCAGCCCGTGTACCCCAGCGGGGTCAGCAGCAGCGAGACCGCCACCATCACCCAGCTGTAGACGACGATCTGACGCGCCACGGCCTTGTTGCCGGCCACGACGGGCAGCATCGGCACGCCGACGCGCGCGTAGTCGTCCTTCACCTTCATCGACAGCGGCCAGTAGTGCGGCGGCGTCCAGAAGAAGATGACGAGGAAGAGGATGACGGCGGCCCAGGAGACCTCGTTCTTCACCGACGACCAGCCGATGAGCACCGGCATGCAGCCCGCGATGCCGCCCCAGACGATGTTCTGGGTGGTGCGCCGCTTCAGGAGCATCGTGTAGACCACGACGTAGAAGAGGAGCGCGCCGAGCGACAGGGCGGCCGACAGCCAGTTGATGAGCAGGCCGAAGAACAGGGTGGAGACCACGCCGAGGGTGATGCCGAAGACCAGGCACTCGCGCGGGCTGACCATGCCGGTCACCAGCGGCCGCTGTGCGGTCCGGTCCATCAGCGCGTCGATGTCGCGGTCGATGTACATGTTCAGCGCGTTGGCGCCGCCCGCGGACAGGTAGCCGCCGAAGCAGGTCGCGAGAACCAGCCACAGCGAGGGCACGCCCTGCTCGGCGAGGAACATCACCGGCACTGTGGTGATCAGCAGAAGTTCGATGATCCGCGGCTTGGTCAAAGCCACGAAAGCCATGACCCGGGCCCCGAACGGCCGGTGGACGGGGCTCGTCCCGAGCACCCCCGCTGGACGGGATTCGACGGCCGTCACGCACACCCCTGAGAGAGAATCCAGCAAGCTCCGACTCGGACCCCCTCAAACATGAAGGCCCGGTAAAGGCTTGCGCGTACCACGCCACTCTAGACGTTGCGCTTACGTCGCCCCGCGCGGGGGTCGGCTCGTGTTGGGCCGATCGGACACCGCACGTGCGGGGTGTCAGGTGAGAGGGCCGGAGCCCGTATGAGCACTGGGCTCCGACCTGATGAAGCACGTGTCGATCTCGAATGGCCGCACACCTTTGCGGGGGTAGGCTCGGAATCGCGCCGGTGCACCGTTCGTCACCGGGAAACGACATGTGGAGAGGAGCCCTGACTCACGGTGAGCACCAAGCCGACGACCACAGAGCTCGAGTGGACCGAACTGGACCAGCGGGCCGTCGACACGGCCCGCGTCCTGGCCGCGGACGCGGTCCAGAAGGTCGGAAACGGCCACCCCGGTACGGCGATGAGCCTGGCCCCCGCCGCCTACACCCTTTTCCAGAAGGTGATGCGGCACGACCCGTCCGACCCCGAATGGGTCGGCCGTGACCGCTTCGTGCTCTCCGCGGGGCACTCGTCCCTCACGCTGTACACGCAGCTCTACCTGGCCGGTTTCGGCCTGGAGCTCGACGACCTGAAGGCGTTCCGCACCTGGGGCTCCAAGACCCCCGGTCACCCGGAGTACGGCCACACGGCCGGCGTCGAGACCACCACCGGCCCGCTGGGCCAGGGTGTCGCCAACGCGGTGGGCATGGCCATGGCCGCCCGCTACGAGCGCGGTCTCTTCGACCCGGAGGCCGCCCCGGGCGCCTCCCCGTTCGACCACATGATCTACGCGATCGCGGGCGACGGCTGCCTCCAGGAGGGCATCTCCGCCGAGGCGTCCTCGCTGGCCGGCCACCAGAAGCTCGGCAACCTGGTGCTGCTGTGGGACGACAACCACATCTCCATCGAGGGTGACACGGAGACGGCCGTCTCCGAGGACACCATGAAGCGCTACGAGGCGTACGGCTGGCACGTCCAGCGCGTCGAGCAGCAGCCGAACGGCGACCTCGACCCGAAGGCGCTGTTCGCCGCCCTCCAGGCCGCCAAGGCCGAGACGGAGCGCCCGTCCTTCATCGCGATGCGCTCGATCATCGCCTGGCCGGCCCCGCACGCCCAGAACACCGAGGCCGCGCACGGCTCGGCCCTCGGTGACGACGAGGTCGCCGCCACCAAGCGCGTCCTCGGCTTCGACCCGGAGAAGGCCTTCGAGGTCTCCGACGAGGTCATCGGGCACACCCGCAAGGCGCTGGACCGCGGCCGCGAGGCCAAGGGCGCCTGGGAGAAGGAGTTCTCCGCCTGGCGCACCGCCAACCCGGAGCGCGCCGCCGAGTTCGACCGCATCAACGCCAACGAGCTGCCCGCGGGCTGGGAGGACAAGCTCCCCGTCTTCGAGGCCGGCAAGGGTCTCGCCACCCGCGCCGCGTCCGGCAAGGTGCTGGAGGCGCTCGGCGCCGTCATCCCGGAGCTGTGGGGCGGCTCGGCCGACCTCGCCGGCTCCAACAACACGACCATCGACAAGAACTCCTCGTTCCTGCCGAAGGGCAACCCGCTGCCGGAGGCCGACCCGTACGGCCGCACCATCCACTTCGGCATCCGCGAGCACGCCATGGCCGCCGCCATGAACGGCATCGCGCTGCACGGCCACACCCGCATCTACGGCGGCACCTTCCTGGTGTTCTCCGACTACATGCGCAACGCCGTCCGCCTCTCCGCGCTGATGCACGTGCCGGTCACCTACGTGTGGACGCACGACTCCATCGGCCTCGGCGAGGACGGCCCGACCCACCAGCCGGTCGAGCACGTCGCCTCGCTGCGCGCCATCCCGGGCCTGAACGTGGTCCGCCCGGCCGACGCGAACGAGACGGCCGTCGCCTGGCGCGAGATCCTCAAGCGCCACACCAAGGTGTTCGGCAAGGGCGCCCCGCACGGTCTGGCGCTGACCCGCCAGGGCGTGCCGACGTACGAGCGCAACGAGGACGCCGCCAAGGGCGGTTACGTGCTGTTCGAGGCCACGGGCCCCCAGGGCGAGACCGCTGACGCCCAGATCGTCCTGATCGGCACCGGCTCCGAGGTCCAGCTCGCCGTCGCCGCGCGCGAGGCGCTGCAGGCCGAGGGCATCCCGGCGCGCGTCGTCTCGATGCCGTCCGTCGAGTGGTTCGAGGAGCAGGACCAGGCGTACAAGGACAGCGTCCTGCCGCCGGCCGTCAAGGCGCGCGTCGCGGTCGAGGCCGGCATCGGCCTGACCTGGCACCGCTACGTGGGCGACGCCGGCCGGATCGTCTCGCTGGAGCACTTCGGTGCCTCGGCCGACGCCAAGGTGCTGTTCCGCGAGTTCGGCTTCACCCCCGAGGCCGTGACCGCGGCCGCCAAGGAATCGCTCGCCGCCGCCGCGCGCTGACGCCGGTACAGAACCAAAGTAGGAGATGTAACCCCATGACAGACGCACTCAAGCGCCTCTCCGACGAGGGCGTGGCGATCTGGCTGGACGACCTGTCCCGCAAGCGCATCACGTCCGGCAACCTCGCCGAGCTCATCGACCAGTCGCACGTGGTCGGTGTCACCACCAACCCGTCGATCTTCCAGAAGGCGATCAGCAGCGGCGACGGCTACGGCCCGCAGCTCGCCGACCTCGCCGCCCGCAAGGTCACCGTCGACGAGGCCATCCGCATGATCACGACGGCGGACGTCCGCGACGCCGCCGACATCCTGCGCCCGGTCTACGACCGCACCGACGGCCAGGACGGCCGCGTGTCGATCGAGGTCGACCCCCGTCTGGCCCACGACACCACGGCGACCATCGCCGAGGCCAAGCAGCTCGCCTGGCTGGTGGACCGCCCGAACACGCTGATCAAGATCCCGGCGACCAAGGCCGGCCTGCCGGCGATCACCGAGGTCATCGGCAAGGGCATCAGCGTCAACGTCACGCTGATCTTCTCGCTGGAGCGCTACCGCGCGGTCATGGACGCGTACCTGGCGGGTCTGGAGAAGGCCAAGGCCGCGGGCCTGGACCTCTCCCTGATCCACTCGGTCGCCTCCTTCTTCGTGTCCCGCGTGGACTCGGAGATCGACAAGCGCCTGGACGCCGTCGGCACCGACGAGGCGAAGGCCCTGAAGGGCAAGGCGGCGCTCGCCAACGCCCGTCTGGCCTACGAGGCGTACGAAGAGGTCTTCTCCTCGGACCGGTGGAACGCCCTGGAGCGGGTCGGCGCCAACAAGCAGCGTGCGCTGTGGGCCTCGACCGGCGTCAAGGACCCGGCGTACAAGGACACCCTGTACGTGGTGGACCTGGTCGCCCCGAACACGGTGAACACCATGCCGGAGGCCACCCTGGAGGCCACCGCCGACCACGGCGAGGTCGCCGGCGACACCGTCCGCGGCGGCTACGAGCAGGCGCGCGCCGAGCTCGACGCGGTCGCGAAGCTGGGCATCTCGTACGACGATGTGGTGCAGCTGCTCGAGGACGAGGGCGTCGAGAAGTTCGAGGCGTCCTGGAACGACCTGCTGAAGTCGACCGAGGCGGAGCTCGCGCGCCTTGCCCCCACGGAGGCCTGAACACCTTGTCTGTAAACGGAGCGAACCCGCTTCGTGACGCACAGGACCGGCGGCTCCCGCGTATCGCGGGGCCGTCCGGCCTGGTCATTTTCGGCGTTACGGGTGACCTGTCGCGCAAGAAGCTGATGCCTGCCGTCTACGACCTCGCCAACCGCGGGCTGCTCCCGCCGGGCTTTTCGCTGATCGGCTACGCCCGCCGGGAGTGGGAGAACGAAGACTTCGCCAAGGAGGTGTACGAGGCCGTCAAGCAGCACGCCCGTACGCCCTTCCGCGAGGAGGTCTGGCAGCAGCTGGTGCAGGGCTGCCGCTTCGTCCAGGGCGACTTCGACGACGACGCGGCCTTCGAGAACCTGAAGGCGACGATCGACGAGCTCGACAAGGCGCAGGGCACGGGCGGCAACTTCGCCTTCTACCTGTCCGTCCCGCCGAAGTGGTTCCCCAAGGTGGTCCAGCAGCTCAAGGACCACGGTCTGGCGCAGAAGGAAGGCTCCTGGCGGCGCGCCGTCATCGAGAAGCCCTTCGGCCACGACCTGAAGAGCGCCGAGGAACTCAACAAGGTCGTCCACGAGGTCTTCCCGCGTGACGAGGTCTTCCGGATCGACCACTACCTCGGCAAGGAGACCGTCCAGAACATCCTGGCGCTCCGCTTCGCCAACACGATGTTCGAGCCGATCTGGAACCGGTCGTACGTCGACCACGTGCAGATCACCATGGCCGAGGACATCGGCATCGGCGGCCGGGCCGGTTACTACGACGGCATCGGCGCGGCCCGCGACGTCATCCAGAACCACCTGCTCCAGCTGCTCGCGCTGACGGCGATGGAGGAGCCCGGCTCCTTCCACCCCAAGGCGCTGGTGGCGGAGAAGCTCAAGGTGCTCAGCGCCGTCGAGATCCCCGAGGACCTGGGCAAGCACACCGTGCGCGGCCAGTACGCGGCGGCGTGGCAGGGCGGCGAGAAGGTCGTCGGGTACCTCGAAGAGGACGGCATCGACCCCAAGTCGAAGACCGACACCTACGCGGCCATCCGGCTGGAGATCAACAACCGCCGCTGGGCGGGCGTCCCGTTCTACCTGCGGACCGGCAAGCGCCTGGGCCGCCGGGTGACCGAGATCGCGGTGGTCTTCAAGCGGGCCCCGTACCTCCCGTTCGAGTCGGGCGCGACCGAGGAGCTGGGGCAGAACGCCCTGGTCATCCGGGTCCAGCCGGACGAGGGCGTGACGGTGCGGTTCGGCTCCAAGGTGCCGGGCACCTCGATGGAGGTGCGGGACGTCACGATGGACTTCGCGTACGGCGAGTCCTTCACGGAGTCCAGCCCCGAGGCCTACGAGCGGCTCATCCTCGACGTCCTCCTCGGCGACGCGAACCTCTTCCCGCGTCACCAGGAAGTCGAGCTGTCCTGGAACATCCTCGACCCGATCGAGGAGTACTGGGACAAGCACGGCAAGCCCGCGCAGTACCCGGCGGGCACCTGGGGGCCGGTCGAGGCGGACGAGATGCTCGCACGAGACGGACGGAGCTGGCGTCGGCCATGAAGATCGACCTCACGGAGACCACCTCCAGCAAGATCAACGCCGCGTTGGTGCAGGCGCGCCGGGACATCGGCACGCCGGCCATCGGCATGGTCCTCACGCTGGTGATCGTGACCGACGAGGAGAACGCGTACGACGCCCTCAAGTCGGCGAACGACGCGTCCCACGAACACCCCTCGCGGATCGTCGTCGTCGTCAAGCGGGCGGGCCGTTCCGTGCGCAGCCGCCGGGACGCCCGTCTCGACGCGGAAGTCCGCGTCGGGGCGGACGCCGGCAGCGGCGAGACGGTGGTGCTCCGCCTCCACGGTGAACTGGTCGATCACGCCCAGTCCGTGGTTCTCCCGCTCCTGCTGCCGGACGCCCCCGTGGTCGTCTGGTGGCCGGACGGTGCTCCGTCGGACCTGGCGGGCGACCCGCTGGGCACGCTGGGGCAGCGCCGGATCACCGACACGTACGCGTGCGAGGACCCGATCGGGTCCCTCTCCGCGCGTGCGGCGGGGTACGCGCCCGGTGACACGGACCTGGCCTGGACCCGGATCACGCCCTGGCGCTCGATGCTGGCCGCCGCACTGGACCAGCAGACCGTCACGACCGTCACCTCGGCGGTCGTCGAGGGCGAGGACGAGAACCCGAGCTGCGAGCTGCTGGCCATGTGGCTGGCGGACCGCCTCCAGGTCCCGGTCCGGCGGACGCTCTCCGCCGGACCCGGCCTGACCTCGGTGCGGCTGCGCACCAAGGACGGGGAGATCGTCCTGGACCGCCCGGACGGGGCGCTGGCCACGCTGTGCATGCCGGGGCAGCCCGACCGCGCGGTGGCGCTCAAGCGCCGCGACACGGCCGAGCTGCTGGCGGAGGAGCTGCGCCGGCTCGACCCGGACAACACCTACGAGGCCTCGCTGAAGTTCGGCGTGGCCCGGCTGGAGGCCTCGGCGGAGACGGCTCCGGAGGCCGCTCCTGCCGCTGCGGCCAAGGCGGCGGCCGCGGACTCCCCGGAGACCGCGACCGGCCCCAAGGCCGTCGCCGCCCCCGCGAAGCCGGCCCCGAAGCCGGCGAAGAAGGCCTCGACCAAGTAGCCCGCGGCCCGACCCTTCCCGAACCGGGGCTCCGCCCCGGACCCCCGCGCCTCAAACGCCGGCGAGCTGGATGTTGCCGCGCAGCGGCACTTGCCGGCCCGTCCGGCGCTTGAGGACCGGGGGTCCGGGGCAGAGCCCCCGGTTTCGGGAAGGGGCGGGTAGGGGACCAGGCACCGCGCAGCGGCACCCCCACCCACCGCACAACCAAAAAGGCGGCAGCACATGGGTATGACGACTCCCCAGGTCGTCGTCCACCGGGACAAGGAGCTGATGGCGCAAGCCGCGGCGGCCCGGCTCATCACGAAGATCGTCGACGCACAGGCGGCCCGCGGCAGCGCCTCGGTCGTCCTGACCGGCGGCCGCAACGGCAACGGCCTGCTCACGGCCCTCGCCACCGCTCCCGCCCGGGACGCGGTCGACTGGGCGCGCCTCGACCTCTGGTGGGGCGACGAGCGCTACGTCCCCGCCGACGACCCCGAGCGCAACCACGTCCAGGCCCGCGAGGCGCTCCTGGACTCCGTCCCGGTCGACCCGGCCCGCGTCCACGTGATGCCGGCCTCGGACGGCCCGTACGGGGCGGACGTGGACGCGGCCGCCGCGGCGTACGCGGCGGAGCTCGCCAAGGCCGCCGGCCCGGAGGACCACGGCCCGGTCCCCCGCTTCGACGTCCTGATGCTGGGCGTCGGCCCGGACACGCACGTGGCGTCCCTGTTCCCCGAGCACCCGGCCGCACGCGAGACGGAGCGCACGGTGGTCGGCGTACACGGCGCGCCGAAGCCGCCGCCCACCCGGGTCTCGCTGACCCTCCCGGCGATCCGGGCGGCCCGCGAGGTCTGGCTGCTGGCGGCCGGTGAGGACAAGGCCGGCGCGGTGGCGATCGCCCTGGGCGGCGCGGGCAGCGTCCAGGCCCCGGCGGCGGAGGCCTACGGGCGCTCGCGCACCCTGTGGCTCCTGGACCGCGCGGCCGCCGCGAAGCTCCCGGTCGGCCTGTACCCCCCGGCCGCTTCCTGACGAATGCCCCCGCGGGGTCCGGAAGCAATGCTTCCGGACCCCGCGGGGGTTCGGGTCAGTCCCGGCCGCGCAGCGACCGGTACGCGGCGACCAGCGCCTGCGTGGACGGGTCCAGGCCCTCCACCCGCGAGCCCTTCAGCGCCGGCTCGACCCGCTTGGCGAGGACCTTGCCGAGCTCCACGCCCCACTGGTCGAACGAGTCGATGTTCCACACTGCCCCTTGCACGAACACCTTGTGCTCGTAGAGGGCGATCAGCTGGCCCAGGACCGAGGGCGTCAGCTCGGCGGCCAGGATCGTGGTCGTCGGGTGGTTGCCCTGGAAGGTCTTGTGCGGGACCAGCGCCTCGGCCACGCCCTCCGCCCGCACCTCCTCGGCCGTCTTGCCGAAGGCCAGCGCCTGCGTCTGCGCGAAGAAGTTCGCCATCAGCAGGTCGTGCTGGGCCTCCAGGGCGGGCGGCAACTCGCCGACCGGCCGCGCGAAGCCGATGAAGTCGGCCGGGATCACCTTCGTGCCCTGGTGGATCAACTGGTAGTACGCGTGCTGCCCGTTGGTGCCCGGCGTGCCCCAGACGACCGGCCCGGTCTGCCAGTCGACCCGGTTGCCCTGCCGGTCCACGGACTTGCCGTTGGACTCCATGTCCAGCTGCTGCAAGTACGCCGTGAAGCGGGAGAGGTAGTGGCTGTACGGGAGGACCGCGTGCGACTGCGCGTCGAAGAACGCCCCGTACCAGATGCCCAACAGGCCCATCAGCAGTGGCGCGTTCTCCTCCGGCGGCGCCGTGCGGAAGTGCCGGTCCATCTGCGCGAAGCCGTCCAGCATCTCCCGGAAGGAGTCCGGGCCGATCGCGATCATCAGCGAGAGCCCGATCGCGGAGTCGAAGGAGTAGCGGCCTCCGACCCAGTCCCAGAACCCGAACATGTTGGCCGGATCGATCCCGAACTCGGTGACCTTCTCGGCGTTGGTGGACAGCGCCACGAAGTGCCGTGCCACGGCCGCCCGGTCACCGCCCAGACCCGCCAGCAGCCACTCCCGGGCGGAGGTGGCGTTGGTGATGGTCTCGATCGTCGTAAAGGTCTTCGAGGCGATGATGAACAGCGTCTCGGCCGGGTCCATCCCCCGTACCGCCTCGTGCAGGTCCGCGCCGTCCACGTTGGAGACGAAACGCAGCGTCAGGTCCCGGTCGGTGAAGGCGCGCAGCGCCTCGTACGCCATCGCCGGACCCAGGTCGGAGCCGCCGATGCCGATGTTGACGACGTTCCTGATGCGCTTGCCGGTGAAGCCGGTCCACTCCCCCGACCTGACCTGGCGGGAGAAGGCCGCCATTTTGTCGAGGACCGCGTGGACCCCCGGGACGACGTCCTCGCCGTCCACCTCGACGACCGCGTCGCGCGGCGCGCGCAGCGCGGTGTGCAGGACCGCCCGGTCCTCGGTCGTGTTGATCTTCTCCCCGCGGAACATGGCCTCGCGCAGCTCGGCCACGCCCGTCGCCGCGGCCAGTTCGCGCAGCAGTGCCAGCGTCTCGTCGGTCACGAGGTGCTTGGAGTAGTCGATGTGCAGGTCGCCGACCCGCAGGGTGTAGCCGGTGCCCCGGCCCGGATCCGTCTCGAACAGGTCCCGCAGATGCGTCTGCCCCAGCTCGTCCCGGTGCTTTCCGAGTGCCTGCCACTCGGGGGTCCGGTTGAGCCTCGCACGGCTTTCTGCGTTCATCTCGGACATCAGCCCTTCCATCCTGTCGTGCCCCGCCGGTCACCAACCTAAGGGATCAGAAGGGGGGCAACGGACACAAAGAGGCCCGGCCCGCAGGAGGATTCCTGCGGGCCGGGCCTCGCTCACACGCTCATTCGGATGTTCAGATCTCACCGCGGAGTTTGGCGAGCGCCTCGGCGAGGATCGCCTCGCCGTCGGCGTCGGTGCGCCGCTCCCGTACGTACGCCAGGTGCGTCTTGTACGGCTCGGTGCGCGGCGGCGCGGGCGGGTTGTCCCTGTCCTGGCCGGCCGGGAACCCGCAGCGCGGGCAGTCCCAGGTGTCGGGCACCTGCGCGTCGCTGGCGAAGCTCGGCTGCGTCTCGTGCCCGTTAGAGCACCAGAAGGAGATGCGCAGGCGGGGCGCGGACTCGCCGCGCTCGGCCTCACCCATCGGCCCCGCTCCGACCCGGCTACCACGGATCGCGTTGCCACTTGCCACGGTCGTAACTCCCTGCGTGATGGTGCCGCGGAGCGTGAGTGGAATTTCCGCTGCGGGCGCCCCAGTCTACGTAAGGCCCAACGCACGTCCATGGAGCGGAGTTACTCGCTCCGGGGTACGTGCGCCGGTCCCCATGATAGGCAGGGGCGAGCCTGGCGGACGGCCGGAATGGCCAGAACCGTCAGCTTCCCGACTTCATCAGCAGGCCGAGCGCGACGATGCACGCGAACCAGAGCAGACCGATCACGACGGTGATCCGGTCCAGGTTGCGCTCCGCGACCGAGGAACCTCCGACGGACGACTGCATACCGCCGCCGAACATGTCGGAGAGGCCGCCGCCCTTGCCCTTGTGCATCAGCACGAGCAGCATCAGCAGGGCGCTGAACACGATCAGGGCGATCGAGAACCCCATAATCACGGCTGATTCCTACTTTCTGGCTTTCCGGCTCTGCTGGGATGTGCGCGGGGGCCAGTGGCTGGTGGTCCAGCCCCTGGCCCCCGCAAGGGTACGACGGATCCGCCCTACCGCATACTCACTGGTCGCGGAAGCGGACGATCTTGACGAAGTCGTCCACGTCCAGCGCCGCGCCGCCGATCAGGGCGCCGTCGACGTCGGGCTGGGCCATGATCGCGGCGATGTTGCCGGACTTGACCGAGCCGCCGTACTGGATGCGGACCTTGTCGGCCAGCTCCTGCGAGTAGAGCTCGGCGAGGCGGCCGCGGATCGCCCCGCAGACCTCCTGCGCGTCCTCGGGGGTGGCGACCTCGCCGGTCCCGATGGCCCAGACGGGCTCGTACGCGATCACGATGGACTCGGCCTGGTCGGCCGGAAGGTCCTTGAGCCCGCCGTCGACCTGCGCCAGCGTGTAGGGGACCTGCTCGCCGGCCTTGCGGACGTCGAGGCCCTCGCCGACGCACAGGATCGGGGTGACCCCGTGCTTGTAGGCGGCCTTCACCTTGGCGTTGCAGAGCTCGTCGCTCTCGCCGTGGTACTGGCGGCGCTCGCTGTGGCCGACGGCCACGTACGAGCAGCCCAGCTTGGCCAGCATGGCGCCGGAGATCTCGCCGGTGTAGGCGCCGGAGTCCTGCGCCGAGAGGTCCTGGGCGCCGTACTTGATCTTCAGCTTGTCGCCGTCGACCAGGGTCTGGACCGAGCGCAGGTCGACGAAGGGCGGCAGGACCGCGACCTCGACGGCGTCGTAGTCCTTGTCGGCCAGGGCGAAGGAGAGCTTCTGGACGTGCGCGATGGCCTCGAGGTGGTTGAGGTTCATCTTCCAGTTGCCCGCCATCAGCGGGGTACGGCCGTTCACAGTGGTCATAAGGGTTCAGCCCTCCAGGGCGGCGAGGCCGGGGAGCGTCTTGCCTTCGAGGTATTCGAGGCTGGCGCCGCCACCGGTCGAGATGTGGCCGAAGGCATTCTCGTCGAAGCCCAGGATGCGGACGGCGGCGGCACTGTCTCCACCGCCGACGACGGTGAAGGCGCTGCTGTCGACGAGCGCCTGCGCGATGGCCTTGGTGCCGTTCGCGTAGTCGGGGTGCTCGAAGACACCGACCGGGCCGTTCCAGAAGACGGTCTCGGCGTCGGAGATCTTCGAGGCGTACAGCTCACGGGTCTTGGGGCCGATGTCCAGACCCTCCTTGTCGGCGGGGATCTTGTCCGCGTCGACGGTGATGAACTCGGCCGGGGTCTTGCCCTTGAGGTCGGGGAAGTCCGCGGAGGCCAGGATGTCCACCGGGAGGACCAGCTCGACGCCCAGCTTCTCGGCGCGCTCCATGTACTCCAGGACCACCGGGATCTGGTCCTCCTGCAGGAGGGAGATGCCGATCTCGTGGCCCTTGGCCTTCAGGAAGGTGTAAGCCATGCCGCCGCCGATGAGGATGCGGTCGGCCTTGCCGAGCAGCTGGTCGATGACGGCCAGCTTGTCGGAGACCTTGGCGCCGCCGAGGACGACCACGTACGGGCGCTTGACGTCGGCGGTGAGCTTCTTGAGGACGCCGACCTCGGTGGCGATGAGGTAGCCGGCCGCGTGCGGGAGGCGCGCGGGGAGGTCGAAGACCGAGGCGTGCTTGCGGTGCACGGCGCCGAAGCCGTCGCCCACGTAGACGTCGGCCAGCTCGGCCAGCTGGTCCGCGAAGGCGCCGCGCTCGGCGTCGTCCTTCGAGGTCTCACCGGCGTTGAAGCGCAGGTTCTCGATGACGGCGACCTGGCCGTCGGCGAGGGCCGCGACGGTCTCCTTGGCGGAGGAGCCGACGGTGTCGGTCGCGAAGGCGACGTCTTGGCCGAGCAGTTCACCGAGCCGCTTGGCGGCGGGTGCCAGCGAGAAGGCCGGGTCCGGGGCGCCCTTGGGGCGGCCCAGGTGCGAGGCCACGATCACGCGGGCGCCGGCCTCGGCGAGCTTCGCGATGGTCGGCTGCACGGCGCGGATGCGGCCGTCGTCGGTGATGGTGTCGCCCGCGAGCGGCACGTTGAGGTCGGCGCGGACGAAGACCCGCTTGCCGGAGACGCCCTCGGCGAGAAGTTCGTCGATCGTCTTCATTGCTTTTCTCTACTCCTTATACCGGTCCAGGCTGTTGCCCGTCCCGGGCGTGAGGAACGAACAAGCAACAGGGCCCGTGCCGCGCTCCATCGCGCTGCCGGACCCTGTGCTCACATCGTGCTGCCTTGCCCTGGGACTATTAGAGCTGACCGCCGACGAATTCGGTGAGGTCGACCAGACGGTTGGAGTATCCCCACTCGTTGTCGTACCAGCCGACGACCTTCACCTGCGTACCGTCCTGAACCATGGTCAGGGAGGAGTCGAAGGTGCAGGAGGCGGGCCAGTTCACGATGTCGGAGGAGACGATCGCGTCCTCGGTGTAGTCGAGGATGCCCTTGAGCTGGCCCTCCGCGGCCTTCTGGAAGGCGGCGTTGATCTCTTCCTTGGTGGTCTCGCGGGCGAGCTCCAGGACGAGGTCGGTGACCGAGCCGGTCGGGACCGGGACGCGCATCGCGATGCCGTCCAGCTTGCCCTTGAGCTGCGGGAGGACCAGCGCGGTGGCCTTGGCGGCACCCGTGGAGGTCGGGATGATGTTCTCGGCGGCGGCGCGGGCGCGACGCAGGTCCGAGTGCGGGAAGTCCAGGATGCGCTGGTCGTTCGTGTAGGCGTGGACCGTGGTCATCATGCCCTTGACGATGCCGAAGTTCTCGTCGAGGACCTTGGCCATCGGCGCCACGCAGTTGGTGGTGCAGGAGGCGTTGGAGATGACGTGGTGCTTGGCCGCGTCGTACTTGTGCTGGTTGACGCCCATCACGATCGTGATGTCCTCGTCCTTGGCCGGAGCCGAGATGAGGACCTTCTTCGCGCCCGCCGCGATGTGCTTGGCGGCGTCGGCCTTCTTCGTGAAGATGCCGGTCGACTCGATGACGATGTCGGCGCCCAGCTCTCCCCAGGGGAGGTTCGCGGGGTCGCGCTCGGCGAACGTCTTGAAGGTCTTGCCGCCGACGGTGATGGTGTCGTCGGTGTGGGAGACCTCGGCCTTGAGGCGGCCCAGGATGGTGTCGTACTTCAGCAGGTGCACCAGAGTGGCGTTGTCAGTCAGGTCGTTGACACCGACGATCTCGATGCCCGCTCCCTGCTCCAGGAGCGCCCGGAAGTAGTTGCGGCCAATTCGGCCAAAACCGTTGATGCCTACGCGGATCGTCACGAACCGATCTCCTCGTATGTGCGCCGGTAAGTCCGCCGGCGAGCTGTATGGGATGTCCCCGACCGCTTACGACCCTACCTCTCCGTGAGCTTCGGAGTGACATCGGTCGAGGCCTGACACTCCCCCGACTGCCTGGGGGGACCCCGCGACGCCCTGTACCAATCGCTGCGGAACAGGGCGCCCGGAACCTTGGGCCCCGTCACGCTCGGTGAGCAGTGACGGGGCCGGTGCTCAGTGGTTCAGCGAACGGAGGGCCTTACCGACGAGTACGGCTCGATCGGCCGCGGCCGGCACGTGCTCCAGGCCGAAGCCGAGGAGAACCGTGTTACGCGTAGTGATGGACGCGTAGGACGTGAACAGCTCTCCGGTACGGGACCAGTCGCCCGGAACCGCGGGGCTTCCGGCCGGTGCGCCCTGGGCGGACCAGCTTCCGAGGGAGGTCTCGAAGCCCTCCGCCGCCTGGTCGGTGCCGCCGACGGACAGCCGCACGTCGTCCGCGAAGACCCCGCGGCCGCCGGAACCCGGGTCGGTGATGGAGGACAGGGACACCTCCACCTTCTTGCCCGCGTACGCGCTCAGGTCGAAGGAGACCTGCTTCCAGCCGCCGGAGGAACCGGTGAAGCTGTTCCACTTGCCACTGGTGCCCTGCGGGGCGCAGCCGGCGGGGTCGAGCGTGAGGTAGCTGCGCAGGAACGGGTGGCCGGTGACGAAGAACCCGGCCTCGCACTCCTCCGGGACGGTGGTGCTGGTCAGGCCGCCCGCGTCGGGCAGCGTCGTCCAGTCCTCGGCGCCCGTCGTGTGCGCCTCCAGGACGACGTGGTCGTAGCCCTCCTCGGTGTTCCAGTTGAGGGCCGCCTTCAGCTGCGGCTTGTCGGCGGCGGTGACCGCGGTCAGGTCGATCGTCCGGACCAGCCGCTTCCAGTCGTTGTCCTCGTGGAGCGCCGAGGCCATCCCGGTGCCGGCGAAGGGGGCGTACGGGTTCACGACCCCGGCGTACTGGCCCGCCTGCGCGCTCTTGAACTGCGGGAACTGCGCGGCGGCGAGGGTGGCGGAGGTGGCGGTGTAGGAGCCGGGGGCGTTGAGCGGGTTGTCCGCCGCGTCCCCGAGACCGCCCTTGGCCCCGTTCAGGGAGCCCGCGCCGGTGAAGCCGGTGGCTCCCTTGACGCTCGTACGGCTGTAGGCGCCGAGGTAGTACTGGCTGAAGTCGTTGGTCACGGCCCGGCCGACCTGGGCGTTGCCGCCCGCCAGTTCACCGGTCTCGATCAGCTTGCCGCCCTCGTTGAGGAAGTCCCGTACGGCGAGCTGGGTGTCGCCGCCGGGGGTCTTGGCGCCGGTGTAGTGGACGGCCGTACGGAAGTGGGAGAGCACGCCGAGGTGGTGCGGGACGCCCTGGGTGGCCACGTCCCAGACCGCCGCGGACTTGCCGTTGGCGCGCAGGGCGTCGACGTACTCCTTGGCGTGCTGCGCCTTGGCGCCCTCCTCGGCGATCACCAGGACGTCCGCGCGCGGCCGCTCGGCCACCGTGTACGTGAAGTGCTCGCTGGAGACCTCCTTGCCCGAACGGTCGCGGCCGGTGAACCACACCTCGACCTTGTCGCCCGGCTTGGTGCCGTCCACCTTGGCCCGGTACTCGTCGAACCAGTTGTTGTCCTCGCCGCCGTAGACGTCGCCGCCCTTCCAGGCCCTGAGCCCGTCGTCGTGCGTGCGGCCGCCGTTGACGCGGAACTTGAGCTGCTTGTCGCGCAGCGCCTTGCGGGCCGTGACGGAGACCGTCTGGTCCTCGCCCTTGGCCACGTAGGAGGTGGTGAAGGGGTCGGTCGTGAAGTCGGCGGCGCTCAGACCGACGCAGGACTTCGGCTGGTCCGGGTGCGCGGCGCTCTCGCCGACGGACAGCGCGAAGGCGACGTTCTTGGCGAACTCCTCCTGGATCAGCTTCTCGTCGTCCGGGAAGTTGAAGCCGGAAGCGCAGTCCTCGGGCTTCCACCGGTCGTCGGGGTCGGCGGCGGAGGCCGTCTGGCAGGTGGTCATCTCCGGCGTGAACATCATGATGCCGTTGGCGTTGGCGGCGTGGCCGTCGGCTTCGCCGTTGGTGGTGTAGAGCTCGGAGGAGAGCTGCGGGTAGTAGCCCGGGACCGCGGGGTTCTCCGGGGTGCCGGCGAGCGCCTTGTAGGCGACGTCGTCCGGGGTCGGGGTGGCCACCTGCCAGCCCACGCCGTAGAGCAGCAGCTCGGAGGCGGAGTGGTAGTTGATGGCGTACGCGAAGCCGATGCGCTTCTCGAACGTGTCGAGGGCCACGGTCTCGGGCTCGGAGGACGCCTTGGTGCCGCGGTAGGTCTCGTTCGACGGGCTCGGGGAGGAGCCCTCGTTGTCGTAGCCCCACTTGTAGGCGAAGTTGCGGTTGAGGTCGACTCCGTCGCCGGCGGTGATCTTGCCGTCGCCGTTGTTGTCGCGCAGGTTCTTGCGCCAGAGCCGCGCGCCGTCGGGGGCGTGGGTGTAGTCGTACCCGTCGGGGTTCGCGGAGAGCAGGAACCACAGCTCGGTGGAGTCCACCAGCTTGGTGATCCGCTCGTCCTTGCCGTAGTTGTCCAGGGTGTGGTGCATCAGCCGCCGGGTCATCTCGGGGGTGATCCACTCACGGGCGTGCTGGTTGGACATGTAGAGCACGGACGGCTTGTCGCCGTCGCGGGTCTTCTTCGCGTCCTTGGTGACCTTGAGCGCGAGGATGTCCTTGCCCTGGACGGTCTTGCCGATGGAGACGACCTTGGTGAGGCCGGGGTTCTCCTGGCCGGTGCGCAGGATCTCCTCCTGGAGGCCGCCCTTGCCGCTGTACGGGCGGAAGACCCCGTCGCCGGCGGCCTGGGAACGGGCCGTGGCTTTGGCGGGAACCTTGCGCTCCGCGAGCCTCACGCCCTTGGCCGCGAGCTCCTTGGCCTGGACCTTGGTGAGGAAGAGCTCGACCTTGGCCGTCCCGGTCTCCGGGGCCCGCTCGGTGAGCTCGTGGGCGTCCTGGCCGGCGGCGAGGACGAGCGGGACCTGGTCGCGGGTGATGTCGGCGTCGTAGACCCGCACCTCGTCGGCGTCGGACCCGGCTGTGGACGAAGGCTGTGCCTGGGCCGCGACGGGCAGCGCGGCCAGTGTGGTTCCGAAGACGAGTGCGCTTGCGGCGAGGATCGATCTCGCGCGGTGCCTCATGTGCCCCCCTGGGCGTCGTCTGCAACCAAAGCGTTCGCCGACAGGCTCACGATCAGCCCATGCTCATGTCAATGGGGCATGCCGAAAGGGGCCCGCACGAGTGATCGTGCGGGCCCCTGTCCGGCGTACGTCGGCTACGCGCCCGGGCGCGGCGGCTGCTGAGCCGCGGCCGGCGGCTCAGCCGGCCATGTTGTCGGCCAGCTCCTCGCTCAGGTCGAGGTTCGACTCCGTGCCCGGGATGCCGAGGTCCTGGGCCCGCTTGTCGGCCATCGCCAGCAGGCGGCGGATCCGACCCGCGACCGCGTCCTTGGTCAGCGGCGGGTCCGCGAGCGCGCCCAGCTCCTCCAGGGAGGCCTGCTTGTGCTCCATGCGCAGCCGGCCGGCCGCGGCGAGGTGCTCGGGGACCTCCTCGCCGAGGATCTCCAGCGCGCGCTGCACCCGGGCCCCGGCGGCCACCGCGGCCCGCGCCGAGCGGCGCAGGTTGGCGTCGTCGAAGTTGGCCAGGCGGTTGGCGGTGGCGCGCACCTCGCGCCGCATCCGCCGCTCCTCCCAGGCCAGCACCGACTCGTGCGCGCCGAGCCGGGTCAGCAGGGCGCCGATCGCGTCGCCGTCGCGGACGACGACCCGGTCCACGCCTCGCACCTCGCGCGCCTTGGCGGCGATGGAGAGCCTGCGGGCGGCGCCCACCAGGGCCAGGGCGGCCTCCGGACCGGGGCAGGTGACCTCCAGCGAGGAGGACCGGCCCGGCTCGGTGAGCGAGCCGTGGGCCAGGAAGGCGCCGCGCCAGGCCGCCTCGGCGTCACAGGTGGCCCCGGAGACCACCTGCGGGGGAAGACCCCGGATCGGACGGCCCCGGCCGTCCACGAGCCCCGTCTGGCGTGCCAGCTGGTCACCGCCGGCCACGACCCGGACCACGTACCGGCTGCCGCGGCGCAGTCCGCCGGGCGCCATCACCACCAGGTCCGAGGAGTGGCCGAAGATCTCCAGGATGTCCTTGCGCAGGCGCCGGGCCGCGATCCCGGTGTCCAGCTCCGCCTCGATGACGATGCGGCCGCTCACCAGGTGCAGCCCGCCCGCGAACCGAAGAATCGCCGAGACCTCAGCCTTCCTGCAGCAGGTCCGGGTGACGGGGAGGCGGGAAATCTCATCCTTCACCGCGGGCGTCATCGCCATGGGCCGATCCTTCCATGCATCCGAAAAATACGGTCGTACGCGGCGGCCAGCAGCTCCGGATCGTGCTTCGGAGAGCCGTCCTGCCTGGCCACGGGCGCCAGCTCGACCGCGGCACCGAACCGTTTCGCGGCATCGGCGAGGGACTCGCGGTCGGGCACGGCGGCCTCGTCGGCCAGCACCACGTCCAGGGCGAGTTTAGGGGCGTGTCGGGCCAAAACCTCCAAATGACGCTGCGGAGAGAACCCCTCTGTTTCGCCGGGCTGCGGAGCGAGGTTCAGCGAGAGGACCCGCCGGGCCTTCGTCTCCATGAGCGCGTCGAGCAGTTCCGGCACCAGCAGGTGCGGGATCACGGAGGAGAACCACGATCCCGGGCCGAGCACCACCCAGTCGGCGTCCAGGACGGCCGCGACGGCCTCCGGCACGGCCGGCGGGGCGCTGGGCACCACCTGTACGGAGAGCACCTCGCCGGGGGTGAGGGCCACCGTGGCCTGCCCCCGTACGGTGTCGACGTCGTCCGGGCGCGCCGGGTCGTGGCCCTTGACCAGGGCCTGGAGCTCCAGCGGCACGGCGGACATCGGCAGCACCCGGCCCTGCGCGCCGAGCAGCCTGCCGACCAGGTCGAGGGCCTGGACGGGGTCGCCGAGCTGTTCCCACAGGGCGACGATCAGCAGGTTGCCGACCGCGTGCTCGTGCAGGTCACCGGCGGACTGGAAGCGGTGCTGGATGACGCGGGCCCAGGTCTGGCCCCAGTCGTCGTCCCCGCACAGCGCGGCCAGCGCCTTGCGCAGGTCGCCGGGCGGCAGCACGCCGAGCTCCTCCCGGAGCCGGCCGCTGGAGCCGCCGTCGTCGGCGACGGTGACCACGGCGGTGAGGTCACCGGTGATCCGGCGCAGGGCGGTGAGGGAGGCGGAGAGCCCCTGTCCACCGCCGAGCGCCACCACCTTGGGGGTGGCGCCGCGACGCCGGGTGGTGCGGGCGCCGCCGTCCTCGCCCCGGGCCGGGGCGAGCCGACGCAGGCGGCGCAGCCGCAGGGTGCGTCCGGTCACTCGCGCCCCATGTCCCGGTGTACGACGACGGTCTCGACTCCCTCGGAGGCAAGGCGGGCGGCGAGCTTCTCGGACATGGCGACACTGCGGTGCTTGCCGCCGGTGCAGCCGACCGCGATGGTCACGTACCGCTTGCCCTCGCGGCGGTAGCCGGTGGCGATGAGCTGGAGCAGCTCGGTGTAGCGGTCGAGGAACTCCTTGGCGCCGGGCTGGCTGAAGACGTAGCCCGACACCTCCGGGTTGAGCCCGGTGAAGGGGCGCAGCTCGGGGACCCAGTGGGGGTTGGGGATGAACCGGCAGTCGACGACGAGGTCGGCGTCGACGGGCAGACCGTACTTGTAGCCGAAGGACATGACGGTGGCCCGCAGCTCGGGCTCCTCGTCGCCCGCGAACTGGGCGTCCATCTTGGCGCGCAGCTCGTGCACGTTCAGGCTGGAGGTGTCGATCACCAGGTCGGCGTCGCCGCGCAGCTCGCGCAGCAGGTCGCGCTCGGCGGCGATGCCGTCGACGATGCGGCCGTCGCCCTGGAGCGGGTGCGGGCGGCGCACCGACTCGAAGCGGCGCACCAGCGCGTCGTCGGAGGACTCCAGGAAGACGATGCGCCGGGTGACCCCGCGCGCCTCCAGGTCGGCCAGGGACTCGCGCAGCGCGTCGAAGAACTGGCGGCCGCGGACGTCGACGACGACGGCGATGCGCGCCACGTTGCCCTGGGAGCGGGCGCCCAGCTCCACCATGGTGGGGATGAGGGCCGGCGGCAGGTTGTCGACGACGAACCAGCCCAGGTCCTCCAGGCACTTGGCCGCCGTACTGCGGCCGGCTCCGGACATGCCGGAGATGATCACCAGCTCGGGGATGGCCGCCTCGGCGGCCTCGCCGGGCTCCACTGTCGTGCCCGTACTCACCTGTGCTCCGTCTCGGTCGTGCGCGGCGTCTCGGTCGTGCGCGGTCTCGTGCTCGGTCATTGCTCGGTCCCCCGTTCGAACGATGTTCCCGCATGCGCGGGCGTCTCATCCTCAATGATCTCTCCTGTCGCCGTATTGACGGCAGGACCGGCGGGGACCGCCCCGGCGAGGGCCGCGGCCACGGCCTCGGCCGTCTTGCGTCCTATGCCCGGGACCTCGCAGATCTGGTCGATTGTCGCCTGTCTCAGCTTCTTCACCGAACCGAAGTGCTTCACCAGGGCCTGCTTGCGGCTCTCGCCGAGGCCGGGCACCTCGTCGAGCGGGCCGGACTTCAGCCGCTTGCCGCGCTTGTTGCGCTGGTACTGGATGGCGAAGCGGTGGGCTTCGTCACGCACCCGCTGGAGCAGGTAGAGGCCCTCGCTGGTGCGGGGCAGCACGACCGGGTCGTCCTCGCCGGGCAGCCAGACCTCCTCCAGCCGCTTGGCCAGGCCGCACACGGCCACGTCGTCGATGCCGAGCTCCTCCATGGCCCGCTTGGCGGCCGCCACCTGCGGCTGGCCGCCGTCGACGACGACGAGCTGCGGCGGGTACGCGAAGCGCTTCGGGCGCCCGTCGTCCTCGGCGAGGGGGTCCTCGCCCTCCTCCGGGGACCACTCGCCCGTCTTGAGCTTCTCCTGGAGGTAGCGGCGGAAGCGCCGGGAGACCACCTCGTGCATGGAGCGGACGTCGTCCTGCCCCTCGAAGGACTTGATCTGGAAGCGCCGGTACTCGCTCTTGCGGGCCAGCCCGTCCTCGAAGACGACCATCGAGGCCACGACGTCGTCGCCCTGGAGGTGCGAGATGTCGAAGCACTCGATGCGCAGCGGGGCGCTGTCCAGCTCCAGCGCCTCGGCGATCTCCTCCAGGGCCCGGGAGCGGGTGGTGAGGTCGCTGGCGCGCTTCGTCTTGTGCAGGGCCAGCGACTGCTGGGCGTTGCGGTGGACGGTCTCCATGAGGGACTTCTTGTCGCCGCGCTGCGGAATGCGCAGGCTGACCTGGGCGCCGCGGCGCTCGGCGAGCCACTGGCTCAGCGCGGGCGTGTCCTCGGGGAGCGCCGGGACCAGCACCTCCTTGGGGACGGCCTCGCCCTTCTCCTCGCCGTAGAGCTGCTGGAGGGCGTGCTCGACGAGGCCGGCGGTGTCGACGGCCTCGACCTTGTCGGTGACCCAGCCGCGCTGGCCGCGGACGCGGCCGCCGCGTACGTGGAAGATCTGGACGGCGGCTTCGAGCTCGTCCTCGGCGACCGCGATCAGGTCGGCGTCGGTGGCGTCGGCGAGGACGACGGCGTTCTTCTCCATGGCCCGGCGCAGCGCCCCTATGTCGTCGCGCAGCCGGGCGGCCTTCTCGTACTCCATCTCCTCGGCGGCCTCGTGCATCTGGCGTTCGAGGCGGGAGAGGTAGGTGCCGGTGCGGCCGGCCATGAAGTCGCAGAAGTCCTCGGCGAGTTCGCGGTGCTCGTCGGGGGTGACGCGGCCGACGCAGGGCGCGGAGCACTTGCCGATGTAGCCGAGCAGGCAGGGCCGGCCGATCTGGGCGGACCGCTTGAACACCCCGGCGGAGCAGGTCCGGACCGGGAACACCCGGAGCATCAGGTCGACGGTCTCGCGGATCGCCCAGGCGTGCCCGTAGGGGCCGAAGTACCGCACGCCCTTCTTCTTGGGCCCGCGCATGACCTGGACCCTCGGATACTCCTCGTTCATCGTCACGGCGAGGGAGGGGTAGCTCTTGTCGTCCCGGTACTTGACGTTGAACCGGGGGTCGAACTCCTTGATCCAGGAGTATTCGAGCTGGAGCGCCTCGACCTCGGTGGAGACGACGGTCCACTCGACGGAGGCGGCCGTGGTCACCATCGTGGCGGTACGGGGGTGCAGGCTCGCGACGTCCTGGAAGTAGTTGGCCAGGCGCTGGCGCAGGCTCTTGGCCTTCCCGACGTAGATCACCCGGCGGTGCTCGTCGCGGAACTTGTAGACCCCCGGCGAGTCGGGGATCTGGCCCGGCGTGGGGCGGTAGCTGGAAGGGTCGGCCATGCCATCCACCCTACTGGCGCCCTCCGACAACCGAGCCGCACCACAACCCGTCACCTCCCGCCACCGACCCGGCCGTGCCGAGTCCCCCGCGGCGTTCGGGGCGCGGGGTCCGGGGCGGAGCCTCGGGGAGCGAGGGAAGGGCGGGGTGGGGTGGGCCCCGCAGGGTCCGGGCGCCTGGCGGACGGCCGGCGGGGCCTGCGGGGCTCACCCCGGGCTCAGTCCGGGCTCAGTCCGGCCGTCGCGCCCGCGCCACGGCGGCGGCTCCGACCACGAGCGCCCCGGCCAGCACCCCGGCCCCGGCGGTCAGCGGGACGCCCGGCCCGGTCACGGCCCCGGCGGTCAGCGGGCCGGCACCCGATCCGGTCACGGCCCCGGCGGCCGGCGAAACGGCGGAGCCCTCCGCGGCCGAGTACCCCCCGGCCTTGCCGGACTTCGCGTACGCGGACCCCGGCAGCTTGTCCCCGTACGCCTTCACCACGCGGTCGCGGTACGCGGCAAGGCTGACCCCGCCCCCCACCACCCGCCCCGCGTCCTCGTCCAGCGGCAGCACCCGCCCGCCCCCGGCGACGTACCACGCGTCGATCTGCGGCTCGCGGAACACCACCCCGCCGGGAAGTCTCTCCGCGCCGAGCCGCGCGTAGCGGAACTCGTCGTCGCCGGTCGCGATGTTCACGACCTGCCAGCCCGCCCCGGTCTTCGCCGTCCACAGCGCGGCGCGCTGCCCGTCGGACGCCACCGCCTCGCTGGCGAGGAACTCCAGCCGGGCGACGCTCGCGCCAGCCTTCCCCGCCACGAAGTCCGGGGAGAGGTAGTGCACCGGTATCGCCTCCCCCTCCACGCGCGGTCGCGCGGCGGCCGCCGCGACCTTGCCCTCGCGGGCGAAGAAACGGGACAGCGTGGCCAGGGTCTCGGGGGCGGAGGCCGCCCGCGCGGCCTCGGCCCGGGTCTCGTCGGTGGCCACCGACGGCTGCGGCACGGGAGCCGCGGGAACGGCGGCAACCGCCTGCGGCGCCGACACGAGCACGGCGGTCGCGCTCAGAACGGCTGCGGCGAAGGCGCGCGTCTTCATGGCGGTCACGCCCCGATCCGGTAGAGCGAGTGGGTCCAGGAGAAGGTGCCGTTGTCCACGTACCAGGCGTGCGACGCCCAGTTGTAGCGGTCGCTGGAGGGCCAGGGATCGCCCCAGTACACCCAGCTGTCGGCGGTGTCGTACCCGTAGAGGACGTGCATGTGGCCCCCGCCGTTGGACCACTGGATCCGCGTCTCGACGGGCCGGTCGGCGTTGATCTCGCTCTGGACGGTCGGGTAGCGCAGCCATCCGGTGACGTACGAGCCGGGGTTGATGCCGGCCCAGTCCAGGGCGGTCTGGACGTTGCCGAGGGTGGCCTGGTTGTTGGGGCAGTCGGGGCCCTGCTGACGGTTGAAGGCGGCGTTGCAGAACTGGTTCTGCGTGTAGTTCCGGCCGAACCAGGTGGCGATGGTGTTGCCGCCGGCAGCCCAGCACCAGTTGGTCTTCTGCTGCGCCTGCATGGTGACGTTCAGGCGCTTGTACGAGAGCGACAGCGCGGGGTCCGCCCCGGCGTCGGCGGCGGTCGCCGTGCCGGTGGACAGCGCGAGGAGCAGGGTGGCGAGCAAGGCGGCCGGGGAAAGCCGCCGGTGGGGATGGCGCATCGCGTTCCTCCCGAGGTAGGGAGAGTGGGGGTGGAGGACCGCGTCCGGACGCTGCTCAGGAGCATCAGGCAGTTGTCGCGAGCAGGTCAACAGGCTTCAATATCCGGTGACATTGCAGTGTGAATGGTGGGGCCGTGATGTGAACGGCAGCCGTCCTGTCACCTGGGCCCCGGGCGTCACCGGCGAAACCTCCCGCCCCATCGTGCGTGAACGTTCACAGGAGGAGCCGGCATGCGGTCGACCGCGGACACGGCACGGGAACTCCCGCAGCTGCTGCGCGCCGGACCCTTCCACGTCGCGCTGCGCGCCGCCCTCACCGCCCGCGGGCTGCCCCTGCACCGCGTCCAGCACCGGCTCGCCGCCCGCGGCATCAAGGTCGGCGTGACCAGCCTCAGTTACTGGCAGCAGGGCGCCCGGCGGCCGAGCCGTCCCGAGTCCCTGCGGGCCGTACGGGCGCTGGAGCAGATCCTGGAACTCCCCGGGGGAACCCTGTCGCGGCTGCTGGCCGCCCCGGAGGGCCTCGCGCCCGGGACGACGCCGCGCCCGCCGGGCCGCTCGTACCGGGCGCTGGTCAGCGTGGGCGCGGCCGTCGAGGAGCTGCTGGCCGGGATGGAACTCCCCACCGACGGCGGCCTGCACACCGTGGGCCACCACGAGCGGGTGCGGATCGGGCCGGGCGGCGAGCTGCTGGGGCGCGCGTCGCAGCACGTCGTACGGGCCCACCGGGACGGCGTCGACAGGTACCTCGCCGTCCACCACGGCGACCCCGGCTGCGACCCGGCCCGGGTCCGGGTGCGGGCGGAGGAGAACTGCCGGACCGGGCGCGTCCGGTGGCACCGGGAGGCCGAGGTGCTGGTCGCCGAGCTGCTCTTCGACGCCCGGCTGCGCGCCGGGGACACGTACGTCTTCGGCTACGGCTTCGAGGACGGCACCGGCGACCGCTGTACGGAGTACGTCCGCGGCTTCAGCTACAGCGGCGGGCAGTACGTGCTCCAGGTCCGCTTCGACGAGGCGGCGCTGCCGGTGCGCTGCCGGCGCTTCAGCCGGAGCGGGCCGGGAGCGCCGCGCGGCGCCCTCGCCGACCTCACGCCGAGCGGGCGGCACCGGTCGGTGCACCTGGTGGAGCCGGCGGTACGGCGCGGCCTGCTGGGGATCGCCTGGGACTGGGCGTAGGCGAAGGAGGCGGGGTAGGCGGGAGCCGTAGGAGGCGGGGTTCGAGGAGCCGGAAGAAGGACCCCGTCAGCCCGCGATCAGCTTCCCGCCCTCGGCCCTGACCGGGACGGCGGGCAGCGGGGCGGAGGCCGGGCCGCGCAGCACCTTGCCGGTGGCCGCGTCGAAACGGCTGCCGTGGCAGGGGCAGTTGCCCTCCCCCTCGACGATCTTGTCGAGGACGCACCCGGCGTGCGTGCACTGGGCGCTGAACGCCTTGTACTGGCCCTCCGCCGGGCAGCTGACGATCAGCTTCCGCTCCCGGTACAGCTTCGCGCCGCCGACCGGGACCTCGGAGGCGGCACCCAGCTCGACCGGTTCGGCCGGGACCGCCGGGGAGCCCGCGCCGCTGTCGGTGGCGGTGGAGCAGGCCGCGAGGCCCAGCCCCGCGCCCGCGGCCCCGGCGAGGGCGGCGGCGCCCTTGAGCACGGTACGGCGGGCTGCGGACTGCGACGCGGACATGCGGATCTCCTGGCGGGATGGGCTCGGCTCGGCCCACCCGACGATACCCGCGCCCGATGGGGTAGCTTCCCCCGCGTGATCGTCGTCGGTGGAGAAGCCCTGATCGACCTGGTGCCCGTGGCGGCGCCGCCCGGCGCGCTGCTGCCCCGGCCGGGCGGCGGCCCGTACAACACCGCGCTCGCGCTGGGCCGGCTCGGCGCGCGGGTGGCGTTCTGCTCCCGCGTCTCCTCGGACGGCTTCGGCGAGGGCCTGCTGGCCGGGCTGCGGGGCGCCGGGGTGGACCTGTCGCTGGTGCAGCGCGGGCCGGAGCCGACCACGCTGGCCGTGCCCTCGCTGGCCCCGGACGGCTCGGCGGCCTACGGCTTCTACGTCGAGGGCACGGCGGACCGGCTGTTCACGCTGCCGCCCGCGCTGCCCGCAGGGGTACGGGCCCTCGCCCTCGGCACCTGCTCGCTGGTGCTGGAGCCGGGGGCCAGTGCCTACGAGGCCCTGCTGCGCCGGGAGTCGGAGCGCGGGCTGCTGACCCTGCTCGACCCGAACATCCGGCCCGCGCTGATCGCGGACCCGGCGGCGTACCGGTCGCGCTTCCTGGGCTGGCTGCCGTACGTCTCGGTGCTCAAGCTGTCCGAGGAGGACGCGGCCTGGCTCGGCGGGCGGGTCCGCGACTGGCTGGCGGCGGGTCCGTCGGCGGTGGTGCTCACCCGGGGCGCGAAGGGGCTGACGGTGTGGACCCGGGACGGCGCGGAGCACTCGGTGCCGTCCCGCCGGGTCGCCGTGGCGGACACCATCGGCGCGGGCGACACCGTCAACGCGGCGCTGCTGCACCGCCTGGCGGGGCACCGTTCCGGTCCCGTGGACTGGCCCGGCGTGCTGGCGTTCGCCGCCCACGCGGCGGCGCTGACCTGCACCCGGGCGGGCGCGGAGCCGCCGTTCGCGGCCGAGCTCTGACGCCTCGGCCGGGCTTCGACGCCTCAGCGGAGGGCGGCCCAGGTGGTCCGGGCCACGGCGGGGGCGAACTCTTCGACCGGCTGGACCACGTCGGCGCCGGAGAAGTGCAGGAAGAAGGCCCGCTGGAAGCAGGCGCCGAGCAGAAGCGAGGCGGCGGCCCGCGGATCGGCGTCGGGCCGCAGTCGGCCGCGCTCGCGCTCGCGGAGCAGGTGCCCGCTCAGGGCGTCGAGCACGATGTGCGGGCCGGCGCCGATCGTGCGGACGCCGTCGCGGTGGCGGGTGAGCAGGGCGGGATCCGCGAAGAGCGAGGCCGCCATGGGCATGGCGTCGGCGTAGAACAGCGAGGCGTGCCGGGCGATGTCGGTCAGCACCTCCTCGACGGTGCGCTCCGCCGGGTCCTCGGTGAGCACGCTCATCAGCGCACCGGCGTTGGGCCGGCGCTCCATCAGCACCCGCACGAACAGCTCTTCCTTGTTCGTGAAGTACTTGTACAGCGCGGCCTCCGAGCAGCCCGCCTCGCGGGCGATGGCCTTGGTGGTGGCGTTGGCCAGGCCGCTGGTGCGCATCAGGGTCTCGGCGGCGTCCAGCAGCCGCTCGGGGGTGGCGCGCCTTGACTTGGGGGTGAGCATTCACTCACCATAGCCGTAAGGGCAGGTGAGTGAATACTCACCCACCTGCACACCACCCATGAGGACGGAGGGCAGCGGGATGCGACTCACGGTGTTCGGAGCCACGGGCGGAGTCGGCCACGAGGTCGTCCGGCAGGCGCTCGACGCGGGCCACGAGGTGACGGCGGTCGTCCGCGACCCGGCCCGGCTGGACGTCCCGGCGCACGACCGGCTGCGGGTGGCCGTGGTGCGGGACCTGACGGACGAGGCCGCGCTCCTCCCGGTCCTGACGGGACAGGAGGCGGTGATCTCGGCCCTCGGCCCCACGAACAACAAGCAGGCCCGGCTCACGCCGATCGCCGGACCGGCGCTGCGGTCGATCGTCGCGGCGATGGAGCGGGCGGGGGTGAGCCGCCTGACGGCGGTGAGCGCCGCGCCGCTCGGCCCGAAGACACGGGAGGACGGGGCGTTCACCCGGCTGATGGTCTACCCGATCCTGCGCCGGGTGCTGCGCGACCTGTACGCGGACCTGGCCGTCATGGAGGCGGCGATCGCCGCGAGCGACACGCAGTGGACGGTGATCCGGCCGCCGAGGCTGCTGAACAGGCCGCACACGGGCCGGTACCGGCGGGCCCTCGACGCCAACGTCCCGGGCGGCACGGTCATCCCGCGCGCGGACGTCGCGGACGCCCTCCTCACCACCCTCTCCGACCCCACCACCACCCGCCACGCCGTGGGCATCGCCACCTGACCGGACGACGGCGGGTGGCGGCCCCGCGGAGCTCCCCCGCCCGGCCCCTTCTCGAAACCGGGGCGAGCCCCCGGCCCCTCGGGCGGGGCACGGGACGGGTCCGCGCCAGACGAGAGGCCCCCGCCAAACGCCGGCAGGGGCCTCGTCACACCGGGCGGCGGCTAGGCCTTGCGGGCCCGCGCCGACGCAGTCTTCGTCGCCGGCGCCGTCTTCGTAGCCGCTGCCGTCTTCTTGGCCGCCGCCTTCTTGGCAGGGGCCGCCGTCTTCTTCACGGCGGCCTTCTTGCGCGGCGCGGGCACCGCCGCCGCGTCCGAGACCCGGTCCGCCCCCAGGATGTCCCGCAGGAACTTGCCCGTGTGGCTCGCCCCCACCGACGCGACCTGCTCCGGCGTGCCCTCGGCGACGACGAGGCCGCCCCCGTAGCCGCCCTCGGGGCCCATGTCGATGACCCAGTCCGCGGTCTTGATGACGTCCAGGTTGTGCTCGATGACGATCACCGAGTTCCCCTTGTCCACCAGCCCCGACAGCACCTTGATCAGCTTCGAGATGTCCTCGAAGTGCAGACCCGTCGTCGGCTCGTCCAGCACGTACACCGTCCGCCCCGTCGACCGCTTCTGCAGCTCGGAGGCCAGCTTCACGCGCTGCGCCTCACCGCCCGACAGCGTCGGCGCCGACTGCCCGAGCCGGACGTAACCCAGCCCGACCTCGTTCAGCGTCCGCAGGTGGCGCGAGATCGTCGGCACCGCCTCGAAGAAGTCCAGCGCCTCCTCGATCGGCATGTTCAGGACTTCCGCGATGGACTTGCCCTTGTAGTGCACCTCCAGCGTCTCCCGGTTGTACCGGTCGCCGTGGCACACCTCGCACGGGACGTACACGTCCGGCAGGAAGTTCATCTCGATCTTGATCGTGCCGTCACCGGAGCAGTTCTCGCACCGGCCGCCCTTCACGTTGAAGGAGAAGCGGCCCGGCAGATAGCCGCGCACCTTCGCCTCCATGGTCTCCGCGAAGAGCTTCCGCACGTGGTCGAAGACACCGGTGTACGTGGCCGGGTTCGACCGCGGGGTCCGCCCGATCGGCGACTGGTCGACATGCACGACCTTGTCGACCAGGTCGTCCCCGTCCACCCGCGTGTGCCGGCCCGGCACCGACCGGGCGCCGTTCAGCTCGCGCGCCAGGTGCGTGTACAGGATGTCGTTGACCAGCGTCGACTTGCCCGACCCCGATACGCCCGTCACCGCCGTCAGCACGCCCAGCGGGAACGACACGTCGATGTCCTGGAGGTTGTTCTCCCGGGCGCCATGGACGGTCAGCTTCCGCTCCCCGTTCACGGGCCGGCGGACATCCGGGATCGCGATCGAGCGCTTGCCCGACAGGTACTGGCCCGTCATCGACTCGGTGTTCTTCAGCAGCTCCTTCAGCGAGCCGCTGTGCACCACCTTGCCGCCGTGCTCACCGGCGCCGGGGCCGATGTCCACGACCCAGTCGGCCACCTTGATGGTGTCCTCGTCGTGCTCGACGACGATGAGCGTGTTGCCCATGTCCCGCAGCCGCACCAGCGTCTCGATCAGCCGGTGGTTGTCCCGCTGGTGCAGGCCGATGGAGGGCTCGTCCAGGACGTACAGCACGCCGACCAGGCCGGAGCCGATCTGCGTGGCCAGCCGGATGCGCTGCGCCTCGCCGCCCGACAGGGTGCCGGCGGCGCGGTTGAGCGAGAGGTAGTCCAGGCCGACGTCCACGAGGAAGCGCAGCCGCTCGTTGACCTCCTTCAGGACCCGCTCCGCGATCTTCTTGTCGCGGGCGTCGAGCTTGAGGCGGCCCAGGAAGTCCGCGCACTCGCTGATCGACATCGCGGCGACCTCGGCGATGGACCGCTCCATCACCGTGACCGCGAGGACGATCGGCTTGAGGCGGGTGCCCTCGCAGGTCGGGCACGGCACCTCGCGCATGTAGCCCTCGAAGCGCTCGCGGCTGGCGTCGCTCTCGGACTCCGCGTGCCGCCGCTTGACGAACGGCACGGCGCCCTCGAAGGCCGTCGTGTACGCCCGCTCCCGGCCGTACCGGTTGCGGTAGCGGACCTCGATCTGCGTCTTGTGCCCGTAGAGCAGTGCCTTGCGCGCGCGCAGCGGCAGCCCCGCCCAGGGAATGTCCGTACGGAAGCCCAGCTCCCCCGCGAGCGCGCCGATCAGCCGCTGGAAGTAGTCCTTGGTGTGACCCAGGGACCACGGGGAGACCGCGCCCTCGTCCAGGGACTTGTCCTCGTCCGGAATGATCAGCTCCGGGTCCACCTCCATGCGCGTACCGATACCGGTGCACTCGGGGCAGGCGCCGAAGGGCGAGTTGAAGGAGAAGGAGCGCGGCTCCAGCTCCTCGAAGGACAGGTCGTCGTACGGGCAGTAGAGGTGCTCGGAGAACATCCGCTCGCGCTCGGGGTCGTCCTCGGCGAGGTCGACGAAGTCCAGGATCACCATGCCGCCGGAGAGGCCGAGCGCGGTCTCCACCGAGTCGGTGAGGCGGCGCTTGGCGCTGTCCTTCACGGTGAGGCGGTCGATGACCACCTCGATCGTGTGCTTCTCCTGCTTCTTCAGCGTGGGCGGCTCGGAGAGCTGGATGGTCTCCCCGTCCACCCGCGCCCTGCTGTAGCCCTTGGTCTGGAGGTCGGCGAACAGGTCCACGAACTCGCCCTTGCGCTCGCGCACCAGCGGCGAGAGCACCTGGAAGCGGCTGCCCTCGGGCAGCGCGAGCACCTTGTCCACGATCGCCTGCGGCGACTGCCGCGAGATCGGGCGGCGGCACTCGGGGCAGTGCGGCTTGCCGATGCGGGCGAAGAGCAGACGCAGGTAGTCGTAGACCTCGGTGATGGTGCCCACGGTGGAGCGCGGGTTGCGCGAGGTCGACTTCTGGTCGATCGAGACGGCCGGCGAGAGGCCCTCGATGAAGTCGACGTCGGGCTTGTCCATCTGCCCGAGGAACTGACGGGCGTACGAGGAGAGCGACTCGACGTAGCGGCGCTGGCCCTCGGCGAAGATCGTGTCGAAGGCCAGGGAGGACTTGCCCGACCCGGAGAGTCCGGTGAAGACGATGAGTGAGTCGCGGGGCAGGTCGAGCGAGACATTCTTGAGGTTGTGCTCGCGAGCGCCACGAACGATGAGACGGTCGGTCACGCCGGTCCGCACCTTTCTTGAGAGAGCGGGGGCACGGGCCCCCGTCCCAGGGTATGGGGGGCGCCTCTGCGATGGAGAAGAGCTTGGACTTCGAGCGTATAGCACGCGCATTCGATTTACGGCACTCCACAGACGGCTTCACCCGTTCGTGTGGCGGGAGGCCGCGGCGCACTAGGCTCGGATCCATGACTGATCATGTGCACGACCTGCGATCCGTACGTGAGGCCACGGACCGACTGCTGACCGCAGTCGCGAAACTGGACAACGCGGCGCTGGCCGAGGAGTCACACCTCCCGGGCTGGACCCGCGGCCACGTCCTGGCCCACCTCGCCCGCAACGCGGACGCCCTCGTCAACGTCTTCGCCGGCCGCCCGATGTACGAGAGCGCCGAGGCCCGCGACTTCGACATCGAGCGCGACGCCCCGCGCCCGCCGGCCGTCCAGCTCGCCGACCTGCGCGCGACCCACGAGGGCTTCCTCGCCCAGACCGAGCTCGACCAGGACTGGTCGCGCACCGTCGAGCTGCGGGGCGGGGTCACCGACCTCGCCTCGAACGTGCCGTTCCGCCGGCTCATCGAGGTCGAGCTCCACCACGTCGACCTGAACATCGGCTACGCGCTCGAAGACCTCCCCGACGAGTTCACCGGCCGGGAGATCGCCTTCCTCGCCGACCGCTGGTCCGGGCGCCCCGAGGTCCCGCCGACCGCCCTGGTCGCGGCCGACGGGCGCACCTGGCGCACCGGCTCCGCCGGCGACCCGGCCGTCACCGTGTCCGGCACCGCCGCCGGGCTGCTCGGCTGGCTGGCCGGCCGCGCCGACAAGGGTGCCCGCCTGACTACCGCGGGCGGGCCCCTGCCGGCCCTCCCCCCGCTCTAGGATCAGCTCATGACGTACAGCGGAGCGGTCAAGGTCGGCGGTCCGGCCGACGTGCACGAACTCCCGGACCTGATGATTTCCAAGGTCGCGGTGGGCCCCATGAACAACAACGCGTACCTGCTGCGCTGCCGGGCCACCGACGAGCAGCTGCTGATCGACGCGGCCGCGGAGCCGGAGACCCTGCTGCGGCTCATCGGTGACGACGGCATCGCGTCGGTCGTCACCACGCACCGGCACGGCGACCACTGGGGCGCGCTCGCGGACGTCGTCGGGGCGACCGGCGCGCGCACCTACGCGGGCGCCCACGACGCCGAGGGCATCCCGGTGGCGACCGACGTCCTCGTCGCCGACGGGGACACGGTCACGGTCGGACGGGTCACCCTGACCGCCCGCCACCTGGTCGGCCACACCCCGGGCTCGATCGCCCTGATCTACGACGACCCGCACGGGCACCCGCACGTGTTCACCGGCGACTGCCTCTTCCCGGGCGGTCCTGGCCGGACCACACAGCCGGAGGAGTTCAACAGCCTCATGGACGGCCTGGAGGCCAAGCTGTTCGGTGTCCTCCCGGATGAGACGTGGGTCTATCCGGGCCACGGCAACGACACCACGCTTGGCGCCGAGCGCCCCCACCTGGCGGAGTGGCGCGCCCGCGGCTGGTGACCATACCCGGCCCCGGCATGACTGCGCCCCCGCTCCCAGCCTCGGGAACGGGGGCGCAGTCGCGTACAGCACGACCAGCCTTCCCGGCCGGCCTGGGGCGTCAGGGTTTCCGCAGGTTCCGTCAGGGTCGGCGGGTCAGGCCGGGGCGCGGTGCGGCGAGGAGGTCGCGCAGGGCCTGGTGGTCCTCGTGCCCGACGAGCGCGGCGGACAACTGCTGTGCCACCGGGTCGGAGTACGGGTGCTCCCCACGCTCGGCGGCCTGCTGACGGCGGAGGCGGACGACGTCCCACGCCCGGTCATTGGACGCGTTCACGGCGCCCGTGGCGTCCCGTGCGGCGGTGAGGGAGGCGAGGACGTCGCCCAGGGGGTGCCCGGCGACGTGCTCGCGCACCAGGGCCTCCAGGACGGCCGGGGCTGCTGGGGCGTCGTGCCGGTCGTCGTGGTGCCACTCGCACCCGTCGAGCGGGCAGGCGAGGCACGTCCACCACCGTTCGTGTCCGGAGGCGTAGTGCGGGGCCTGCCCGCGGCTGGCCTTCCACCGGCCCGCGTGTTCCGCGGCCGCGCGGGTGCTGGTCATGCGGTGGCTCCCTGCTCGGCGGTGCGGTGGGTGGTCCAGCGGGTGAGGACGTGCCGGTACAGGTCGACGGAGGCGGCCGCGTTGCGGGCCTTGATCCCCTCGTCGTCGCGCTGCCGGATGTATCCGAGGGTGGTGGCCGGGTCGGCGTGGTCGGCGAACTGCTGGATCTCCTCTAGCGGCACGCCGTCGTCGTGCATGTGCGTCAGCTTCGAGGCGCGGAGCACGTGGGGTGTGACGTCCCGGCACCGGGTGCAGGTGCGGAAGGAGTGCCGCGGCTTGTCCTGGTCCTCCTTCCGGCGGCGGCCGCGGCCGGTGTAGGCGGCGCGGCAGGTGAGGACGCGGGCCTGCCGGCCGAGGCGGGTCAGCATCTGGTCCACACTGTCCGGGTCGTACGGGCGGCCGTCGGCGCGGAGCAGCAGGCGCCCGGAGGTCCGGCCGTCAAGCACTTCGTCCAGCAGCTCGCACAGCTCGGGCGGGATGGTGAACACGCGGACCTTCCCGCCCTTGCGGGTGAGGTTCAGTCGGCAGGTGCGGCCGCGGTCCTCCAGCGCGGACAGGGTCGCGGTGCACAGCTCGGCGACGCGGCCGGCGATCGTGTACGCGAGGAGAACGACGAGTGCCTCATGGCGGTCGGCGCAGGCGTCCATGAGCCGCTGGAGCTCGTCCGCCTCCAGTACCGGTGTGGAACGGACGGCGGCGGCGGACCGGTCCACCTTCGGGCGGTCGAACCGGGTCACGAGCTTGACCGGGTGCCGGCCTTCCCGGTGCGCCCGGAAGTCGAAGAGGGATTGCAGCGAGGACAGGCGGCGATTGATGGTGCGGGCGGAGCGGCCCCGCTCCTCCTCCGACAGGCGCCAGGTGGTGAGGATGCCGGGGGTGACCGCGTCGAGGGTGAAGCGGTGCCCGTGCTCGCCGGTGACCCCGGCCCAGTGGCGGACGTCGTCGGCGTAGGCGCGCATGGTGGCCTCGCTGCTCGCCGCCTCGGACGCGAGCCAGTCCATGACGAGCCGGAACGTCTCCTCGTCGCACGCCTCGGCCAGGAGCGTGATCCGGTCGACACGGGCGCCGGTGCGTCCGGTGACGGGGTCGCGCGGGGCGACGGCGCCGAGCTGGGCGCGGATCCTCGCGTACGCGTCCTCGGCGCGGGTCGGGGCCGTCGCGAGCTGCGAACCGGGGCGTCTCGTTGGGTTGTTGACCATGCGTTAGACCGTAGCCGATAACACACGTTATCCGTGTCGTTTAAGAAATCCGACGTTCGTGCTGGCCTCCGTCCCCAGCCGGGCCCCGCGACACGGACGGAGGGCAGGGGGTGGGCTCGGCTGCGCGCGGCCCGCCGGTACGGAACGCTGCGGACTGCTGACGACCCGCCACCCCGAGACCGGAGCCGACCATGCCGCGAACCTTCCCCGTATCCCTCGCCGACGCGTTCCCGACCGTGGCCGCGACGTGGCACCCCACCCGGAACGGCTCCCTCACCCCTGACCGGGTCGGGACGGGCGGCCCGATGATGTGGTGGCTGTGCCCGGCCGGTCACGAGTGGGAGGAGACCGTGATCAGCCGCCGGTCCCTCCCGAAGTGGAAGGCCGGCGACGTCGCCGCGTGCAAGGAATGCGTCGGGTTCAAGACCCGGCGGGTGTTCCCGGGGTGCGGGTGCGTCAAGTCGGTCCGCATCGGCACCCGTGAGGCCGAGCACGCCAAGTGCTTCAACTGCCGGACCCGGGAGTTCGAGGAGAACGCCCCGAGGATCAAGGCGGAGCTGTCCGCCGCCGCGAAGGCGGCCGCCGGCCGGGCCGGGAAGCTCCTCGCCGCGGTGCGCCTGCCGGACGGCATGCCGGAGGGCCTGGCGGTGGAGTGGCGCTACTGGGCGGCGAAGCACCTCCAGTACGCCATCGCCGGGGAAAAGGTCCTCGGGAAGGCCGGCGAGACCGGCCGGGTCCTGGAGCGGGTCACCGCGGCCGCCGAGCATGCCGTCCCGTCGCTGGAAGCCTGCGCGGAGGCCGCCCTCCGGGACGGGGTGCTGAGCATCTTCGGTCGGGCCTACTGGGCCGAGGGCTGGTGGCACGCCCTGGGCGGGGAGCTTGTCCCCCTACAGCCTGCCTCGGAGTTGGAGGAGTTCACCGGGGCGTTCCGGGAGGTGCTGACGGCGTGGGCGGAGCAGTGGCCCGACGACCGCCCCGTGCCGGGCACCACGGCCGCGGTGACCCGGTCCCTGACCGTAATGCTCCGCGGGTTCCTCCAGGAGCTGGCGGAGGAGGACGGCGGGAGGGTGTACGCCGAGCTGCAAGTGCCGGTCGTCCCGGACGGCGCAGGCCGGTACGGGCGCATGGACCTGCTCGGGTGGTCGCCGAAGGGGATCCCCGCCGTGGTGGTGGAGATCGACTCACGGCCGAACCTGTCATCCGTGCAGAAGCTGACGTTCGCCCGGGACCTGGGCGCGGTGCCGGTGTGGGTGCGGTTCGGGGCCGGGCCGGTGGAGGACATCGACGGGGTGGCCGTCGTGGACGCCCGCGAGACCGTCCGGGCCCTGACGGAGCGAGGGTGACCCCGTAGAGCGGGCGGCGGCCGACTCTCGGAGGCCGGCCGCCGAGGGGGTGCCCGTGGTCCTGGTGCTCGTCGACGTCGCCGCGGCCGCGGGCTCCGGTGCTGGTCAGAGCACCCGGGAGGAGCCCGGAGCTACAGGGGGCCGGGCCGTGAGGCGTAGCCGTTGTGCAGCGTCCTGTACCCGTCCAGGTCCGTCCACTGATGTCCATGGATGTCCGCCGACCGTCCGTCACCGGTACCGTGATGGCGCGGGCACTGCCAGAGCGTCGAGGGAGACGCGGACGACTCCATTCCGGCCGAGCGTCGTCGCATTCGCGCCGCAGGTCGTGAAGGGTCCGCCCCGTGCGGGCGGGGCCAGCCCTCCGGTGTCAGCTTCTGACACGGCTCGCGCGATGTCCGCCCCGTGCGGGCGGGGCCAGCCCTGCGCTTGAAGACTTCGTTACGGCCGTTACGAAGTCCGCCCCGTGCGGGCGGGGCCAGCCGAAAAGTGCAACGGTGCTTTTCGGAAGGGCCTCGGTCCGCCCCACATGGACCCCCGCCGCGCCTCCGCGTCGGGGGTCCGGTGCGTCCGGCCCGGTCAGCGGCGGCGCCGGTCCGGTCGGGTGCCGGCCGAAGGGGCCGGGGCGGGGTCGTGGGCCCGGGTCGCCGGGCGCCTTGCGGGGTCGGGGTGGAGACGCTCGATGGTGGCCCAGCCTCCGGCCCGGGTGAAGAACTCGTCAGCGTGCATCCAGCGCCGGGCCGGAGCGGCGGTCACCGGGCGGCCTCGGCGACCGCGGCCACCTGGTCCGTGACGTCGTCGCCCACGGTGAGGGCGGCGAGGACCTGACCGACGACCGTCCCCGGCTCGTACACCAGGACGCGGAGCGCCCCAGACGGGATGGAGGGTCCGGGGAACACGGCCAGGCCGACGTCTTCGAGCACCTGGAGGTGCGTACGCACCTGGTGCCCGGCCTCGGGGTCCCGCTGTGCGGCGGCGGCGTCCTGCCGCATCGTCTCCCCGACGCGGCGCCGTACCACGTCGGCGCCCAGGGTCAGGAAGCCGCCGTGCGCGTCGACCTCCTCGGCGAGCAGCTGCGCGGGGTCGGCCGTGTTGCGGGTGCCGACGCTGGAGCGGCGCCCGCATCGCTGCTGGAGCACGACGGCGGTGTCTGTCAGGGCACCCGCGTTGACGCCGCCCTGTTCGGGCCGGGCCGTCGCGAGGAGGTCGGCGAGGAGGTCCGCCGTGCTGGCGGACTGGCGGGCCTGCTGCGCGGTCTGGGTCTTGGTCGACATGTGGGGTGTCCTCTCGGGTGGGGGTGATCAGGTTCGGGGGGAGTCGGCGGTGAGGCAGTGGTCACAGGTGCGGAGCAGGATCTCCAAGCCGCCCGCGCGGGCCTGCGTGATGCCGGGGCGCGCTATGCCGTCGCACAGCAGGCACCAGGGCGTCAGCAGGAGGTCCCCGAGCGGGCGGTGTCCGCAGTCCACGCACCACGTGCCGGCCGACGGGGCGGCGGCCGACACGTAGATGGCTCCGACGTGCCCGCAGCACCCGGCGGTGCGTGCCTCCGCGGCGGCCTGCACGGCTCGCTCGCGCACGGCCGCGCCGAGGATGACGGTCCAGATGCGTTCACCGGCCACGGCGCCGCCCGGCCTGGTGCTCCTCGGCGCGCGCGAGGAGCTCGGCGGCCGTCGTGCCGGGGTGCACCCAGTCCTCTGCCTCCATCGCGAACGACTCGGCGGCGGCGGACCGGTGCGGGGTGTGGAACTCGCGGAGCCACGCGGCGTACGTCGAGGCGTCGCGCAGGCGCACGGTCTCGTCCCCCAGGTGCGCCAACTCGTGCCGCATGATCGCGTCGAGGTCCTGTGCAGCCTCGACGGGGTCGACGGTGATCCGGGCCCACAGCTCCCCCGCCGGACTCCGGAGGATCTCCGTACGGCCGCGGTCGCCGCCGCAGGCACCGGGCCTGACGTCGAGGCAGACGAGCGGCCCGGCCGCGGTCAGCGCCCGCGCGAGGCGCTCCCACCGATGCGAGTTCAGGCCGGGGTGCAGGTTCGCCCACCGCCAGCCGCCGGACGCCGCGAACCGGAGGGCACCCGGCGGGGCGTCAGGGGGCGTCAGGGCAGCGCGCGCGGTCTCCCGGGCCTTCCGGACCGCCCCCACGTTCAACGGCCGCGTACGGGCCGCCTCCGGCCGTGTGCGGGGCGCCGGGGCCTTCGGGGCCGGGGTGCCGGTGCGGGCGGCCTGGAGGGCAGCACGGGCCGCGCGGAGGTCCAGCGGCGGCCGGTCCCGCTCGCGCTCGGCGGCCTGCGCCTGGAGGACGTTCTCGAAGCGGCGGGAGTCGGCTCCGTCCCGCATCCACATCCGGGTTCGGCCGGACCCGCGCCATGCCGGGTCGATGCGGGCGAGGTGCGCCGCGTGGTCGCGGTCGGCTGGGTTGCGGGTCGCGTAGTCCCGGGCCGCGGCGAGGAACTCCGCGTTCACCGGGGACCGTCCGGGGTCCGGGCGATCATGCGCATGAGGTCCTCGGCGGTGACCTCGCCGTGGCCGGTGTCCTTCGCCGACGACGTCAGGCCGAGCAGGTCGGCTTGACGGTCGAGGAGCCGGACCGCGATGCCGGCCGAAGCGGTGTCACCCGCCATGGCGCGTGGCCAGACCCGGGCGAGGAGGAGTTCGAGCCGGGCGTTCATCAGGGTTCGCCGTTCCGCCTCCGTGGTGTCGGCGGCGTCCATGAGCGCGCCGAGGGTGGCCAGCTCGGGGAGCGGGGGGAGGTCGGTCGAGGAGGCGCACGCCTCCAGGCGGGACAGTCGGGCCGGGATCTTGGACATCATCGGTTCCTCTCGGGAGGGGTGGGGAACAGCAGGGGGCCGACGAGCGCGGCGGCCTCCTCGGGGGTCAGGGTGGCGAGGAGCGCGAGCACCTCGGCTCCGAGCCGGGCGGCTTCGGCGCGGCGCCGCTCCAGGTGCTCCAGGCGGGTGCGGAAGCGGGTCACGTCAGGGCCGTCCCGTCGACACCGGGCAGCACGTACGTGACGGCCCCGGCCGGAGTGATGGCGGTGAGCGTGAACTCCGTGCCGGCCTGCCGGGCGTAGGTCCGGTGCGGGCCGCTGTCGGAGCCGGGGGCGACGGGCTCGCCGTAGCGGCGCCGCTCCTCGGCGGAGTCGTACGGGGGCCGGGTCGAGGCGACGACGCGTTCCAGCCGGGCGAGGCGGGCGAGGAGGCGCCGGGTCACCGCTGCGCCCCGTCCACGCACGCGGCGGCGGCCTCCAGGATCGCGAGGCGCTCCTCCAACTCGACGTGCTCGGCGATGCGCGGGAGCGCAGCGAGGATGCCCAGGGCGGCGCGGACGCGGACCGGCTCCGGGGCGTTGACGTCCCGGATCGTGGCGGCGAGGTAGGCGACGGCGGAGCGGGCGGTGACCTCCAGGGCGCGCAGGGTCTCCGTCAGCGCGGTGCGCCGGGCGTCCTGGACCTCCTCGGCGAAGGCGGGGTCATCGAGCCAGCGGCGGACGGTCCGGCCGGTCACGCCGATGTCCCGGCCCACGGCCTCCGTCGGGACGCCCCGGGCGAGGAGCTCGACGGCGCGCACGCGTTGCCCAGCTAGGACACGTTTGGACATTGCTGTGCCTCCGGGTGCTGGTCGGTGGTGCCGGTCATGGCGTTGGTCCTGGTCAATGGCGTGTGGTCATCGGCGGGTTCTGGCGGGCGTGCCGGGCGACGGTGTCCGGGTGCTCCCCCGGGCTGGACATTGCGGCGGCGGATTGGGCCGGTTTGGGCCGGTGTTGGCTGGGAGGTGCTGGACGTTCCCGGACGCTGGTGGACGCTCCTGGACATTCCGGGGGCGTGGTCTACAGGTCGGGGTACCGGTCGATGACTCCCTCCGTCTCCAGCACGTGGATGTGGTCGAGGGCCTGGAGGCGCTCCCCGTGGGTCATCCGTGCCACGGCGTCCCAGACGTACAGCGGTGCGCCGTCGTCCTCCTCGCCGGTGAGGTAGGGGCGGGTCAGCACCTCCAGGTGCTCCAGGGCGGCCCGTACGCGGGCGGTCGCCTCCTGCTCCGCGGCGAGGGTGTCGAGGACGGCCTCCACGGTCTCCAGGGAGTAGGAGGTCAGGGCGTCGGCGGTGAAGGCGTCGGCGGTCAGTCGGTCGGTCATCGGGTGCTCCTGGTCGGGTCGGTGAGGGTTCGGCCGGCACGGATCGCGGCGCGGACGATGGCGGCCTGCGCAGCGGGGTCAGTGGCCGGAGGTGCGGCCTGCCGGTAGGCGCAGGCGGCGCACATCGGCAGGCGTAGCCGGTCGTGGAGGTGGACGACCGTGCCGGCCTCCTGTCCGCGGGCGCCGCAGACGTAGCAGGGGGTGCGCAGGGCGCGGCGGGGTAGCCGGCGGATCCGGGCGCTAAGGACGGCCGGGTACGAGCGGACCGGTATCACCGGGGCCTCGGTGAGGCGGGCGGCGAGGGCGTCGTCCAGGAGCCAGCCGCGGGTTCGGGCGCGGTGGGTCAGGAGCGGGGCGAGGCCCTGCGCGGCGGCCGGGTCGGGTGTCCAGGGGGCGGGCAGCGAGAGGAGGAACCCGGCGGGGTCGGCGGGGCGGCTGGAGGGACGTCGGGCAGCGGACGGCACTCTGACCTCCTTAGGTCGGTGCTCTGTCCGTCCGGCCCATAACCAGCGACGGGGCGCCGGGCTGTACCGCCCGGCGGTGAATCGATTCTGCGGTGGGGTCAGATGGCGGGGGCGTCGTCGGAGGCCGGCGCGGGGGTCTCGGTGTCGAGGATGGAGCGGTGGACGCGGATCGCGGTCCCGGTCGGGCCGATCCTCTTCACGCGGAGTTCGGGGTGCGTGGCGGCCCAGCGGCGGACCGTGCGCGGCGACACCTGGAGCTCGGCGGCGACTTGACTGCACGTGAGCCACTCGGGGCCGAGGGCGGCGGGGGGTTGGGGCACGGGGTCCTCCGGAGGGTGCTGCCGGACATGGCGCACCATTGTGGCACGTGGTGACCTGACGGTGACGGTCCGTGATCCGGGGAAGGTGGTTCGACCGAAACGCCTTCCCGGTCGAACCGTTCCGTCCCGGAACGCAAAAAGGCCCCGGCCGCCTCCTCCCGGGGTGGGAGAGGGCGGCCGGGGCCTGGCCGTGCTGGTGGTGCGGGAAGGGCCGCCGCGGGGCCGGCGGCCCGGGAGTGGGTCAGGTCACCAGACGGCGGCGTCGTAGGACGCGCGGACGTACGCTCGCAACTCCTCGTGCGTCGCCTGGACGCCAGGCACCGTCAGCCCGGCCGGAACAAGCCAGGGGTGCGCGCGGTCGTGGCCGGCGAGGAGCCAGAACGACTCCTCCGCCTGCGCCCGGGATGTTGCCGCGCCGAACAGGCCGCCGGCCGCCACGCGATCCGCCTGAGCTGCGCGGCGCAGCAGATATGCGCGCAGCTCCTCGGGGTCGTTCTGCTCCCCGGCGAGGGTCTGAGCCAGGAACCGGGAGGACAGCGTCAGGAGTTCGTGGGCCTCGGTAAGGAGGTCGGGGGCGTAGCGGTAGATGCGGGCGGGGTCGAGGGCGGAGAGGTCACTCACGGGCGCTCCTGGTGGGCGGTGACGGGCGGGTGCGGGTGAGGGGCGATCATCGGCCGGGCCCGGCGGTGACGACTGCGGCCGCCGCGATCCATGCCCGGTGCCATGCCTGGTCGAGGAGCGGCCCGGCGCCCGGGTCCCGCTTCAACCACTTCGTCTTGCCGGAGCGGTGGGCGAAGCGGACCAGGGCCGGGGCCTCGTCGCCGTCCTCGCGCCAGTGGCCGGCGCACCTGTCGGCGACGTAGTGCGTGACGGCGGAGACGGCGAGGCCGGCCGCCGCGCGCCGCCAGTCGAGGCGCAGCCCGAGGTACCTCCCGGCGACCCCGAGGGCCAGGGCCTGCGTCGCGGTGTACGAGGCGACATGGCGGAGGCACGCGGCCCTCCCTGCGTGGCCCGCGTGGCCCTTGGCGCCTGCATCGGCGTCCTGCTGCACCCAGTAGTCCCCGGCCTCGTGAGCGGCCGTCAGGGGGGCGTACGCGGCGGCGAAGCGGGCGGCGGCGTCGGTGGTCGTGCTGGTCATGGCTTGCTCCTCGTGGTCGTGTGCAAGGCAAAGGGCGGGCCCGTGATGCCGGGCCCGCCCTCGGGGTGGGGTTGTGCGGTGCGGGGTCAGTCCGGGGACCGCCGGGATTTCCACAGGTTTTGGACAGCGCCGAGCTGGAACACCCAGGAACCCGATTCCGGGTTCTGCCACTCGTGCTCGATGTAGACGTAATAGCTGGTGCGCAGCACGCCGATTGCCTGGAGGCATCCCGAGCGGTCGCCTGTCACCTCGATCTGCACGATCGAGCTGTGGTTGCAGGCCGTGGTGCGCTCGTGGTCGCCCAGGGCGCCGCAGTTGCACGGCGCCTCGATGCTGATCGGCTCGTCCATGGCCTCATGAAAGCGCAGACGGGCCCGCCAGCACAGGAGTTGGCGGGCCGTCCGTGTCAGTGGGCGGCGCGTAGCAGGAGGTCCAGGACCGGCCCGGCCCACGTCTGGGCGTTGTTGAAGCGGGGCAGGTCGTGCGGGTCGCGGGTGCCGAGCGTGGTCATGAGCTGTGCCTCGGCGGCGCGGACTTCGCGTTTCCAGACGGCCGGGTCGTAGGGGAGGGCCGCGGCCTGGACGGATCCGAGGAGGCACAGGCCGTTGCGGTCGCAGAGCGTGCCGCGGGTCCACCCGTACCGGATGATCAGCTCGCGGGCGGTGCGCAGCGTACGGCGGACGGTCGGCTCCGGGTAGCCGGTGGGGCCGGCGGCGTACACCGCCTCGACCTCCGCGGCCAGGGCCTGAACCGCCCGGGGGTCCGGCCGGAGGGAGCCCGGCCGGAGGGGCGCCGTACGGGGCACGGCACCCTCCAGGTTTCTGATCATGACTGCTGTTCCCCCCTACGAGTTCTTGCGGTAGACGCCGGGCTTGACGCGCTCGATGGCGCCGGCCTTCACGAGGACGGTCAGGACGTTCGACAGCGTCTTCTCGTTGATGCCGGTCAGGGTGCGGATGTCGTCCTTGGTGACCTCCAGCCCGAGCATGGTGTCCATGTAGGCCAGGACCGCGGCGTCTGCGCCCGCGTCGGCCTGTGCCTTGGTGAACCCGCCGCCGGCCGGAGGCGCGTAGTCCCCGCCCCAGCCCGAGCCGCCTCCGGACGGGCCGTCGCCGTCGCCGGGCATCAGGGACGTCTCGGCGACCGTGTGCCGCTCGTCCCACCCCGGCCAGTCCTTCGGCCAGGTGATGAGTCCGGGGCTGACGTAGGGGGCGGCGGACTCCAGGATCCAGCTGCGCATCATCTGGACGGGCTCGCCGGGCGAGCCGACGTAGCCGAGGCCGTACGTCCTCTTGGGGTCGTTCAGCGGGATGTCGTCCGACCACACGAGGGGTTCGTCCTCGGCGGACCAGGCGGCCGGGATGGCGCCGGGGTCGATGCCCTCGAAGCCGTCCACGGTGACCAGGTTCGACTGGGCGGAGTCGGTGCGGAGCATGACCATGGCGCCGCCCTGGATCACGTTGGTCCGCAGGGCCGTGGACCCGCCGAGCTTGTCGGCGTTGACGGCCTGGTTCACGATCAGCAGCGTCATCCCGAGGTTCCGGCCGAGCGCGGCGATCTTGTCCAGGATGAACACCGCCTCCTTGCCCTCCTCGGTGGACGAGTCGGTGATCATGTGGGTCTCGTCCACGATGACCATGACCCACGGGCAGTCCGGGGTGGCTTTGAAGTTCTTCCGGCCGAGGCGCGCGGACTCCGCTACGCGGTACTGGAGCAGGGCGTACGCGACGCGCAACGCCTTGATGGAGCCGGGGCCGGTCGCCGAGTACGCGGCCATGTCCGCAACGTCGGGGTTGCTGGATCCCTTCGGGTCGGCGTAGATGATCGCCGTCCCCGCCAAGTGAGCGGCGAGCGCGATGATCTGGACGACGCCGCCCTTGCCGGACCCGGTGACCCCGGCAATGAACACGTGCTGTGCGCCGAGCTTGGGGTCGAAGAGCTGGAGGCGGGCGACCCGCCCGGAGATGCCGCGGCCGATAGCGATGTATCCGCCAGGCGAGGGCTCCAGGGCCTGCGGGCCGGGGAAGGGCACCCCGTCCTCCAGCGGGTTCCGGTCCATGATGCGGATCTTGCCCCGGCGCGGGTCGGACGCGTGAGGCTGGTAGTCGACCAGGGTCATGCTGCTGCGGAGGGCGCCGACCAGCTGCTTGCGGTCGGGGACGGGGAGGGAGGGCGTGTCATCGTCGGCGACGACCCACGCGACCCACCCGCCGGTCGCCGGGTCGACCTGGGCGTCCTTGAGGTGGGTACCCGGCATCACCTTGGGCCGGACCAGCCGGGCCCACATGCCCTCCATGGTGGTCGGGTCGACTTCCGCCGGCGGGGTCCGGCGGACGGTCACGTACTGCTCACCGGGGTGGGCGCCGGGGGCGAAGGTGACGCACGCGGAGGGGACCCGGTACGCGGAGCCGACGGACTCGGCGGACACGTTGACGGCCTTGCCCTGGGGGGCCTCGATGATGCCCTCCCACAGGTCGCCGGCGTCGGTCACGCCCACGAGGTGCTGCCCGGGGTGCGCACCGTCCTCGCCCGAGATGTGGTCGGCCCAGATCCGGTAAAGGCCGCCCGGGCCGGGGAGGTTGCCCGGGGCCGCGCCCGGCTCGGGGGCGGGGACGCGGACCTTACGGGCGGCGAGGGCGGGGCGCAGCTTGTAGGTGAGGCCGCCCCACACCGACCACCAGGCGGCGGAGACGATGCCGGACACGGTGGCCGGGTCGAGGAACCCGACCATGAGCGCGTCGGCGTACGCGGGGCCGAGGAATGCCCCGGGCACGACGGCCATGGACGTGAGGAGGCTGGACCCGAGCAGGGTCGCGCGCTGGGCCGTCAGGACGTCGGGGATGCCGGTGGAGTTGACGATGCCGACGGGGAGGCGGCCTACGTAGTGCGCGGCGAACGCCGCCGACCCGCACACCGTGGCGGCGGCGGTGAGGGCGGCGAGGCCGGGTTCCAGGAGCGGGGCGAGGGCTCCGAGGGCGGGCGGTGCGATCACCGAGACCAGCGCGGGGACCTGGTCGGCGATGGCGGGGCGGCGGGTCACGGTGATCTCAGACATGAGTGGTTACTCCTCGGTGTAGAAGACGGCGCGGGCCATACGGACGGGCATGGCGTTGACCTGCTCGTCAATGCCTTCGTGGGACTGCTGGGCCTGGGCGTCGGCGGCGCGGGCCGCGCCGTGCACGGTGTCGGACGCGGACGCGGTGGCGATGGCGGCCGTGGACAGGCCGCGCATGATCCGCGCCACGTCCTTCGCCTCGCCCGTGGTGAGCGTGTCCACTTCGAGGTTGGCGAGGCTGTCGGCGACCCGGGCGACGTCCGTCGCGTTCTCGTCGGCCCGCCGGCCGATCTGCCGGATCCGCTCGCCGTCGGCGGCCACCGATCGGGCCAGTTGCTGAACCCGGGCGCGCAGCTCGCGGTACGTGGTCTCTGACACGGGGTCTCCTAGCGTGCGTAAAAGGCGCGTTCGGCGGGGCTGGTCTCCGGGCTGTCCACGACGGCCCGGTACACGCCGCCGTGCCGGGCCTCCGCGTTGTGGCTGAGGGTGCGCAGCGCCTCGATCCCGCGCTGCGCGCTGACGTGCATCTGCTCTGCCTCGCGGGCCTGCACTGAGGTGGCCTCGTGGAGCTTCTGGAGCGAGGCGATCAGGAGCTTTCCGCCCTTGATCTTCGGGTCCTGGCACCGCTCGATGAGCTCCTGGATCTCCTTGACCCGGTCGGCTGACACGGTCTTGGCCTCCTGGCACTCGTCGGCGATCTGGTGGGACTCGCGCTGCTTGCCGCCCAGGTACCGGGTGAAGCCGCGGAGGCTGCGGACCTCGCCGCGGGTGAGGGTCTTGCCGTTGGAGAGCTGCACAGTGTCGCCGGACACCCTCGCCCCCAGCGGCACGACCGCCGCCGGCGGCCCGGGCGGCACGGGGGGCGTGGCCGGGCGGGGCGGGGCAGTCGACTGGGGCGGGACGGGGGGCTTGGGGGACACGGGCGGGACTCCTCGGGTGCGGTCGCGGGTGGCGTCCATCTGCGCTTTGTCGCGGGCGGCCTTGTCGCGGATGGCCTGCTGGCCGTCCTCGTAGCCGTCCCGCCACGCGGCCTTGTCCGCCTCGTCGGCGGCCTGCTGCGCCCCCGCCTTGAACCCCTCCTCGCGGGCGGGCTGCGCGGTGTACGGGCCTTTGCGGGGCTTGGCCTTGCCCTCCTTCTCCTTCGGGGACTGACCGGCGGGGGCCGGGCCGGTCGGTCCGGCCGGCCCGGGCGCGGGCTGGCCCTCCGGCTTCGTGGTGGCAGGGTCCGGCTTCGCCGCCGTGGGCTTGTCGCCGGCCTTCGCCGGGTCGGGCGCCTTCGACGGCTGAGGCGCGGCGGACGGCTTGCCCTCCGGCTGCTTCGCGGCGGTGTCGTCCGTCTTGCGGCTGGTCTTGTCGTCGCGGCCCGTACGGTCCTGCCGGTCGGTGGCCGTCTTGTCCGCCGAGCTGCGGGTGTCGTGGTCCTTGCGGTCCGATGCCGCCTTGGCGTCCCGGCTGTTCTTGTCGGCGGCGCTGCGGGTGTCGGACGTCTTGGCGTCCCTCGTGTCGGCGGTCTTCGCGTCCCGGCTGCTCTTGTCCGCCGAGCTGCGGGTGTCGTGGTCCTTGCGGTCGGATGCCGCCTTGACGTCGCGGCTGTTCTTGTCGGCCGCGCTGCGGGTGTCGGACGTCTTGGCGTCCTTCATGTCGGCGGTCTTCGCGTCCCGGCTGCTCTTGTCCGCCGAGCTGCGCATGTCCGACGTCTTGGCGTCGCGGGAGTCAGCCGTCTTGGCGTCCCTCGTGTCGGCGGTCTTGGCGGACTTGTCGCTCTTGCTGGCGTGAGCGGTGGTCGCCGTCCGGTTCGACTTGGTGTCGGAGGTGGCGCCGCGCTTCTCCGCCACCTGGTGATTGATCTTGCGATCGGTGGACGAGCCTCGGATCTCACTGATCGTGTGCTGCACCTTGATCTGCTGCTGCGGGCGGTTCGCGATGTAGGCGGCGAGGCCCTTCCACATGCCGGGGTTGGACCGGTTCTTTTCAGCCTTGCCGGGCTTGCCGTCCGGGCCTCCGCCCTCCTCCTGGGAGGCGTAGGCGGCGGACCCGCCGGAGGCGTCCCGGGTGGGGCGCGCGAGCGTAACCGGAGTGAGTAGCCCGCCCCCGGCCGGGGCGGGCACGGGGGGCGTTGCGGGCGCCGCGGCCGGGGCGCCCACGGTGGGCGGCTGGCTGGGCACCGGAGGCACTGCGGGGGGAGTCGTCAACGAACAATCCTCACTGTGTGTGACTTCCCTCCTTCCTTCCTTCCCGACGAAAGGGCCTGCTCGCGGACTCATGGGAACCGGGAACAGGCCCTTCGGTGGGAGGGAAGGAAGGAAGGAAACTACTCGGCGTTACCGGCCTTGTTGCTCTTGCGGACCATGAAGACGACCCCGGCGACCGCGAGACCGGCCACGATCAGGCCGCCGCTGACACCGATCCCGCCGCCCTGGCTGCTGTCCGAAGCGGAACCCACGTTCACCGTGCCGAGGGTGCGGGCGGGCGGTGCGCCGGCGGACGCCGGGAACGCCTGCGCGCAGACATCCGAGTTCATGCCGGCTTTCTCGATGCATGCCTGAAAACCAGCCATGCGCCGCTCCTCCGCCTGCGCGTCCGGGGCGCTGGCCTTGGCCCGCTCCACCTCCAGCTGCTGGGCCTGGAGGGCGATCTCCTGGGCCCGCACATCGGCCTCCCCGGAGGCGGCGTTGAACGCGGCGATGCCCACGGCGCTGCTGCCGACGATGACCAGCCCGGCGATGGCGATCACCGCTTTGGCCTGTCCGCTCATGGGGGCCTTGACGGGCGGCCCGTAGGGGGTGGGGGCGGGCTGCTCCCACCCGACACCCGAGGTCAGGTTGGCGAACCTCTGGTCGATGTACTCACGCTCGTTCACGGGGGGCTCTCCTCAGGTGCTGCGCTGGAGGGGTCGTGCTGGTGGTCACGCAACCGGACCCGGCGAGGCCGGGGCCGGCAGGGCGAGCGCCAGAACGCGGTACGGTCAACGCCAGGCCCGCCCCCTCGTTTCCGTCGAGGGGGCGGGCCGTCGCTGTCGGGTCAGCCGGTGATGCCGGCCCGGATGTTCTTCGCGGTCGACGCGCTGACCGCGCCGAGGCCGGCGGCGGCGATGGCGTCGGCGAACTCGGGGCCGCTGGGCTGGCGGCCGAGTCGCTCGGTCTCGGCGTGGAGGACAGGCGCCGCCAGCTCCACCCATTCCGTCATCGGGCGCCGGGTCTTGGCGGCCGTGCTGGCGGGCTTCCTGGCGGCCCTCTTGGCGGGCTGCTGGCGGGCGCTGCTGGCGGCTTCCTGGCGGCCCGTGCTGGCGGGTGCTGGGGCCGCCTCCTGGCGGGTCGTGCTGGCGGTCAGGACCGCCCCGAACCCGAAGGCGGAACCGGCCGCCGGGACCGTCGGGGCGATCGGGTATTCGGTCTCCGTGGAGTCGACCGCCCACTCCGTCACGGGGTCCTCCTGGCGGGCCGTGTTGGCGGCTTCCTGGCGGTCGTCATGGCGGGTGTCCGGGGCCGCCAGGACGGGCGCGCTGGCGGCCGCCGGTTCCAGCTCCAGCGGGCGCCTGAGGTCTAGCTCCGCCTGCTTGTTCAGGCGGGCCAACTGGACGTCGAAGATGACTTCCGTCCGGACGATCGCCACCTTGCCCTGCGCCTGGATTCGGGCGATCTCGGCGGCGGTCTCCCGGTCGATCTCGGCGGCCGTCTTGCGGGCGATGTACTCCGACTCGCGGATGACGTCGTTGATCTCCGCCTCCTGGTCGGGCGCCAGCGCGGCCGGGTCCCGGCGCAGCCGGATGTCCCCGATCCACGACAGCTTGGCGACGATCGGCGGGAGCGCTCCGGCCACCGCGGCCGCCGGGTTGATCGTCCACCCGTGGTAGCCGAGGAGGCCGCACGCGGCGGCGAGGGTGATCCACCCGGCGACCTGGACCGCCCGCCCGCCGATGCCTTTCGCGTCGAGGTACTGCACGACGCCCCACAGGCCGTCGACGCTGACCGCGGCGAGGAGGCCCCACGCGCCGGCCTCCATCAGGTCCGTGATGCTGTAGCCGGTCCAGGCCAGGGACACCGCCGTGAAGAACGCGGCGACGTAGGTCAGGGGGTTCATGGGGTACCCGTTGATCTCTTTCACTTGCTCTCCTCCTGGTGGTGCGGGTGGGTCAGCGGCTGGCGGTGATCGCCGGGCAGCCGAGGCAGATCGCGCCGCGGTCGAAGTCGGCGAGGGGGCGGCGGGTGGAGCAGGCGGCGCAGACCTGAGTGCCGGCCGGGGCGGCCTCCTCGCGGACCGGCGCGGCGGCGTCCTCGTCGGCCTGGCCGTCGTCGAGGCCGAGGACCAGGGCGACGACGTCGAGCGGGCGGGGCAGGTGGGCCTCCTCGCCGGCCTCCGCCCGCTCCTGCCGCACCCGGCCGATCAGGTCCCGCAGGACCCCGTACGCGAGCGCGCCGCGCAGGGCGTTCCCGTTGACGGGGCCGGCGGCGTGTTCGCGGAGGCGGATCAGGTCGGCGCGGACGTCGGCGAGGCCGGGCTCCATCCCTTGCCGCGCGGCGTCCCTCGCGGCGTCCCGCTCGGCGCGGGCGTCGTCCCGCTCCCGGGTGATCTGCTTCACGAGGGCCTGCATGCCGGTGTCGGCCGCGATGACGTCGGCGCGGGCCTGCCCCAACTGCGTCAGCAGGCTCTGCCCGGTGGCCCGGTCCTTCGCGAGGTCGGTCAGCGCCCGGTCCCGGGCGGCGGTGACGGTGTCGACCTCGGCGAGGGCCTCCGTCAGGGCGGCGCGGTCGGCGAGCAGGGCGGCGTATGTGCTGGCGGTGACGATGCGGATCACGGGGTGTCTCCTCGGGTCAGGTGGTGAACAGGGCGAGCTGGTCGGAGGTGAGGGCGGCCGCGGCGGCCTCCTCGCGGATGCGGCGCCCGGCTCGGTCCGCGTCGGCGGCGTGCGGGGCGCAGACGGCCGTCAGGGCGTCCGTCGGGAGGTGGACGGCGTCGACCAGGCGCACGGCCGGGTCCGCCGGGGTCAGGACGGTCGCCAGCTCCCAGCACTCCGGGGCGGCGCGGCAGAGGCGGCCGTCCCGGCGGGTGACCGCCCGGAACACGGGGTTTGCGTGCGCCGGGGCGGTCGAGGCCGGGTGCGGGGTAGCGGTCACCGGGGGTCCGGGGCGCCGGCCTGCCAGCGGTCGAACCCCTCGACCTGGGAGTGGACCCACGCCAGGGGGCCGCGGCCGATGACGCCCTCCGCCCAGTCGAGGGCGGCCGTGATGTCGGCGTTGGAGTCGGCCGGGTCGAAGGTGTCGTGCGTGTCGTAGTGGTCGCCCTCCAGCTCCCACCCCCACACGTCGATGTCGATGTGGCAGGCCGTCAGGGTCCAGCGCACGGGCGCCTCCTCCGGGGTCGTGGCGTTGCCGGGGCCGTTCAGGCCGGGGCGCAGGAACAGGCGGCCGTTCGGGCCGCCCGGGGTGGTGCTGACGGCGGCGGTGCGCCGCTGTTGGGGGATGGACACCGGCCGCCCGCCCGGACCCGTCAGCGGGCCGGTGAGGGGCGGGGGTGAGGGGACCGACCCGGAGGTCGGGGCCGGGGCCTTCGCTGCGTCCCGGGCGTCCTGGCGGCGGCCGAGCCGTTCGCTCGCCCATGTGCCGGTCAGGCCGGCCGCGGTCATCAGCGCGGCCGCGCCGTCGAGGTGGCGGCCGGTGGCCAGGCAGCCGACGGCGATGACGGCCGCGACGGCCGGAGGCACCGGGGAGGTCAGGGCGGCGGTGAGGCCGTTCTCCACGCGGGCGGTGGCGGTGCGGAGCGCGGCCCGCACGGGGTGCTGCTGCGCCTCGCCGGTCGGGGCCGGCGTGTTGGTCGGATCCATGCGTCGTATCCCGTTCTCGAGAACGCTCCGCCGCGCGGGGCGGGGCGGGTGACTGGTGGTCGGGACGCAGCAGGGCCGCCGCCCCCGGGGAGGGGCGGCGGCCGGTACTGCGGTGCGTGCTCGGGAGGGTCAGGGGCGGAGCAGGGCGCGGAGGCGCCGGAGGTCGACCGCGAAGGCGTCAACGCGGTCCAGGAGCGCGTCTACGCCGGGGCCGTCCAACTCGGCGTCCAGGCCGGCGGACCAGACCGAGACGACCGCCGGGGAACCGGGGGTGCCGAGGTCGCGGAACCACTCGGCCGTCAGCCCGCCCGCCTCGGCGACGGGGAGCCAGGCCGGGGCGGGGAGGAACGCGGCCAGGAGGCCGGAGGAGGTGCCGGTGCCGTACACCGTGGCGGCCGTCACCGGCCGGACCGGATCCGGCGCAGCATCTCGTCCGCCGACGGGTCGGCGGGGTAGGCGACGGCGGCGGGCCGGGGCCGGGACGGGGTGGTGACGGTGAAGGCCGGCCGGTTGCAGCGGCACGCCCAGTACTCACACAGCGGGCACACGTCGTTGGGAAGGACGGCCGCCGCGGCCGGGGCGGGGGTGGTGAGGGGACGGGCGAGGGTGTTGGTACGGTCGCTCATGCTGGTGCGTTCCTCTCGTCAGGTGATCTCTGCTGAGGGGGCGTGCTGCGTGCGAAGGACGGCCCGTCCGGGCTTACGGCGTTGGTAGCGCCGCCGGACGGGCCGTCCTGTTGTGCGGTGGGGCTCTGGAGGGTCAGGGGGCCGGGCAGTGCAGCGGGCACCGGCACGGCGGGTACTGAGAGGTGATCTCGGGGACCACGTCGCGGTCGGGGTCGACCGTGACCGGCGGCCCGTACGTACGGCCGCCGTCCCTGCTGATCCGAATGGTGAGGACGGGCCGCTGCTCCTGGCCGTCGTTCCCGCCGAGGGCGGGCCGGGCGGCCGTCACGCCGCCACGTCCACGTCAGCGCCGGTGACGGCCGCAACCGGGAGGTCGACGGGGGCCGGGACCGTCACCGGGGCGATGTCCGTCACGCGGAGGCTCGCCGCGACCTCCTTCATGGGCACCTCGCCGAGCCCGTGCCGCTTGTACGTGGCGCGGATCGCGTCGAGGTCCGGAGTCTGACGGGTTGACACGACCCGCTCGATCAGCCAGCGGCCGCCGTACAGGCCGGCGGGGAGTCGGGAGATCAGCTTCTTCGCGGCCCTCTTGTTCCGCTCCGCGGCGCGGGCCTGGTCGGCCGCCTTCGCGTAGGCGGCGGCGGAGGCGCTGATCTCCTCCTCGGTGGGGACCTCGTCGGCGTTGAACACGTCGGCCGGGTCCGGGGCGAGGAGGTCACGGTCATCGGTGCCGCCGGTGAGGGCGGTCACGGTGCCGGACACGACACCGGTGACGGTGCCGGTGACTGCGGCGGTGGCGATGCGGGCGAGCTGGAGAGCGGTACGGAACATTCGGGCCTCCGTGCTGTGCGGTTGCTCTGTGCCTGGTGCGTGCGAAGGCCCCGGGCCGTTGGTAGCGGCGTCCGGGGCCTGGTGGCCGAGGGGCCGACGACCGGCACCCCCGCGTCATGTCGGGGGTGCCGGAGGTCGACGGCTCGGAGCCGTCAGCAAAGGTTGAGATGCGATGTTCGCCTCACCACCCGAGGGCGGTGGGGCCGGCTTGTCGCCGGTGCCGTTTCTCGTGCACGCCGTCCCCCCTACTGGCTGGCTGGGGCTGCACGCATATCCAGTTCTCAAGTACCGCCGGGCGCTCTCTTTCGGCGTGATCCGTGCGTGGTCCTCCGCGCGGTGCCGTCCGGGCCGTGACGTGCAGTCAAGTCGCCTTGGGAGCGGCTTGACTGATGGACCGTCAATGACCAAGGTAGGGGCTCCAACACGGAGAGTCAAGTCTCTTGCTAACTGTCTTGAGTCTCGTCAAGATGGAAGCTGCACCGGCTTGACGCTCCGGTAGCCTGGGAGTCAGTCGACGGAAGGACACACGCCATGAGTGAGAGTCAGCGGCCGACCACGAACGGGATCGCGGCCGCGATCCGGGAAGGGATCAGCGCCGGCCGCTACCCGTACGGGAGCAGGCTGCCGAGCGTGAAGGACGGGGCGGCCGAGTGGGGTTGCTCGCAGCAGACCGTTGCGTCGGCGTACTCGCAGCTCCAGGGGCTCGGCCTGGTCCGCATCGACCGAGGTAACGGCACGATCGTGACGGCCGGCCGTCAGGCTGACGCCCACCTGGGCACCTACTCGCCTCCGCACCTCGCCGAGGCGGTGCCGTGGAAGGCGACCGGCGGCGGCGTCGAGACCTCGGAGACCACCCTGGTTCGTCAGCTGACGGCCACGAAGGTGATGACCGCGTGGGGCATCCCGGACGGGGAGGACGTGATCGAGCGGACGCGGATCCGTCGGCTCGACGGCGTGCCGGTGCAGCACAAGCTGACGGTGATCCCGTACGCGCTGGCGTCGCGCATGCCGGAGGGTCACCAGGGCACGCCGCCGATGATGACTCCGGTCGGCGCGCCGGACATCACGCCCCCGGAGGGGGTCCGCGTCGCGGACTGGCTCGGGTGGGAGGTGATCGGTACGCAGTGCGCGATCACGGCGGAGCCGATGGACGCGGCCGCCGCCGAGGCCCTCGGCGTCCCGGAGGGCACGCCCGGGTTCCGGGTGGTCGCCATCGCGAGGGACTCTGAGAACCGCGTCGTGTCCGCGACGGTGACGACCGCTCCCCTGCACCACCGGATCACGCTCGACATCATCGGGTGACCCCCGCGCCAGCGGCCCGACAGATGGCCCCTGCCTCACCGCGTCGGCCCCGGGCAGCACAGCGCCCCCCGTCCCAGGCCAGGGACGGGGGGCGCTGTCGTGCGTCCGCTCCGGTAGTCACCACTCCTGATAGGGCGGCAGGTTCTGCACCGCCCGGGCCTCGACGTCCCGCAGGGCGTCCGTGATGTCCTCGCCCCGGGCGAACCGCCCCACCAGGGCCGCCACCCCCGCCAACGGGTTGTAGAGCAGCACCTCCACCGCATCGGCGGCGGGCAGCGGGTCCGGGAAGGAGCACAGGTTCACCGTGGACAGGGGCCGGCCTCCCATCGCGGCCCGCACCTCCCCGGCCGCCACGGCGAGGAAGCCGTTCCCCTCGTACGAGACCCGCCGCATCAGGTCCACGGAGGGGATCCCGGAGTCGGGGCGCGGCCCGGCCGCGCCCTGGTGGAGCGGGAACGAGTACCGGTACTGGAGGATCCCGGCGGCGGCCGCGAGCTCGGCGGCCCGGCCTCCTTCCGCGGCGTGGACGGCGGCGAGGGACTGGACTGCCCACAGCACGTCTGCGCTGTCCATGTCCCGGTACTGGGCCCGCATGTCAGGAGTCGTCATCGCTGCGCCCCCGGCTGATGGCCGGTGAGGGCCGTCAGGGCCGCCGTCCTGTACGCGGTGACGTGCCCGCACGGCCACGGGTCCCACCGGTGGGACGCCGGGGCCGGGGACACCTCCGCCCTGTACTCGCCGCCGCCCGTGACGCGCCCCTCCGCCGCGGCCTGGTGCTCCGGGCATGCGTAGATCACACCGTGGAGCGTCCCGAGGCGGCCGGGCCCGGGCGTCGTCGCTTCCACGTGCAGTGAGGCGCCCGCCGTGCACTCCCATCCGGTGTGTCCGTCGCTGGAGGCGGTGCCGGGGTTCGCCCGGAGTTCCTCGGCGTACCGCGCAGCCTCGGGCCGCACGACCGGCGCGGGGACGGAGGCCGGCCCCGGCCGCGCCGTGCCGGTGCACTTCGCCGCCCCGTGGCAGTCCAGCGCGCAGTTGTCGCCCTCCTCCTCGGCGTCCAGGGCGGGGCGTACGGTCGCGCGGAGGCACCCGCGCACCAACCCGTCCACCCCTCCCTTCCACCCGGCGTACAGGTGCTGGACGCCGTCCGCGTCGGTACGGGTGTCCACCTCGGCGGCGAGGTGTGCCGCCCACCCGCGCACGGCCTCCTGCTGCTCGGCGGCGCTGTAACTCAGGCTGTCCGCCTCGCCGGTCACGGCCCCGCTGGTGGCGAGCGTCCAGACCAGCGGCGGGAGGTCGAGGCGGCGGCCGGCGGCGAGGAGGTCGCCGAGGAATGCGTACGCGCGGGCCTGCCAGCGGTGCAGGTCGGCGGTGGGTGTGGTCACGTGCTGCTCCTTCGTTGTGCGGCCGTGTGCGGGCCGCGTAGGGGTGGGTGGGTGTTCGGGGGGCCGGGTGGACCCGGTAGGGCCGCGTACGGCCCGTGTGCGGCCGCGTTCGGGCAGTGACGGCCGGAGGGTGCCCGGCACCCCGTGGTCGAGGTGCCGGGCGAGGTGGGGCTAGAACGGGGCGTCGACCAGGACGGCGGCGGCCCTGCGCTCCATCTCCGCGTCGATCCGGCACCGGAGGCACAGGCCGAGGACGGTCCCGGGCTGCGCCCGGCCGTCGCACGGTTCACCCCTGCGGCCGGGGCACTTGCCGTCATCGGTCGGCGGCGCGGTGACTCCGGCGGCGGCCCATGCCGCCGCGCAGGTGTCGCACATCTCGCCCTCGTCCGGGGCGCGGCGGCCGCAACCGGTAGCGCAGTCCGGCAGCTCGGCGCAGTCCTCGCACAGGTCGAACCCGGGGATGGGCTCACGGGAGCACACGGTGCACTCGTAGTGCACGCGGTGGTTCTTGGCTTCCTCGACGGTGCGGCCGGCCACGGCGGTGCTGGAGTGGTCGACGGGGCTGTACTCCTCCGCCCGGGCCTGTGCCGGGACGGGGCCCCACGTGGCCGTGGGCGACGGCGGCGGGTTCTTCGCGGCCTCCTTGAGACGGGCGGAGACGATCGCGCCGACGGTGCGGGTCAGCGGTTCCGGGAGCGGCCGCCCCACGATGACCTGACGGAGGGTCGACTCCTTCCAGCCGATGGCGAGCATGCCGGTCACCATCCGGCCCTGATCGGTAAAGGTCTTGCCGGTCAGGAGGAACTCCGGGTGCCATGCGCCGATCTCCCGGAGCAGCCGCTCCCCGGGGGTGTCCGACGCCGGCGGGCTGTCAGCGGCCGGACCTCCGCCCGGGGTGGCCTCCGCTGCTGCTGCGCTGTTGTCCGGCGCGGCGTCAGCCGCCGCCGGTCCCCGGAGGCCGGCCTGCGGCTGCTCGGGCACCTGCTCCTCCTCGACCTCGCCGCCTCCGTCCGTCCGTCCATCCGTGTCGTTCGCGCGCACGCCACTACCTACAGATACGGACGGACGGACGGGGGGCTCGTTCTCGGATGGTGACTGAGAGGGTCCCTCGGAAGGTGACTCAGAAGGTTGTGGGACTTCAAGTCCCCGGGGTGGGGACTTCAAGTCCCCGGGGGTAGGGACTTCAAGTCCGGGGGGTGGGGATTTGAAGTCTCTGGGGGTGGGGATTTGAAGTCCCTGGGGGTGGGGACTTGAAGTCCCCGGGGTGGCGCCCTCGGTGTCCGTTTCGCCCTGGGGACTCGAAGTTCCTGGGGCGGCGGCCGGTGCGGTGCTCGCGGCCTTCCTCGGGCGCTTTGAGCCCTTGTCCACCCGGGCCTTCTTCGGCGGCGCGGGCGCCAGCGGAGGCCTGTTCTCCGGCGTGATCGGCGGCCGGCCGAGGTTCGCCCGCTGCTCGTTGATGCTCTTCAACTGTTCCGCGCTCCACCACTCAGCGGGGATCATCACCTCCCAGATGACGGGCCGCATCTCCTCGTGGATCCTCAGCCACACCGCCGACTGGTGCGAGGTCTGGCGGCGCAGGATGCCGCGCGACTCCATCGCGCGGCACTTGACCCCGGCCGTCTTCTTGTCGATCCGGGCGGCGTTGCCGAGGGTGGTGTACGACCGGAAGCAGTTCATTCCGTCGAAGTCGCCTTTGACGACGAGGGCCACCAGGACAGCGCGCTCCTCGGCGTCGGCGATGGGGGCGTGGTCGATGGCCCACAGGACCGGGTACAGGCTCATCGGGCACCCCCGGCAGCCAGGAGGCCAGCGTGCGCGGCTGCGGGACGGGGAGCGGGCAGGGACGGCATCATGGCCTCCGTGGTGAGGCCGCCCGGCGTGCTCGCGGCACAGTGCCGGGCGGTGTGCGTACCGGCGGCCCAGAACCAGCCCGGGTAGTTGGCGCGGGCTGCGGGGCCCGCTAGGGTGTGGCGCATTGCAGGCGCTCCTGAGGAGTGCTGAGAGAGGCCCGGCGACTGTGAGAGGGAGCCGGGCCTTTCGCATGTCTGGGGACGGTTAGGCGGCATCCGTGCTCGTCTCGGTGAGCCGGTCCGCGGCCTCCGCCATGACCTTCGCCACGGCCGGCCGGAAGATGGCGCGCAGTTCGGCGATCTCCGCGCCGGTGAGCGGGGCCCGCGACTCGACGAACTCGTCCAGAAACGCGTCGATGTTCTGTCCGGGGGACGGCCTGCACCGTCCGCGCGCGTCGACGATCACTTCTTGTGCTCCAGCACGTAGGGCGCCAGCTCGCGCTCCAGCGCCTCAAGACCGATGGCCTTAGCCAGCCGGTACAGCGCGGGGAGGCTCACGTGCTCCTGACCGCGCTCGAAGCGCGAGAGCGCTCCGGTGTCGACGCCAGCCATCGCGGCGGCGTCCTTGAGCATGAGTCCGCGTGCGAGTCGTGCCTCACGCATCGGCGTCATGGTTCCCTCCCGGGTGCATCGTCATCGCTGAACGATCCTTAAAGTTCCATGGTGGAACTTGAGTGATCCGCAACGTACACATCGGTTGAGCGTTCCGCAAGTGATCAATAGGGTTCCCTCATGGAACACGAGGCATCTCCCCCAGATGGACCAGTCGCGACCGTCGCTCGCCGCGTCCGCGAGGTGCGCAAGCGCCGCGACCTCACCGCCGAGCAGCTCGCGCAGCGGCTCCAGGCCGTCGGATTGCCCTGGGAGCGGGGGACCGTGGTCAAGCTCGAAGCTGGCTACCGGCAGAACGTCGGCGTCGCCGAGGTGTTCGCCCTCGCGGTCGCACTCGACATGAGCCCGCTGCACCTACTGGTCCCGCTCGATGACCGGCCGTGCCAGGTCACACCGAACCGAGTCGAGTCCGCGAACACCGTTCGCGCGTGGGTCCGCGGTGAGGAGCCGCTGCCTGGCATGGACGCCCACGCCTACGGAACTGAGGTCTCGGTTCAGGACATGCGTCGGCAGGTCCTTGGGCGCCGCGGCCACCTCGCAGAGCGCAGCGAGGACGAGCAGAGCGCCGCCAATGAGGCATTCGCCGCGCAGCTCGAAGAGATGGCCCGCCGGATGCGCGGGCAGTTCTGACCACCCCGCCGCCTATATCGCCGCCGGTGCGGGCAGGCCCCACGCGCCCTCTGCGGCCCCGACAACGCCGAAGCGGCCCCGGGGATACCCCCGGAGCCGCTTCCGCCCGCGTGTCACACCCTGTCGGCCGTCACGACCACTCCAGGTCGATGGTGGTCTCATCGAACCCCGGACCGCGCCGCGCGACCGGTTGCACCGTCAGGCGCAGCCCGAGGCCGTCCAGGACCCGCCGCTTCTGAGGCACCAGGAGTGCCTTCCACGCCTCCTCGGATCCAGGCCCCACAAGCCCTTTGAACGCGTCGAGGTCGAAGGCCGGCCGCAACCTGCGCGCCTCGTTCTGCGCGTCCGTGATCTGCTTCGCCAGCTTCGCCGTGATCCGTCGTAGCTGCTCGCGGGTAATGATCCCGTCCGCGTAGTCGTCCGCCGCCGCCTCCTGCCGGGCCTTCAACCCCTCCGCCCGTTCCAGGGCCGCCAAAGCCGCCGAGTCGTCACCGCGGAACACGTCAGCCGCCGCAGGCTTCGACAGCAGCTTCACCACCACCGTGCCGACGTACCTGTCGAGGGCTTCCTCATTCCGGCCGACGCATCCGCTCGCGTCGCAGACGTACGTCGACTGCTTCCGGCCGCGCGTCGCGTTCCCCTTCAGGGCGACCCGGAGGACCGACCCGCACGGCCCGCACGTCGCGACCTCGCCCCACGTCAGCAGGTGTTTCCGCGCCCCTGGCAGCTCACGCACGACGGCCCGCTCCGCGAACAGGTTCCGGAGCTGCGCGTACTGCTCGTCCGTGATGAGCGCCGGCCATGCCGCTTTGTACTCCACGCCCTGGTGGACGCGGAGCCCCACGTTCGCCGGGCGCAGCGCGAGCTTCTTGACGCTGGTCTTGTTCCACAGCGACCCGTCAGCGTTCTGTCCGACCGCCCGCCGCTTGAGTCGCATCCCCGCACCGGGCGCCGGCACCCCGCGCTCGTTCAGGTCGGCCGTGATGCTGATGAGGCTGGCTCCGGACAGCAGGCGGGTGACGATGTCGCGGACGACGGCGGCCTGTTCGGGGTCCTCGACGTCATGGAACCCGTCGACCTGGCCGCGGGCGTCGTACTCGTACTGGCGCCTCCACCCGTACGCCACGGGCCCGTTCGCCCGGCCCTCCTGTGCGCGCTCCAGGGCTGCGCGGGCGACGCGTTCCGACTTCACCTCGGACTCGGCGGTGTCGGACTCGCCGAGGTTGGCGAGCTGCGACCGGTCCGACGCCTTCGCCATGTTGAACAGGCCGCCCGACTCGAACGCCACCCAGCACTTCGCGTGCCTCAGGTCCTCGATGGCCTGCGCCCGCTCGACACGGCGCCGCCAGACGCGGGACGGGTGGTATCCGACCACGATGACGCGCACCCCCGGCTCTTGAGCGGCCTCGATGGCGTCGGCCATCAGCCGGTCGTACTCGGGGCGCTCCTCCCCCGAGTGGGCGGAGACGTCGTTCTCGATGTACTCCCCGCCGACCTCCCAATCGTTCTCCTCGGAGAACGTGCGCAGGTCGCTCATCTGCCGGTTGACGCCCCGTCGCCGGTCGCGCGGGTCCTCGGAGATCCGGGCGTACAGGAAGGCGACGGTACGGCGCGGCAGCGTCTTAGTGTTCACGGGACAGGACCCTAGGGCTTCCCGGGCGGCGTCGGCAACACCTGGGGCGACCCCAAGGCCTTCGAGCGGCTGATCGACGACGTCGAGCAGAAGCTCTTCGAGCGGCTTCCCGACGAGACCTGGGTCTACCCGGGCCACGGCGACGACACCACGCTCGGCGCCGAGCGGCCGCATCTGGCCGAGTGGCGCGAACGCGGCTGGTAGGTCCCGGCGGTTCCCGGTCAACCCATCGGTCAACGCCCTGAAGGGATGAACTCCTTCCGGTCGAGCCTGACCGAACGCACGTCCTGGGGGTGCGGGGCGGGGTAATTGCTGCACCATGCAACAAGACCCCTCCCTGCCCTCCCCGTCCTCCCCGTCCCGCTCCCCCTCGATGCTGCGGCTCGCCTCGGCCTCCCTCGCCGGCACCGCCATCGAGTTCTACGACTTCTTCGTCTACGGCACGGCCGCCGCCCTGGTGCTCGGCCCGCTGTTCTTCCCGTCCTTCTCCCCGCTCGCCGGCACCCTCGCCGCCTTCGCGACCTTCGGCGTCGGCTTCCTCGCCCGCCCCCTCGGCTCGGCCGTCTTCGGCCACATCGGCGACCGCTACGGACGGCGCCCGGTGCTGCTGGGCTCCCTGCTGCTCACCGGCCTGGCCACCGTCGCGGTGGGCTGCGTGCCCTCGTACGCCTCGATCGGGGTGGCCGCGCCCCTCCTGCTGCTCCTGCTCCGCTTCCTGCAGGGGCTCGGCCTCGGCGGCGAATGGGGCGGCGCGGTGCTGCTGACCGCCGAGCACGCCCCCGAGGGCCGGCGCGGGCTGTGGTCCAGCTTCCCGCAGGCCGGCCCGGCGGTGGGCTTCCTGCTGGCCAACGGGCTGATGCTGGGCCTGTCCGCGTCCCTGACCGACGCGCAGTTCACCGCCTGGGGCTGGCGGGTGCCGTTCTGGGCCGCCGGACTGCTGGCCCTGGCCGGGCTGTGGCTGCGGCGATCGGTCGAGGAGACCCCCGAGTTCCGGGCGCTCGCCGAGACCGGCCGGCGCGCCGAGGCACCCCTGGCCGAGGTGGTACGGGGCCACTGGCGGCTGCTCCTGCTGACCGGCGGGGCCCTCGCCGTCGGATACGCCGTCTTCTACGCGGTCACCACCTGGTCCCTCGCCTACGCGACCGAGCACCTGCGGGTGGAGCGCACCGTGATGCTCGCCTGCGTCATGGCGGCCGTCGCCCTAAAGGGCCTGGCGACCCCGCTGATGGCGCTGCTCGGCGACCGCTACGGGCGGCGGCCGGTGTCCCTGGCGGGGTGCACGGCCTGCGCCCTGTGGATGTTCCCCTTCGTGGCGCTGCTGCGCACGGCGGACCCGCTGCTGATGACGCTGGGCTGCGTCGGGGCGCTGCTGGGCATGGTGGCGATGTTCGCGGTGGTGGGCGCGTACCTCCCGGAGCTGTACGCCCCTCGGATCCGCTGTACGGGCGCGGCCGTCGGCTACAACCTCGGCGGGGTGCTGGGCGGGGCGCTGACCCCGATCGTGGCGACGGCGCTGGCGGACGGCTCGGGTCCGCCGTGGGGCGTCGCGGTGTACCTGACCGGCGTGGCCCTGGTCAGCCTGGTGTGCTTCGCGCTGCTGCCGGAGACGAACCCGGTGCTGGTACGGGCGAAGGCGCCGGGCACGGAAACGGGGGCGGCCGAAGCGGCCGCCCCCGCGTAGTCCCCGAGGGACCGCGTTACGCGTCGATGCTCTCCTGGCGGGCGGCCTCCGCCTCGGCGGCTGCCTGCTTCTTCGAGGCGATCAGGCTGGTGATGGTGGTGATCACCAGGACACCGCAGATGACACCCAGCGAGACCGGGATGGAGATCTGCGGGACGTGCACCCCGGACTCGTGCAGGGCGTGCAGCACCAGCTTGATCCCGATGAAGCCGAGGATGACGGACAGGCCGTAGCTGAGGTGGACCAGCTTCTTGAGCAGGCCGCCGATGAGGAAGTACAGCTGGCGCAGACCCATCAGGGCGAAGGCGTTGGCGGTGAAGACGATGTACGGGTCCTGGGTGAGGCCGAAGATCGCGGGGATCGAGTCCAGGGCGAACAGCACGTCGGTGGTGCCGATGGCCAGCATCACGATCATCAGCGGGGTCAGGATCCGCTTGCCGTTGTTCCGGATGAAGAGCTTGGTGCCGTGGTACTGGTCGGCGACGCCGAACTTCTTCTCGATCGACTTCAGCAGACGGTTCTCCTCGAACTCGTCTTCCTCTTCGTCCTGGCGCGCCTCCTGGATGAGCTTCCAGGCGGTGTAGATCAGGAACGCGCCGAAGATGTAGAAGACCCACGAGAAGTTGGTGATGATCGCGGCGCCGGCGGCGATGAAGATCGCGCGGAGCACCAGGGCGATCAGCACGCCCACGAGCAGCACGCGCTGCTGGAGCTGGGAGGGCACCGCGAACTTCGCCATGATCAGGACGAAGACGAACAGGTTGTCCACGCTCAGGGACTTCTCGGTGATGAAGCCGGCGAAGAACTCCTGGGAGGCCTGGCCGTGACCGAAGAACATCAGGCCGAGGCCGAAGAGCACGGCGAGGACGATCCAGACGACCGTCCAGATGCCGGCTTCCTTCACCGACACGTCATGGGGTTTGCGGCCGATGAAGAAATCGGCGCCGATCAGGATGCCCAGACCGAGAATGGTCAGCACCCAGAGGTACAACGAAACGTCCACTGTTTTCACGCCTCCGGCAGATGGCTCAGCACTTCGTCAGCGTCATCGCTGCCGGAGGTCTCTTCCACCCGTGCGGCCTGGAGACCGTGGGCCGACGCCCCGGGACCGACCGCGTTCGTACAGCCGCAGTGGTGGTCCGTATTGACGGGCACGCCGTAGCAGGAAAGCAGGAATACTCCCCTCCGCGGTCACCAGGGTACCGGCAAGGGAGTGAAAAGGTAAAGGGAACCCCAAGGACTGGTCAGCGGCAGGTCAGTGAACGGTCATCGACCGGCCAGGACCCGCCGCCGCCGTCATCAGGGGCGGGACCCGCGCCGGGCCGCCGCGATCCGGTCGAGTGCCTGGTCCAGGACCTGACTGCCCCGCGGCGGCAGATCCGGCTCGAAGGTCCAGTGGTGCCCGACCCAGGGGTCGGCGAGGTGGTTGTCCGGGACCGGCGACAGCCGCATGAGCGAGCGCCAGAGCGGATCCAGCAGCGGCCCGTACGCCGAGGCCTCGTCCCGGTCCGCGACCATCAGCAGGTGCACGCCGACCGCCGGGCCCTCGTCGGCCAGGTACCGCAGCCGGGTGACCGCGCGGTCGTCGAACCCGTGCGGGAAGTCGTGGACGATCAGCAGCTGCCCGGCCGTGTCCACGTCCGGCGGCAGGTCCTCCGGCGCCCCGGCCCGCAGCGCCATCTGTACGAGGTCCACCCGTCGGGTCAGCGCCTCCAGCGTCCGGGTCACTCCCTCGGCCCCGGCGGCGGGCGGCCCGGCCAGCACCCCGGAGCGCACCAGCGGGGCCAGCGAGGCCGCGCCGGCCCCGGCCGCGTCGATGACGTGGACGGAGAGCTTGTCGCAGGGGTGGACCGCGAGCAGCCGCACGGCGTGCGCGACGGCCATGTCCATGGCGGCCCGGCGCAGCCGGTCGGTGTCCATGGCCATGGCGGCCTCGGAACCGGTGCGGCCGTTGTCGATCCAGATCCCGCGCTCCAGCGGGAGCCGCATCAGCATCGGGATGCGCAGGCCGGGCCGCTCGGGCAGGTGCAGGTCGCCGAGGCGCAGGGCCAGCGGGTTCTCCTCGGGCAGCCCGGCGGAGCGGCCGCCGTGCCAGACGGGGTTGTCCCAGCGGGCGTACGGGGCCGGCAGCGCGGGCTCGACCACCTCGGTCTCCGCGACCAGCTGGGCGAGGTCCCGGTCGAGCACGGCCTGGGCCCGCTCGACCAGCTCGTCGCGGCGCCCGCGCGCGGCGTCCCGGGCGGCGTCGCCGGCCCCTCCGATGCGGTGCCGGGGGTCGGACAGGGCCTCGTCGAGCTCCCGGTCCATCCGGGAGTCGGCGAACTCGACGGCGCCGCGGTAGGCGGCGACCGTGCGGGCCAGGTCCTCGAACATGCCCCAGACCTGGTTGTAGAGCCGCTCCTCCATGGACCACCCCGCCGCGTCCCCGGCGACGGGGCGGGGCGGCTCGCCGGGCTGCGGCGGCTCGGCCCGCGGCGGCGCCGGCTCGGGCGGTTCGGTGCTGGTCCGGCGGCGGCGCGGGTGCGCGTAGCTGATGGTGGGCGGCCCGTCGGCGGAGTCCGCCGGCGCGGGGCCCGGCGTACCGGGGTAGGGGACCGCGGAGACGGGGATCGGCTCCGGCGCCTCGGGCGCGGGACCGGCGGGAACGGCCGGAGCGGCGGACGAAGGCGCGGCCTCCTGCGGGGCCCGCGGACCCCGCGTCACGGCGGGCGAGGGCTCGGCGGGCGCCGCGACTCCCACGACCTCCGCGGCCAGCGCGACGGCGGCGGGACCGGCCAGCCCGGCGTCGGCCAGCAGCGCGCCGAGCCCGTCGGCGTACCCCTGGCCCACGGCGCGGACCTTCCAGGCGCCCTGGCGCCGGTAGAGCTCCAGGGCCACGACGGCGCTCTCGGAGTCCAGCCCGGTCAGGGTGTACCCGGCGATCTCGGCGCCCCCGGGTTCGGCCACCGCCACGTAGGACGCGGGGACCGCGCCGAAGCGCACCGGGCCGCCGGCCGGCAGGACGAGCAGCAGCCCGACCCGGTGCACGGCCGGCCCGACGGCGTCGAGGTCGACGGTGAACCGGTGTGCGCCGGACACCGCCCCGGGGACCTCCAGTCCGGCGAGGGCGCGGGCACCGGGGTGGGCCACCGCCCCGGGGCCGGCCAGCCGGCCCTCGTCGTCGGCGGCGGAAGCCAGGGCCAGCACGGGCGTACCCGCCGAAACCCTGATCTCCACCCGGCTCTGGGACAGGGGGTGATTCTGCCCCCGGACCAGTTCGGCCGTCATCGTGCAGCCCTCCCCCGTGCCCTTTGTGCTGTTGTCGCCTTGTGCTTTACAGGTGCGGCAGGATCGCCGGCATCAGGTCCTGGAACGTCCGGCCGTTGGCCGGGTTGCCGAGGGCCGTCATCTGCCAGCCCGCGCCGACACGGGACACCTTCGCCATGATCTGCGCGGTGTACTGGCCGCCGCCGTCGAGGGTGTAGCGGGCCAGCTCCTGGCCGTTGGTCTCGTCGACGATGCGGCAGAACGCGTTCTGCACTTCCTGGAAGGTCTGGCCGGTGAACGAGTTCACCGTGAAGACGATCTGGTCGATGTGCACCGGCACCCGCTGGAGGTCGACGAGGATCGACTCGTCGTCCCCGCCCTGGCCGGCGCCGCCGACGAGGTTGTCACCCGTGTGCCGGACCGAGCCGTCGTCGCTCTGCAGGTGCCGGAAGAACACGACGTCCACGGGCTGCTTGTCGGCGAAGAGAACCGCCGACGCGTCCAGGTCGATCTCCCGGGTCCGCGAACCGAACAGTCCGCGGCGCTTGGCCGCCTGCCAGCCGAGGCCCATCCGGACCGCGGTCAGCGTGCCTCCGTCCGCCTTCTGCAGACTGATGGCCTGACCCTTGGTCATGTTGACCGTCACGCGTGTCCCCTCTCCTTGCCCGCCCCATTGTGGGCCGCAGGGTCTGCCTGCGGCCGTGTGCCAACCCTACTGACCACCCACGGGTCAGGCGAGGCCCGCTTCCTTCATCTGTCGCAGCTCCTTCTTCAGCTCGCCCACCTCGTCCCGGATCCGGGCGGCCACCTCGAACTGGAGCTCGGCCGCGGCGGCCCGCATCCGCTCGGTCATCTGCTCGATGAGCGATGCCAGTTCCTCGGCCGGCCGGTCGGTGAGCACCTCGGCGCCCTTGGCCCCCTTGCCGCCCTTGGCTCCCTTGCCCGCCTTCGCCTGGGTGGCCTTGCCGCCGAGCGCGGGCACCGCGGCCTTGGGGCCCTTGCCGTCCTTGCCCTGCCGGTACCCGGTCCCGAGCAGCTGCTCGGTGTCGAGCTCCTCGCGGGCGATGGTGGCCACGATGTCGTTGATCTTCTTGCGCAGCGGCTGCGGGTCGATCCCGTTGGCCGTGTTGTACGCGATCTGCTTCTCGCGGCGCCGATTGGTCTCGTCGATGGCCTTCTCCATCGCCGGGGTCATCTTGTCCGCATACATGTGGACCTGGCCGGAGACGTTGCGCGCCGCGCGGCCGATGGTCTGGATCAGCGAGGTCCCGGAGCGCAGGAAGCCTTCCTTGTCCGCGTCGAGGATGGCCACCAGCGACACCTCGGGCAGGTCGAGGCCCTCGCGCAGCAGGTTGATGCCGACCAGGACGTCGTACTCGCCGGCCCGCAGCTCGCGCAGCAGCTCGATGCGGCGCAGGGTGTCCACGTCGCTGTGCAGGTAGCGGACCTGGATGCCGAGCTCCAGGAAGTAGTCGGTGAGGTCCTCGGCCATCTTCTTGGTGAGGGTGGTGACCAGGACCCGCTCGTCCTTCTCGACCCGCGCGCGGATCTCGTGCACCAGGTCGTCGATCTGACCCTCGGTCGGCTTGACCACGACCTCGGGGTCGACGAGCCCGGTCGGGCGGATGATCTGCTCGACGAAACCGTCGCCGCGCGAGAGCTCGTACTTGCCGGGGGTGGCCGACAGATAGACCGTCTGGCCGATCCGCTCCTGGAACTCCTCCCACTTCAGCGGCCGGTTGTCGAGCGCCGACGGCAGCCGGAAGCCGTGGTCGACCAGGGTCCGCTTGCGCGAGGCGTCTCCCTCGTACATCGCGCCGATCTGCGGAACGGTGACATGCGACTCGTCGATGACTAGGAGGAAGTCCTCGGGGAAGTAGTCGATGAGGGTGTTGGGCGCGGAGCCCCGCTCACGGTCGTCCATGTGCAGCGAGTAGTTCTCGATACCGGAGCAGGAGCCGATCTGACGCATCATCTCCAGGTCGTACGTGGTGCGCATGCGCAGCCGCTGCGCCTCCAGCATCTTGCCCTGCTTCTCCAGCTCGGCCAGGCGCTCCGCCAGCTCGGCCTCGATGCCGGCGACCGCCTTCTCCATGCGCTCGGGGCCGGCGACGTAGTGGCTGGCGGGGAAGACGTACAGCTCGCGGTCCTCGCTGATGACCTCGCCGGTCAGCGGGTGCAGGGTGGAGAGGGCCTCGATCTCGTCGCCGAACATCTCGATGCGGACGGCCAGTTCCTCGTAGACCGGGAAGATCTCGATGGTGTCGCCGCGCACGCGGAAGGTGCCCCGGGTGAAGGCCACGTCGTTGCGGGTGTACTGGATGTCGACGAAGCGGCGCAGCAGCTGGTCGCGGTCGATCTCCTCGCCCACCTTGAGGGCGACCATCCGGTCGACGTACTCCTGCGGGGTGCCGAGGCCGTAGATGCAGGACACGGACGCGACGACGATGACGTCCCGCCGGGTCAGCAGCGAGTTGGTGGCGGAGTGGCGCAGCCGCTCCACCTCCTCGTTGATCGAGGAGTCCTTCTCGATGTAGGTGTCCGACTGCGGTACGTAGGCCTCGGGCTGGTAGTAGTCGTAGTACGAGACGAAGTACTCGACGGCGTTGTTCGGCAGCAGCTCGCGGAACTCGTTCGCCAGCTGGGCGGCGAGGGTCTTGTTCGGAGCCATCACCAGCGTGGGCCGCTGGAGCTTCTCGATCATCCACGCCGTGGTCGCCGACTTGCCGGTGCCGGTCGCACCCAGCAGTACGACGTCCTTCTCACCTGCACGGATGCGCTTCTCCAGCTCGGCGATGGCCGTCGGCTGGTCACCGCTGGGCTGGTAGGGGCTGACGACCTCGAAAGGCGCCACCGTGCGTTCGATCTTCGATACGGGCCGCATGACTCAACCGTACGACCCCCCACTGACACTCACGCATCCCCGCCGCTCCCCGCGGGTCCCCGGGGTCCGCGCGCAACGCCACGCCGACGGTCCGGTTCGCGGAGCCATGGTCCGTTTGTCGTAGTTCGGTGGCGGCTCGGTGATCTTCAACCCCATGATCGCCATGAGATATCCGCATGAAGTACGCCCCGTGAAAGTGCATCGCCGCAACGTCTGCCGTTCCGCGCCCGCTTGGGGCGGGGAACAGGGCTCACGACCCGAGGAGAACGCACATGTACGTCCGACCCGCCGCCGCGGCCGCAGCCGCGTTCCTGGGCTTCACCCTCACCGTGCTGGGCGGGACGGCCTCGTGCGCCGCCTCCGGTCCGGCCCCCGGTCCGCGCGCCGCCCCCGGTCCGGTGGGGTTCTCGACCCCCGTCGTGTACGCCCACCGGGGGGCTTCGGCGTACGCCCCGGAGAACACCCTGGAGGCGATCGACCTCGCGATGCGGCTCGGCTTCGACTGGGTCGAGAACGACGTCCAGCGCACCCGGGACGGCGTGCTGGTGGTGGTCCACGACGACACCCTCAACCGTACGACCGACGTCGAGCAGCGCTACCCGAACCGCAAGCCCTGGAAGGTCAAGGACTTCACGGCGGAGGAGATCGCCGGGCTGGACGCGGGCAGCTGGTTCTCCGAGGAGTTCGCGGGCGCCCGCATCCCGACGCTGCGGGAGTACCTCGCCCGGGTGCAGCGCAACCAGCAGCGGCTGCTGCTGGAGATCAAGAAGCCCGAGCTCTACCCCGGGATCGAGCGCGAGACCCTGAAGGTGCTGGACGAGACCGGCTGGCTCGACGAGCGCCACGTGGCGAGCCGGCTGGTCGTGCAGAGCTTCAGCGCCGATTCCGTACGGATCGTGCACGACCTGCGCCCGGACCTCGTGACGGCGTTCCTCGGCACCCCGACGGTGGCCGACCTCCCGCAGTACGCCCGCTTCACGGACCGGATCAACCCCTGGCACACCACCATCTCGGCCGACTACGTCGCCGCGGTGCACAACCTGCTGGGCGCCCACGGCAAGGCCATGGAGGTGGACACCTGGATCGTGGACGACCCGGCGACCGCGCGGAAGGTTCAGGAGATGGGGGTCGACGGAATCATCAGCAACGCCCCGGACGTCGTACGGGAGGCGATCGGCGGGTACTGAGCGCCGGGCGACCGGGCGCGCCGGCGCGGGGGTGGGCGGGCGGGTGATGTCAGTGGGGCGCCGTACCGTGGAGGCGTGGACAGCACCGAGCGGCCCCGCGGGCCGCGCCTCGAATGGACCGTCGTCGCCAGCGACATCGGTCCCCTGCTCCTGGCCGCGACCCCCGAGGGCCTGGTCCGGGTCGAGTTCCATGCCGCCCCGGACCGGGTCGACAAGATGATCGGCTCGCTCGTCTCCCGGCTCGGCGCCGACGCCTGGCGGCCGCCGCCGGGCGAGGAGGTGCTGCTGGCCGAGCCGATACGTCAGCTGACCGCGTACTTCGCCGGATCGCTGCGCCGTTTCGACCTGCCCCTGGACTGGCGGCTCAGCTCCGGCTTCAACCGCCAGGTACTCCTGGAGCTGGACCGCTCCGTGCCCTACGGCGCGGTCGTCGGGTACGGGGAGCTGGCCGCCCGCGTCGGTCAGCCCGGCGCGGCCCAGGCGGTGGGCAACGCCATGGGGTCGAACCCGCTGCCGTTGGTGGTCGCCTGCCACCGGGTCGTGGAGAACGACGGCGGCATCGGGGGCTTCGGCGGCGGCGTCGAGACCAAACGCCGGCTACTGGCGCTGGAGGGCGTCCTCCCCGAGCCCCTGTTCTGACCTCCGACGGGACACTCGCCGCCACCGCGACCCGCGGCGGACATCGGGTGCTGCCGCAGCACATGGGGGCGCCACCTTGCCGCTCCGCTCCGAGGCGCCCACCCCGGTCCCCCACGGCATGCGGCGGCGCCACCGCGACGGCTCGGCCCGGGTCCGACACCCGGCTCCGCCGCGGCATGCGGGGGCGCCACCGCGCCGGCTCGGTCCGGGGCCGACACCCGGTTCCGCCGCGGCATGCGGGGCGGCACCGCGTCGCTTCGGTCCGGGGTGGATACCCGGTTCCGCCGTGCGGTGCGGGGTGCGACACTGCGCCGGTGACCACTCCTGCCGCCCCTCACGGCGCCACCGCGTCCGCACCCCGCCTCCCGCTCCGGCCAGGAGCCCGGGCGTGACCGCCACGCCGGGCACCGACCGCCCGGTTCCGCCGGTCGACCGGGCGGCGCTGCCGCGGCTCCAGCGGCGCACCACCACGGTGCTGATCGCCAGCCAGATGCTGGGCGGCCTCGGCGTGCCCATCAGCATCGCCCTCGCCCCGGTCCTGGCGACCGAGGTCAGCGGCACCGAGGCACTGTCCGGCTTCGCCTCCACCGCCGCGGTGATCGGCACCGCCCTGGTCTCGCTGCCGCTGGCCGCGCTGATGACCGCGCGCGGGCGCCGGCCCGGGCTGGTCGTGGCCTACGCGATCGGCGCGGCGGGCGCCGCCATGGTCGTCCTCGCCGCCGCGATCAAGAGCTTCCCGCTGCTGATGCTCGGCATGGCCTGCTTCGGAGCCGCCTCCTCCGCCAACCTCCAGGCCCGGTTCGCGGCCGCCGACCTCGCCGCCCCGGACCGCCGGGCCCGGGCGATCTCGGTCGTCGTCTGGGCCTCCACCATCGGCGCGGTGCTCGGCCCGAACCTCTCCGCCCCCGCCAGCCGCAGCTTCGCCGGCACCTCCATACCCGAGACGGCGGGCCCCTTCGTCTGGGCCGGAGCCGTCTTCGTCCTCACCGGCACGCTGCTCGGCGTACTCCTGCGCCCGGACCCGCTGCTGACGGCCCGGGCGCTGGCCGCGCCCGAGGAGCAGACCCGCGCGGGCCGTTCGCTGCGCGCCGGGTTCGCCGCCGTCAAGGCCTCGCCGCGGGCCCGGCTGGCACTGGTCACCGTCGCGGTGTCCCACACCGCCATGGTCTCGATCATGGTGATGACCCCGGTGGACCTCAGCCACCACGGCGCCGGGCTTGAGCTCATCGGCCTGGTGATCAGCGGTCACATCGCCGGCATGTTCGCCTTCTCCCCGGTCATGGGGTGGCTCGCCGACCGCCTCGGCCGCCTGTCGGTGATCGGCCTGGCCGCCGGGCTGCTGTCTGTCGCCGCCCTGCTCGCCGGCACCGCCGGAGCGAGCCACGGCCAGAGCGCACTCGGCCTGTTCCTGCTCGGCCTGGGCTGGTCCGCCGGCATGGTCTCCGGTTCGGCGCTGCTGACCGACTCGGTGCCGCAGCCCGCGCGGGCCGCCGTACAGGGCCTGAGCGACCTCACGATGAACACGGCGGCGGGCGTGGGCGGCGCGGCCGCCGGCCTGGTCATGTCCCAGGCGGGGTACGGCTGGCTGAACGCCATCGGGGCGGCCCTGCTGCTGCCGATGGCCGCGCTCGCCCTGTTCACCGCGCGCCGGCACCCGGCGCCCGCGAAGGCGTAGGCGTAGGACCGGTCGTCAGTAGCTGATGTGATAGGCCTTGCGGAGCGTCTCGTGGACGGTCCAGGTGGTCTTGTCGCCCTCGCGGAGCACGCACGCGGAGCCGGGGCCGACCTCCAGCGTCGGGCCGCCCTCCACCTCGATGGTGGCGCGGCCGCTGACGACCACGAACAGCTCGTTGGCCTCGGTGTCGGTGACCACGCCCGGGGTGATCTGCCAGATCCCGCGCACCTGCGAGCCGTCCTCGGCCTCCCACAGCACCTTGCCCGTCACCACGGGATCGCCGGAGACGATCTGCGCCGGGTCGAGCTCCTCGACCTCCAGGTCCGTGTCCGGGACGTCCGGTACCGAGACGGCGAAGGAGGCGGGGGCGGAGGCGGACGCGGTGTGATCACTGGTGCTCATGGCGCGCCAGCCTAATCCGGCCGGGCCGCCCGGCGCGGTGACCAGAGCGTCCAGGTTCGGCCGGGCGGACGAGTCACCTTGTCCAGCCCTCCCCGCCCGAGGCGGCGGGCGCCGAGGACCGGCTGGTGGAACCCGGTGTCCGAGGAGGGGTGCCAGCGCGTCGCCTCGAACCCGGCCTGCCGGGCGTACTCCGCCGTCTCCTCCTCGGGCAGCGCCCGGTAGGTGGCGCGTGACGTCGTCGTCCGCCACGTGTCCCCCGTGGGCAGCAGCTGGAAGAGCTCCAGGTCGTAGCGCTCGCCGTCCTCGTGCCCCAGCTGGAAGGTGATGGTCCGCCCGTCCGGGCCGGTGCGCACGTGCGGGGCTTCGCTCCGCGGCCGGGCCCGGCGCAGTTCTCCGTACGGGCGGGTGGAGATCAGCAGTACGCCGCCGGGGCGCAGCACCCGCCGGGTTTCGGCCAGCGCGGCGCGGACGTCCTCGGCGGTCAGGAGGTGCGGGAGGGCGTTGTCGGCGCAGACGACGGCGTCGAAGGCCTCGTCCCGGAAAGGCAGGGCCCGCATGTCCGCCGCCCCGGCCGGCAGTCCCAGTCCGCGTACATGAGGTCGTACCGGTCTGCCAGCCCGTCGTAGAAGCCCTGCGTGTTCATGGGGGAACGGTACTCGGACAGGTTGTGACGGGTGGGGCTGGAGGGAGTTTGGGGGCGTGAATTCCGTGCCATGGATGGGGACATGCCACAGCACACAGCATCCGAGCCCCTGTCCGAAGTGCCGGTCCTGTCAGAGGAGGTGCGCGAGGCGCTCGCCCGGAACCGGCCCGTCGTGGCCCTGGAGTCGACGATCATCGCGCACGGCCTGCCGCGTCCCCGGAATCTGGCGGTGGGCCTGGAACTGGAGGCGCTGGTCCGGTCGGAAGGCGCCGTTCCGGCGACGATCGCTGTCGTGGACGGGGTCGCGTACGCGGGCCTCGACAAGGAGCAGCTGGAGCGGATCGCGGGCGGCGAGGGCGTACGCAAGCTCGGCCACCGGGACCTGGCGCCCGCGCTCGCGACCGGCGCGACCGGCGCGACGACGGTGTCCGCGACGGCGTTCCTGGCCGCGCGGGCGGGGCTGCGGGTGTTCGCGACGGGCGGGCTGGGCGGCGTACACCGGGAGTACGCGCACACGCAGGACGAGTCGGCGGATCTGGCGCTGCTGGCGCGGACGCGGATCACGGTGGTGTGCGCGGGGGTGAAGTCGATCCTGGACGTGCCGGCCACGCTGCAGCGGCTGGAGACGCTGGGGGTCGGCGTGCTGGGCTACGGGACGGAACGTTTCCCCGGGTTCTACCTGGCCAGTTCCGGCGAGCCGGTGGACTGGACCGTGCACCGCCCGGAGGAGGTCGCGGCGGTGATGGCCGCCCAGGACGCGCTGGGCGGAGGGGAGTCGGCGCTGCTGGTGGCCAATCCGGTCGCGGAGGCGGAGCAGTTGAATCCGGAGCTGCACGACCGGGTACTGGCCGAGGCCCTGGCCGAGTGCCACGAGCGCGGGATCGCGGGACAGGCGGTGACCCCGTTCCTGCTGGGGTACCTGGTACGGGCGACCGGCGGGGCCTCGCTGGAGGCCAACCTGGCGGCGGTACGGGGCAACGTGCGGCTCGGGGCCCGGATCGCGGGGGCCTGGACGGCCCGGCTGTGACGGGGGCGGGGGCCGGGGCGGGGGCGCTGCTCGTCGTCGGGGACGTGGTGACCGATGTGGTGGCGGTGCACCCGGAGCCGCTGGCCCCGGCCACCGACACGGCGGCCCGGATCCGCACCCTGCCCGGCGGCGCGGGGGCCAACGCGGCCTGCTGGGCGGCGTGCGCGGGCGCGCCGGAGGTACGCCTCCTCGCGCGGGTGGGTGCCGAATCGGCCCGGTGGCACGAGCGGGCCCTGGTGGACGCGGGGGTGCGGCCCCGGCTGGTGATCGACCCGGTCGAGCCGACGGGGACGGTGGTGGCGCTGGTCGGCAAGGACACGGAGCGGACGTTCCTGACCGACAGCGGGGCCGCGCTGCGGCTGTGCCCCGACGACTGGGCGCCGGCCCTGCTGGACGGGGCGGCCCATCTGCACCTGTCCGGCTACCTGTTCTTCGCCGACACCAGCCGGGAGCTGGCCCTGGTGGCGCTGCGGGCGGCGCGGGCCCGGGGGGTGCCGGTGAGCGTGGATCCGGCCTCGGCCGGGTTCCTGCTCACGCTGGGGCCGCGGCGGTTCCTCGATGCCGTGGCGGGGGTCGACGTACTGCTGCCCAACGAGGACGAGGCCCGGCTGCTGGCCGGGCTGCCCGAGCGGTCCGGTGCGGCCAGGGCGGCGGTGGAGCTGAGCCGGCGGGTGCCGCTGGTGGTGGTCACGCTGGGCGCGGCCGGGGCGCTGGTGGCCGAGGCGGGGCGGATCACCGCCGAGGTCGCCGGGGAGGCGGTGCGGGCGGTGGACTCCACGGGCGCGGGCGACGCGTTCACCGGCGGGTTCCTCGCGGCCCGGCTCGCGGGCGCGGACCCGGCGCAGGCCGCCCGGGCGGGCTGCCGGACGGCCGCGATGGCGGTCACCCGGCTGGGCGGGCGACCGTAGCGGCCGTACCGGGGCCGGAGGCGACGGGCGGGCTCAGAGCGTGTACTCCTCCTGGTCGAGGGTGGTGATCACGCCCTTGCCGTCGAGGTGGTAGCGGAAGACCAGGCCCTTGTTCGGGTGGCTTTCCAGCCACGAGGTGAGCTCGTGCAGGGTGATCGGCTTGCTCACCGGGCTCGCGACGATCGGGGTGACCGCGGTGATCTTGGCGTCCTCGGCGATCGGGAGGAAGGTCTCGACGCCGACCGTCTCGAAGGGGGTGGCGCCGCCCGCGACGGCGCAGCCCCAGTTGCCGTGCTTGACGATCAGGCTGTGGAAGCCGCCTTCGGGGGTGTAGCGGTAGACGGCGATCTCGTCGGGCGAGATCGGCATCTTGTGGTCGCAGGTGGGGCCGGGCGCGGGCGGCTTCGGCTTGCCCGGCGTCGCGGCGGTCGGGGTGGCCGTCGGGGCCGGCTTCTTCGTGGCGGTCGCCGACCCGGAGGGCGTCGCTGCGGCGGCGGGCGCCGAGGGGGCGGCCGAGGCCGCCGGGGTGGCCGGGCTCCCGCCGGGGCTCGCACCCGCGGCTCCAGCGCCGCCGCCGTTGCCGGTGCCGTCCCCGTCCCCGTTGCAGGCCGTGAGGGCCAGGGCCCCGCACAGCGCCAGCGCGGCGGCGCAAGCCTGCCGCCGCCGCAAGCGTCTGCGACCCCGAACCGACGTGCCGTCTGCGCGCATTGCCGTCTCCCTCTGCCAAGGCGCCACCGGTGGCCGCCGTCGAAGCGTGGCCTCAACGTAGCGCCGGGTATCGGCCACGACGATGGCCGGATCCGGTTCGTCACCGAGCCGGGATGCCGCTGTTGCGGATCCCGGACGTCCGTGACCCGGCGGGGGTTCGAGGGGGCGGCCGGGCAGGCCCGTCCAGGCCGGGGTTCAGCCGGGCAGGCCCGTCCAGGCCGGGTGGCGGGGGTCGTCCGCCCTGACGACGACGTCGGCCCGGGCCGCCGGGTCGGTCTCGTCCTCGTAGCGCGCGAAGGCGGGCAGCGTCCACCGCTCGGACGGCTCGGTGCGGCGGGCCAGCGCCCCCGGGGAGAGCCGGATGTGCACGGCGAGGTCGAAGGGGAACCAGTGGCCCAGCAGCAGCGGGCCGTGCACGATCAGCACGCCGCCCGCCGGGAGTTCGGCGTACGGGCTGCGGGTCGCCCGGTCGGTCGCCGGGTCCCAGAGGTCGGGCAGCACCCGCCCTGTGCCGCCGGGGTCGGTCGGGCCGAAGACCTCCCGCCAGAGCGCGGCCGTGTCGTACCAGCCGTCGAGGTACGCGTCCACGTCCTCGCGGCCGAACTCGAAGCGGAGCGACGCCGGCCGCAGGAAGCCGCCGGCCGGGACCACCAGCGCCGGGCGGCCCCGTGCGCGCAGCGCGTCCGCGAGGTGACCGGCGAGCACCCCGGTGTCGGCCGCTGGTGCGCCGTCGATGCCCACCCGCTGCCAGACCGCCTGGCCGGAGGGGGCCTCGCGGGGGTCGAGGTGACCGGCGAGCCGCTCGGCCATCCGCTGCCATGTGATCGCTTCCAGCTGCACAACCCCATTGTCAGTGGTGCCCCTTAGCTTTTTTCACGAGGGATCACCGCCGCTACGGGAGCCGGTGGCCCAACCGTGGGGAGGGGTCTGTCATGGCTCGGGAGACGACGTATCTGGAGCTGTCGCAGGACGGCGGCGGGGCGCACAAGTTCTACGAGGTGACCGTGGACGGCACGGCCGTCTCGGTGCGGTACGGGCGCATCGGCGCGGACGGCCAGCTGCAGAACTCCTCCTTCCCGACGGCCGAGAAGGCGCGCGCGGCCGCCGCGAAGAAGATCGGCGAGAAGGTCCGCAAGGGGTACGCCCCGGCGGTGCGGGGGCAGCGCGCGGCGCGGGCCGTGACGCGCCGCCAGGTGACCTCGGCGCCGTCGACCGCGCGCTCGGTGGCCCCCGTGCTGTGGCGCTTCCGTACCGGCTCCTCGGCCTTCGGGATCCACGTGGACGAGGACCGCTGCTGGGTCGGCAACCAGGCGGGCGACGTCTACACGCTGAGCCACGGCGGCGAGGTGCTGGCCCGCTACTCCCTGCCGGACGGGGTGAAGTGCCTGGTCGCGGACGAGTTCTGGATATACGCGGGCTGCGACGACGGCACGGTGTACGACCTGTCGTCGAAGGTCCCGTTCGGGGCTTACGACATCGCGGCGGACGTGGACATCTACTGGCTCGACATCCACGAGGGCGTGCTGAACGTGTCGGACGCGGGCGGTGGCCTGACGGTCATCGACCACGAGGACGAGTTCCAGTGGTCCCGCAAGTCCGCGGGGAGCGGCGCCTGGATGGTCCGCGCCGACGAGCGGGCGGTCTACCACGGGCACAGCGCTGGTGTGACGGCGTACGCCTCGAACGGCAGCGGCGAGCTGTGGCACACGCCGACCAACGGCTCGGTGCTGTTCGGCTGGCAGGAGGAGCACGCGGTGTACGCGGGCACGGGCCGCAAGGTCGTGCAGCGGCTGTCGAAGGCGACGGGCGCCGTCGAGGTCTCCTACCGGTGCGACGCGGCGGTGTACTCCTGCGCGACCTCGCCGGACGGGCGGTACGTCTTCGCCGGGGACTCGTCGTCCTCCGTGTACTGCTTCGACGCCGACGGGCGGCGGCTGTGGAAGCTGGGCACCGGCGGCGGGTCCGCGCTGTCCATGCAGTACCTGGAGGAGCGGCTGTACCTGGTCACCACGGACGGCTCTCTGGTGTGCGTGGACGCGAGCGAGGCGGCGATCACCGCCGCCCAGCAGGGTTCGGTGCCGGTGGCGGTGGACGTGAAGTCGGCGGCCGCCCTGCCGGTGTTCACCCCGGCGGCCTCGGCCGCGGCGGTGGCGACAGTCTCGGTGGCGGCGGCTCCGGCGGGCGCCGTGGTGGTGGAGTGCGTGCAGCAGGGCGGCCGGATGCGCGTCCAGGTGGTGTCCGGGGGGTTCGAGCCCTCGTGGAACGTGCAGTTCCCGCGCGGCATCCGGGAGGCCGGCGCCCGGTACGTGGTGGACGGGCTGCACGCGGCCTCGGGCGGCTTCTACCGGGTGCGCGGGGAGATACGCCGCCTGGTGTGACGGCACGGCCGCCGCGGCGCGGGATCCCCCGTGGCCGCCGGCCGGTTCACAGGGCGGGTCCGGAGCAGGCGCAGGTCGTGCCCCCGGGCGGGGCCGGGGTGGGTATCGAGAAGGCGGCGCCCTCGGGGAGCGCTTCGCAGGTCACGTACAGCACGACCGGTTCGGTGCCGAGGTTGCGTCCGAGGTGGATGTGCCGGATGCCGGCGGGCTCTATGAAGCTGGTCCCGGCCCGGTGCACCACCACCGAGTTGTCGTGCAGGATCCGGGTCAGCGTCCCGGACTTGACCACCGCGATCAGTCGCACGCGGTGGTAGTGCCAGCCGGTGCAGCCTCCGGGGGGTATGACGATCTCGCGGCCTTCAAGGTCGGCATGGCCCGCCGCTCCCGGGCGCCGCGCCGTTGCCTGCCGTCCGCTCATGTGCTCCCCCTCCGCGACCTCCGGCCGCAGTCCATGCGACACGGTAGGAGGACATCCTCTATTCCAGCGAGGATCCGTGAAACCCCAACATCCCAGCCGCACAAGGTGATATGGGGCCGGCGCGGCGGTATCAATCCGGCATGAGTCTCGTCGTGTTCGAGTCCGTGAAACACATCCATTGCGCGGAGTGCCGGCGGGGCCCGATCCGGCACGTGGTCCGCGAGGCCGGCGTGCCCCGCTGCCTGGACTGCGCCGACCTGGGGCACCTGGTCTACCTGCCGCGCGGCGACGCGGCGCTCACCCGCCGGGCCCGGGAGGCCAGTTCACTCTCGGCCGTCGTGGTCCGCCGCCACAAACGCCGCCGCCGCTACGAACGCCAGGGGCTGCTCGTCGAGGACGCCGCCCTGGCCCGCGCGGAGCGCGCCTGCCTCGCGGACGCCGAGGCGCGGGCCCGCCGCCGGGAGCGCGACCGGCTGCGCCGCGCCGCCGAGGACACCCGGTTCACGGCCGCGTTCGCCGCCGAGATACGGCGGCTGTTCCCCGGCTGCCCCGCCGACCGCGCCCAGGCCATCGCCGCGCACGCCTCGCTGCGCGGCAGCGGCCGGGTGGGCCGGACCGCCGCCGGCCGGGCCCTGGACGAGCAGGCGGTGTCGATGGCGGTGCGGGCCGCCGTACGCCACCTCGACACGGAGTACGACGCCCTGCTGATGTCCGGCATCCCCCGCTTCGCGGCCCGGGCCCGGCTGGCGCCGCGGATCGACGCGATCCTGGACGGGTGGCGTACGGGCGCGCCCGCGGGCTAGCCGACCCGGAACCGGCGGTAGAGCAGCACCCCGCCGAGGAGCAGCGCGCCGCCGCCGGGCAGCAGGTAGCCGACGGCGTCGGCGCCGGTGTGGGCGAGCGCCGCGCTGTGCCGGGGCGGCTCGGGCGCGACGGGTGCCGGCGCGACGGGCGGCGTCAGGGGCCGGGTGACGGTGGGCGGCTGGGCGGGCTTGCCGCCGCTGGGCTGCTCGCCGTTGACCGAGGTGTTGCCGCTGGAGCCGTTGCCGACGCCGACGACGCTGACCCCGTTGCCGCTGATGTTCAGCGGCAACTCGACGGGCAGCTGGATCCCGTTGCCGGAGAGCAGCCCCGGCGAATCCTTTCCGCGCCCTTCGGCACTGGCCCCGCCGCCGTTGCCGGCTCCCGGTTTGGACGGATGCGAGGGCCTGGGCCCGGAATTGCCGTGGTGCTCGGGCTCCGCGTTGACGCACCGGTTCCCGGCGGCCGAGTTGAGCACCCCGACCACGCTCACGGTGTTGCCGCACACGTTCACCGGCACGTGGACCGGCAGCTGCACCAGATTCCCCGACAGCAGCCCCGGAGAGCGCTCGACCTTCCCGCCCGCGTCCGCATCGGCGTAGGCGAGGCCGCCCACCCCCGCGACGGCCAGTCCACCACCCGCGACCACCGCCGCGATCAAGCCATTCCGACGACTGTGACGCATCAGCTTTCCTGCCTTCCGGAAGGTTCACGGACACTGCGCCCGCACCGGACACAACGCCGGTCAACCCATTCGGGTTATAGAGCCGGTAGGCATTTCACTCCATCGTGTACTCGGCCCTCCCTACTTCACGACAGTCCTCCAGGTCAGGCCCGGAGGGCTTTGGCCGGGTCCGGGGAGGGGGTGCCGGTGGGCCACCAGTCGTTGTCGCCCTGACGGCTCTCGTAGGCGTACCAGAGGCCCTCGCGGCTCAGGCGGAGCTGGCGGTTCAGCAGGGTGAGGCGGTTGCGGTCGGGGCGGAAGGCGCCCAGGCCGGCGGCGAGGAGGGCCGGGCGGGCCCGGTCGAAGGGGCCGGCCGGGGGGTCCCAGGGCTCGTCGAGGGCCTCGAGGGCGGGCAGGCCGCCCTGGCGCCAGGCCGCGGCGCCCCGGGCCAGGTCCGTGGTCGTACGGCCGGTGGCGCGGGCCAGGTCGCGGTAGAGGGTCCGGGCGGAGCCGGTGAGCCCGGCCGTGGGGTGCGCGGAGGCCAGCCGGACGGCGTCCTGCCAGAGCGTGAGGCCGGCGATGGGGTCCTCGCCGGTGGTGAGCAGGGCGAGGGCCCTGGCGGCGGCGTCGGTGGCGAGCTGGTCCAGGGCCAGGGGGTCCGGGGCCGCGGGATCGGCCGGGTAGGCGGGCGGCAGGCCCACGGCGGCGGGCGCGGCGAGCGGGGCGGGCAGCGGCGGCAGGACGGCGCGGGCCAGCGCCGCGCGCGCCGGGACCCCGGGGAAGTCCGGTTCCGCGTCGGGCTGTTCGCGCGCGGCGTGGGCGGCGTTGCGGCGGGTCAGCTCGTCCAGCAGCTCCCGCTCGCCCCGGCCGCGCAGGAGAAGCAGCACGAACGGGTCCTCGTCGAGCAGCCGGGCCGCCCGGTAGCAGAGGGCCGCCGCGTGCTTGCACGGCGGACGCGCGACGTCCGGGCAGGAGCAGCGCGGCACGAGCTCGCCCGCGCCGGGCAGGATCGACTCTGCCAGCGACTGCGGAACCTCCCGCTCCAGCAGCGCGGCGAGAGCCGCCGGGTCGGCCGCCACCGCCTCCAGGAGCTCCGCCCACTCGGCGTCGGCGAAGGCGGTCAGCGCCAGCTCGGTGCGGTAGGGGCGCGGCCGGCTGCCCCGCACGTACGCGACGATCCGGCCCGGGGTGATCGTGACCGCGTCGACGTGGCCCTCAGCCGCGTACGCGCGACCGCGCACCAGGCGGGCCGCGTCGCGGGCGCGCTCCTCCAGGGCCGCCACCCAGGCTTGGCCCCACCAGGTCACGGCCTCCACGCCGGCGGGCACGGTCTCGAAGGTGCGGCGGCGGTCGTCGCGGGCGGTGATCACGCGGGCCTCCGCAGGGAGACGAGGTCGGCGAGCTCGCGGTCGGTCAGCTCGGTCAGCGCCGACTCGCCGGAGCCGAGGACGGCGTCGGCCAGGGCCCGCTTCGCCTCCAGCATCTCCGCGATCCGGTCCTCGACCGTGCCCTCCGCGATGATCCGGTGGACCTGCACCGGCTGCGTCTGGCCGATCCGGTACGCGCGGTCGGTGGCCTGCTCCTCGACGGCCGGGTTCCACCAGCGGTCGAAGTGGATGACGTGCCCCGCCCGGGTCAGGTTCAGCCCCGTCCCGGCCGCCTTCAGCGACAGCAGGAACACCGGCACCTCGCCCGCCTGGAACCGGTCCACCAGCTCCTCCCGGCGCGGCACCGGCGTCCCGCCGTGCAGCAGCTGGGTGGAGACGCCCCGCGCGGCGAGGTGCCGCTCGATGAGCCGGGCCATCGTCACGTACTGGGTGAAGACCAGCACCGAGCCGTCCTCGGCGAGGATCGTGTCCAGCAGTTCGTCCAGCAGCGCCAGCTTGCCCGAGCGGTGCGCGATGCGGGGCTGCTCCTCCTTCAGGTACTGCGCCGGGTGGTTGCAGATCTGCTTGAGCGAGGCCAGCAGCTTCATGATCATGCCGCGCCGCTCCATGCCCTCGCTCGCCTCGATCACGGCCATCGCCTCGTCCACCGCCGCCTGGTACAGCGAGACCTGCTCGCGCGTCAGCGACACCGGATGGTCGGTCTCCGTCTTGGGCGGGAGTTCGGGCGCGATCCCGGGATCGGACTTCTTGCGCCGCAGCAGGAACGGCCGTACCAGCGCGGCCAGCCGGGCGACGGCCGCCTCGTTCCCGCCGTCCTCCTCCTGCTGGTGCTCCACCGGTCGGGCATGGCGCGCCCGGAACGTGGTGAGCGGCCCCAGCAGACCGGGCGTCGTCCAGTCGAGCAGCGCCCACAGCTCGGAGAGGTTGTTCTCCACCGGGGTACCGGTCAGCGCCACCCGGGCGGGCGCCGGGATCGTGCGCAGCGCCTTCGCCGTCGCCGACAGCGGGTTCTTGACGTGCTGGGCCTCATCGGCGACGACCATGCCCCAGCTCTGCTCGGCCAGCCGGGCGGCGCCGGCGCGCATCGTCCCGTACGTGGTGAGCACGAAGCCGCCGTCGAGCCCGTCCAGACTGCGGCCGGCCCCGTGGAAGCGGCGCACGGGCGTGCCCGGCGCGAACTTCTCGATCTCCCGCTGCCAGTTGCCCAGCAGCGACGCCGGGCACACGACGAGCGTCGGCTCGGGTCTGTCCCGGTGCAGGTGCAGCGCGATCAGCGTGACCGTCTTGCCCAGGCCCATGTCATCGGCGAGGCAGCCGCCGAGGCCGAGCGAGGTCATCAGGTCCAGCCAGGCCAGACCGCGCGCCTGGTAGTCGCGCAGGGTGGCCTTGAGCGCGGTCGGCTGCGGCAGCGGGGCCAGCTCCCCGGTCAGCCGCTCCCGCAGGGCGGCCAGCGCCCCCACCGGAACCGCCGCGACCGGCTCGCCGTCCACCTCGGCCGTCCCCGTCAGTACGGTGGCCAGCGCGTCCACCGGGTCCAGCAGGCCCAGCTCCCGCTTGCGCGCCTTGCGCACCAGCTCCGGATCGACCCGCACCCACTGGTCCCGCAGCCGCACCACGGGCCGGTGCGCCTGCGCGAGCGCGTCCATCTCCCCCGGGGTGAGCCGGTCGCCGCCCAGCGCGAGCTCCCAGGAGAAGGCGAACAGGTGCTGCGCGTCGAAGAACGCGGTGCCGTCGGTGGCGGAACCGGGCGCCGTCGACCGTACGACGGCGCTCGCGGACAGGGTACGGGCCAGCTCGCGCGGCCAGTGCACCACGACCCCGGCGGCGGCCAGCCGGGGCGCGGCAGCGCCCAGCAGGTCTTCGAGCTCGGGGTCGGACAGGGCCAGCGCATCGGGGACGGGCTGGTCCAGCAGCCGCAGCAGCGGCGGCCACACCCGGGCGGCCCGGCGCAGCGCGAGCACGGCGTCGATGCGGGCACGCGGCCCGAACCCGGCGGCCGCCGTCCCCGCCCACAGCGTCGCGGCGTCGGCGACGAGGGTGGGGTCGGCAAGGCTGTGCACCTGGACGACGGCCGCGCCCGCGCGCCGGACGTCCCCGGGCTCGGCCTCGTCGAAGAGGCGGAACGAGGACAGGTCCAGCCGCAGCGAGATCCCCACCCCGGTATCGGCGCCGGCCGCGACCTGGGCCGCCCAGTCCTGTATCCCCGGCACCCGCTGCGGCTCCCACGCGGCGAACGGCCGCCCGGCCGCGACGGGCGCGGCCGGGGTACGGGGCAGGCTGTCCGCGACGGCATCGAGGAACGCCCGCACCAGGGCCTCCGGTTCGGGCAGTTGCAGCGGCCGACGACCGGCCAGCGGGGTGGCGTACGCCTCGTGGGGCAGGGCGGCGGCGATCGCCCTCAGGTGCCCGATGTCCCCGGCGTCGAGCGGCCCGGCACGCCAGGCGTCGACGCCGTCAGGGGTGAGCCCGGGAAGCACCCGCCCCCGGGCGACGAGGGTGAGCGCCTGCACGGCCGCGGTGCCCCAGGCGCGGGTGGCGGGATGCGCGGCGCCGCTGCGCGCGGCCCGGGCCAGCAACGGCAGCGCGGCGGTGACGGACAGTGCGAGCCCGGGCACGATGCGCGTGCGTACCCCGTCGCCCGACGGCCGGACGACCGTGAGCGGAGCCGTCTCGCCGGGCAGGGAGTCCTCGCTGGGCAGGGAGTCCCCGTCGGGCGCCCAGAAAACGACCCGCCCCTCACGCGGCACGGACGCGGGAAGAAAGACGGCAGCGTGCCGCAGCAATGCCACGACCAATGCCATGACCATCCCCCTCCCACCTCGGTCTCCGGCCGCGAAGCCACTCGCAACGAGTCTAGGCGTGACCACTGACAACGCCCCTGACCTGCCCGTACGCAGCCGCTGGGCAGGACGGCCAGGACGGGCAGGACGTTTCAGCGCGACCAGCGGGACTGCTCGTGCGCGTAGCCGTAGGTCGGGCGGGCCGTCGCCGCGCTGGTGCGCCACGGGCGGCCGTTGTCGTCCAGGCGGAGGGTGCCCGAGCCGGCGGGGCCGGTCCAACGGAGGTCGAGCGACCAGTCGCAGTCGCACCCCGTGGCAGTGGCCTCCACCCGCAACACGACCGGCTCGGCCGCCGACACCCGCAGCGGGAACGCGGGCGCCGCGAGCCGCACCCCCGCGTCGTTCCCGGCCGCCGGGCGGGCCAGCGGGCGCGGGGCGTCCAGGTTGACGGCGAACCCGGCCGGGGTGAGCCCGCCGCCGCAGCCCTGGGACATCTGGTACACGTTCCACGCCGGCGGCGTGCGCCGCGCGGTGACCCGTACCTCCAGGTCCTCCAGGACCACCGCCTCCGTACCCGGACCCACGCCGTGCAGGGTCACCTCCACGATCTGCGACCCGGCGTGCACCGCCCGCCCCGCGTCCGCCCAGGCCGGCGCGTCCGCCTCGACCGGGGGCGGGGGCATGCTGCCCGGGCCCCGCTCGGCCAGGTAGGCGTGATCACAACCCCCCGCCCAGACGTGCGACCGCACGGCCGCCCGAAGCGGCGCCTTGGCAGCAGGAGTGGGAGAAGGCGAGGAAGAGGGAAGCACCGCCGACCCCGCCGGGGCCCGCCCCGTAGGCGCCAGAACGAACGCGCTCCCCGCCACCACCGCCACGACCCCGGCGACAGCCAGCCCCAGCCCCCAACGACGCCGGTACCACGGCCCCGAAGCCGGTGCCGAACCCGAAGCCGGCCCCGCCGGCGCCACCGGCACGGACCCCGAGCCCGAGGCCGACTCCGCCACCGGTACCGGCACCGGCACGGACCCCGCACCCGACTCCGCCTCCGCCACCGGAGCCGGCCCGCGCACCGGACCCTGGACCGCCACCGGAGCCGGAGCCTCCACCGGCACCGCCCCGGACACCGGCCCCTGAACCGCCCCCAGACCCGGCGGACCCCCGGCCGCCCCCGCGGCCGCCGCCCTGCGCCGGGCGTCCGCCAGGAGCCACGCCCGGTGGAGTTCCACCGCCTCCTCCCCCGTCGCCCCGCACGCCCGCGCGAAGCGGTCCACCACCGCGAACTCCGCCGGTACCGCGTCCCCGGTGCAGTACCGATGCAGCGTCGACGTACTCGTGTGCAGCCGCCGCGCCAGCGACCCGTAACTCAGTCCCGCCCGCTCCTTCAGCTCCCGCATCAGCCGCGCGAACCGCACCGCCTCGTCCACGACGCCCCCGTCCGTCCCGTGACTTCGTTCCATGCAGGGGGTGTTCCCCCAGGTGACAGCCCGTATCGCCGTTCCAGTGTCCCGAATCCGCCGTGTCCCGTGGCCCGGCACCCCGCGGTGGGTAAGGCTCAGCACACAGACCGTCAGCACACCGCTCGCAACGGGGAGATCCGACCATGTCCCGACGTACACGACGTACGACCACCGCCACCGCGTTCACCGCCGCGGCGGCCGCGGCCGCCGCGCTGCTCCTCACCACCTCCACCACCGCCGCGGCCGCCACCGCCCCCGGCTTCATCAAGGGCACCGACCTCCCGAAGCACCCCGGCTCCGCGTGGTCCACCGGCGCGGTCGTCAAGGGCCTCCCCGAGGACGCGCCGTTCTGCCTGGACGGCGTGCTCCCTGCGGCCGGCAGCTGGCACCGCTCCTTCGGCACCGAGTTCGACACCAGCGCCGTGCAGATCTCCGTGCGCGCCGCCTCCACCGACGCCGCGGTCAAGCTCACCGCCGCCCTGGAGCGCAAGGTCGCGGCCTGCGCCGCCGACTGGCTGCGCACCACCCCGGGCGGGACGGCCTCCTGGCAGGACTACGGCAAGATCAACGTCGAGGAGGGCGCGCACGTCTACGGCGTGCACACCTCGATCCCGGACTCCGAGCCCGGTGTGCACCTCTACGGGATCGGTCGCGACGGCTCCACCGTCACCGTCGTGAAGTGGGGCCAGATGGGCAACCTCGGCGACGCCCCCGTCCCGGCCTTCAAGAACACGACGACCACCGCCGTGAACAAGCTGAACCCGTAGCCAGGACATCAGCCCCCGGCGCGCCTCCCAGTGGGACCATGGACGGACAGGGAAGCGAGGCGATGGCCATGCGTTCCGGAAACGAACCGGTGACCGCCCGCAGTCCGCTGCGGCTGCGGTTCTGGCTGAGCCTGTGGGGACTGATCTGGGCCGCCGCCGGGGCGGCCGCGTTCTCGCTGGTCGGCCGCCCCGGGTGGGCGGCTGCCTGCGCGGTGGTCGCGGTACTGGCGGCAGTGGACCTGGCCGTGGTGATCCACCACATCCACCAGGGTCCGCACTACCAGCCGGGCCCGGACATCCCGCCGTACGAGCCTCCGCGCCGCCGCTGAAGCGCGGACCGGAAACGCCGCGGCGGAACCGCGGTCGAACCGCGGCCGCCGGACACCACGGCCGTCAGTCCTCGAAGCGGGCCGCCGCCAGATAGTCCGGCTGCGGATCGAGGGCGGCGGCCAGCCGGAAGTGCTTGCGCGCCTGCTCGGGCCGCCCGGAGCGCTCATGGGTGCGGGCCAGCGCGAAGTGCGCGAACGCGTTGTCGGGCTCGCGCTCCAGCACCAGCTCGAACTCAAGCGTCGCCGGGCGGAGTTGGGCCGCCGCGAAGAAGGCCCGGGCACGCAGCAACCGGGCCGCCGTGTTCTCCGGGTGGGCGGCTATGACCGAGTCGAGGAGCTTGACCGCGCCGCGCGGGTCGCGCGCGGCAAGGAGCTGCTCGGCGGCCCGGAAGTCGATGACATGCGTCTCCGGGCTGCCGGCCCCGGAAGAGGACGGCTGCGACGGACGCGACGGCGGCCTGGTCTCGGACACGATCAGATCCTTCCCTCTGCGGCGCGTTCCACGCCCCGCCCACACCCTGCCAGCTCTTCCATGCACACGTCAGGCCCCGGACACCGCCGCCCGCGCCGTGAGTTCCTCCCACACCTTGCGCACCTGCGGCTCCAGCGCCTCCAGCGGCCCGTCGTTGTCGATCACGAGCGTCGCGACCGCCAGCCGCTGCTCCCGCGTCGCCTGCGCGGCCATCCGGGCCCGCGCCTCCTCCTCGGCCATCCCCCGCAGCCCGACCAGCCGGGCCAACTGCGTCTCGGGCGCGGCGTCCACCACGACCACCAGGTCGTACAGCGGCGCCAGCCCGTTCTCCGCGAGCAGCGGTACGTCGTGCACCACGATCGCGTCGGCCCCCGCGGCCGCCTCCAGCTCGGCGGACCGGGCCCCGACCAGCGGGTGCACGATCGAGTTCAGGGTCTGGAGCTTCGCCGGGTCGGCGAACACCACCGAGCCCAGCTTCGGCCGGTCCAGCCTGCCCTCCGGCGTCAGTACGGACTCCCCGAACGCCGCGACGACGGCCGCGAGCCCGGGCGTACCGGGTTCCACGACCTCCCGCGCGATGCGGTCGGCGTCCACGATGACCGCCCCGTACCCCGCCAGCAGCCGCGAGACCTCGCTCTTGCCGGCTCCGATTCCGCCCGTCAGGCCAATCTTCAGCATGCCCGGCACACTAGCCCCCGCGCCCTGCCCCTCGTACAGCCCCCCGACGTACAGCCCCCGGCGCTCCCGGACCGGGAGCGCTCAGCCCTCGCCCTCGCGCTCCGCCAGGAACCGCTCGAACTCGCGCCCGATCTCGTCCGCTGACGGGATCTCGGTGGGCTCGGCGAGCATGTTCCCCCGCGTCTCCGCGCCGGCCGCCGCGTCGTACTGGTGCTCCAGCCCCTGGACCAGGCTGACGAGTTCCTCGTCGCCCTCCCGGATCTGGCGGTCGATCTCCGTCTGCGTGCGGTGCGCCTCGGTCCGCAGGGCGTGCGCCACGGCCGGCAGGACCAGCCCCGTCGCCGCGGTGATCGCCTCCAGCGCCGTCAGCGCCGCGTCCGGGTACGGGGAGCGGGCCACGTAGTGCGGGACGTGCGCGGCGACACCCAGGACGTCGTGCCCGGCCTGCCCGAGGCGGAACTCGACCAGCGACTCCGCGCTGCCCGGCACCTGCGCCTCGTCGAACGGGCTGCGGTGGCCCGGCATCAGGTCGGTCCGGTTGCCGTGCGGGGTGATGCCGACGGGCCGCGTGTGCGGGACGCCCATCGGGATGCCGTGGAAGTTGACCGAGAGCCGGACGCCGAGGCGCTCGACGATCTGCCGGACGGCGACGGCGAAGCGCTCCCACTCCACATCCGGCTCCGGGCCGGAGAGCAGCAGGAACGGCGCGCCCGTGGCGTCCTGTACGAGGCGCACCTCCAGGCGGGGCTCCTCGAACTCGGACCAGTGGTCGCGCTGGAACGTCAGCAGCGGGCGCCGGGCCCGGTAGTCCACCAGGCGGTCCGCGTCGAAGCTGGCCACCAGCTGGTGGGGCAGGGTGTCGAGGACGCGCTCGACGATCTGCTCGCCCGCCTCACCCGCGTCGATGTAGCCCTCGAAGTGGTAGAGCATGACCAGCCCGGCCGAGTCCTGGGCGAGCGCCAGGTCCGCCACCGCCAGGCCCTTGGCGTCCCATTCGTACAAACCTTGTGGATCAAGCACCGTCACCACTCCTCCTCGCCGCGTTCTCTGCGAAGAACGTCCAAGGCGGCGCGACCATTCCCCAGTTGGGCCCTTTCACGGGAACGCAACGAAAGACGCCGGGCGGGGACGCGTTCCCGCCCGGCGCGGCTCCGCGAACGCGACAAGGCCCGCCCCCCGGAGGGGACGGGCCTTGTCTCTCAGCTCAGCTGCTCACACCCGCGCCGGGGCGCGGAGCGTGGTGCGCGCTGCGATCAGCTCTGGCCGCCGGCCAGCTTCTCGCGGAGCGCGGCCAGGGCCTCGTCGGAGGCCAGGGCGCCCGAGGTCTCGTCCGACTCCGAGGAGTACGAACCACCCGAGATGCCCGCACCGGCGTTGCCACCGGCGGCCGGGGCGGCAGCGCCCTCGGCAGCGGCGGCCTCGTCGGCCTCGCGGCTCTTGATGACCTGCGCCTGGTGCTGCTCGAAGCGCTGCTGCGCCTCGGCGTACTGGCGCTCCCACGTCTCGCGCTGGGCGTCGAAGCCCTCGAGCCAGTCGTTGGTCTCGGGGTCGAAGCCCTCGGGGTAGATGTAGTTGCCCTGGTCGTCGTAAGACGCGGCCATGCCGTACAGGGTCGGGTCGAACTCGACCGACGCCGGGTCGGCACCGAAGGACTCGTTGGCCTGCTTCAGCGACAGCGAGATCCGGCGACGCTCAAGGTCGATGTCGATGACCTTGACGAAGATCTCGTCGTTGACCTGGACGACCTGCTCCGGGATCTCCACGTGGCGCTCGGCCAGCTCGGAGATGTGGACCAGGCCCTCGATGCCCTCGTCCACGCGGACGAACGCACCGAACGGAACCAGCTTGGTGACCTTACCCGGGACGACCTGACCGATCTGGTGGGTCCGGGCGAACTGCTGCCACGGGTCTTCCTGCGTCGCCTTCAGCGACAGGGAGACACGCTCGCGGTCCATGTCGACGTCGAGGACCTCGACGGTGACTTCCTGGCCGACCTCGACAACCTCGGACGGGTGGTCGATGTGCTTCCAGGACAGCTCGGAGACGTGGACGAGACCGTCGACGCCACCCAGGTCCACGAAGGCACCGAAGTTGACGATCGAGGAAACGACGCCGGAGCGGACCTGACCCTTCTGCAGGGTGGTGAGGAACGTCTGGCGAACCTCGGACTGGGTCTGCTCGAGCCAGGCGCGGCGGGACAGGACCACGTTGTTGCGGTTCTTGTCCAGCTCGATGATCTTCGCCTCGAGCTCCTTGCCCACGTAGGGCTGGAGGTCGCGGACGCGGCGCATCTCGACGAGGGAGGCCGGCAGGAAGCCGCGGAGGCCGATGTCGAGGATGAGACCACCCTTGACGACCTCGATGACGGTACCGGTGACGATGCCGTCTTCTTCCTTGATCTTCTCGATCGTGCCCCAGGCACGCTCGTACTGAGCGCGCTTCTTGGACAGGATCAGGCGGCCTTCCTTGTCCTCCTTCTGGAGAACCAGGGCCTCGATCTCGTCGCCGACCTTGACGACCTCGTTCGGGTCGACGTCGTGCTTGATCGAGAGCTCACGGCTCGGGATCACGCCTTCGGTCTTGTAACCGATGTCGAGCAGGACCTCGTCCCGGTCGACCTTCACGATGACGCCGTCGACGATGTCGCCGTCGTTGAAGTACTTGATCGTCTCGTCGATCGCGGCGAGGAAGGCTTCCTCGTTACCGATGTCGTTGACCGCTACCTGCGGGGTGGTAGAGGTGGTCTCGGTGCTGCTCGTCATGTGGGAAAGGGCTCCGGTTACGGACAGAAAGTCGTAGGTACTGCTACGCCGGGAGCCCTTATCGGCATCTGCCGAAGAAGCCGGACAGCCAAGGAAGCCCATACTCCGCATGAAGCGGCACGGGCCTCGAGAACCGAGGGGACATCAACAGATGCAAGCGCAGCCTGCTAGGTCTGAGGAGCACAGGCTCGCAGCGCAACTTGTAGCATACGGGGGCAGCCGGACAGGGTCAATGCGCGAAGGCGCACACCCCGGGCGGATCACCGCATAACCGGCACAATTCGTGGGCGGGCGGGCGCCGATGGCCCTTCCCGAACACTTTCCGACCTCTTTCCGACCCTGCTTCCGCAGACTACGACGACGGGCCCCATGAACCAAGAGGACTACGCCCCCGAAGAAGCGTACGAAGCCGACGATGCCTCCGGCGACGACTCCGAGGCCACGCGGCGTGACGCGGACGACGCGGAGAGCAGCCGGGCGAGCCGCGGCTGGTGGGACCGCAACGCCGACGAGTACCAGAGCGAGCACGGGGCGTTCCTCGGCGACGACCGCTTCGTCTGGGGGCCCGAGGGCCTGGACGAGGCGGAGGCCGCGCTGCTCGGCCCGGCGGCCTCCCTCAAGGGCAAGGACGTCCTGGAGATCGGCGCCGGCGCCGCGCAGTGCTCGCGCTGGCTGGCCGCCCAGGGCGCCCGCCCGGTGGCCCTGGACCTCTCGCACCGCCAGCTCCAGCACGCCCTGCGCATCGGCGACGACGTCCCGCTGGTCGAGGCCGACGCCGGGAGGCTGCCGTTCCGCGACGGCTCCTTCGACCTGGCCTGCTCCGCGTACGGGGCCGTCCCCTTCGTCGCGGACCCCGTCAACGTGATGCGCGAGGTGCGCCGCGTCCTGCGCCCCGGCGGCCGCTGGGTCTTCTCCGTGACCCACCCCGTCCGCTGGGCCTTCCCCGACGAGCCCGGCCCCGAGGGGCTGTCCGTCGCCGCGTCCTACTTCGACCGGACCCCGTACGTGGAGCAGGACGAGCAGGGCCGCGCCGTGTACGTGGAGCACCACCGCACCCTGGGCGACCGGGTGCGCGACGTGGTGGCGGGCGGGTTCCGCCTGGTGGACCTGGTCGAGCCGGAGTGGCCCGCCTGGAACACCCAGGAGTGGGGCGGCTGGTCCCCGCTGCGCGGCAACCTGATCCCCGGTACCGCGATCTTCGTCTGCGAGAGGGACTGACCCCACCGTGACCGCGATCCGCCAGGCCGACCTCGACGCCCTTCCCGTACGGGAGGCCGTGCCCGCGCTGGTCTCGGCGCTGGACTCCCACGGCACGGCGGTGCTGTGCGCGCCGCCCGGCACCGGCAAGACCACGCTGGTGCCGCTGGTGCTGGCCGGGCTGGTGGGCGGCGGGCCCATCCGCCGGGTCGTGGTCGCCGAGCCCCGGCGGATCGCCGCCCGGGCGGCGGCGCGGCGGATGGCCTGGCTGCTGGGCGAGGCCGTCGGCGGTTCGGTGGGCTTCACGGTGCGCGGGGAGCGGGTGGCGGGGCCGGGGACGGTGGTCGAGGTGGTGACCACCGGGGTGCTGCTCCAGCGGTTGCAGCGCGACCAGGAGCTGTCCGGCGTCGACCTGGTGGTCCTGGACGAGTGCCACGAGCGGCACCTCGACGCCGATGCGGTCGCCGCGTTCCTCCTGGACGTACGGGAAACCCTGCGCCCTGAGCTGCGGCTGGTGGCGGCGTCGGCGACGACCGACGCGGCCGGCTGGGCCCGGGTGCTCGGCGGGGCGCCGGTGGTGGAGGCCGCCGGGGTCTCGTACCCGGTGGAGACGGTGTGGGCGCCGCCGGCCCGGCCGGTGCGGCCGCCGCACGGGATGCGGGTGGATCCGGCGCAGCTGACGCACGTGGCCTCGGTGGTGCGGCGGGCGCTGGCGGAACGCCGCGGCGATGTCCTGTGCTTCCTGCCCGGCGTGGGCGAGCTCGCCCGCGTCGCGGGGCAGCTGGGCGCGGTCGACGCGGAGGTGCTCCAGATCCACGGCCGGGCCCCGGCGGCCGTCCAGGAAGCGGCGCTGTCCGTGGCCGGGCACCGCAGGGTGATCCTGTCCACCGCGGTCGCGGAGTCGAGCCTGACCGTGCCGGGGGTACGGGTGGTGGTGGACTCGGGGCTGGCCCGGGAACCCCGGGTGGACCACGCGCGGGGTCTGGGCGCGCTGGCGACCGTACGGGCATCGCGCGCGGCCGGGCGCCAGCGGGCCGGGCGGGCGGGGCGCGAGGCGCCGGGGGCGGTGTACCGCTGCTGGTCGGAAGCGGAGGACGGCCGCCTGCCGGCGTTCCCGTCCCCCGAGATCCGGATCGCGGACCTGGCGCAGTTCGCGCTCCAGGCGGCGTGCTGGGGCGACCCGGACGCGGCCGGGCTGGCGCTGCTGGATCCGCCGCCCGCCGGGGCGATGGCCGCGGCGCGGGAGGTGCTGGTCGCGGTGGGCGCGGTCGCGCCTGACGGCCGGGTCACCCCGCGGGGTGTGGCCATGGCCCGCCTCGGCCTGCATCCGCGCCTGGCCCGGGCGCTGCTGGACGGAGCCGCGGCCGTGGGCCCCCGGCGGGCGGCGGAGCTGGTGGCCCTGCTGAGCGAGGAGCCGCCGCGGGAGTACGGCGACGACCTGGCCGCCGCGTGGCGGCGGGCGCGGGCGGGCGGCGACGCGTATGCCGCCCGCTGGCGCACGGAAGCCGCTCGCCTGCGCCGGGCCGCCTCCGCCGGCCCTGCGGGGCCCTCCTCCGAACCCGGGGCCGCGCCCCCGGTGGGGGCCGCGCCTCCGGTGGGGGCCGCGCCTCCGGTGGGGGCCGCTCCCCCACACCCGCGCGCCTCGAACGCCGGCGGGGCCGAACCGGCGCCGCGCACCGGCCGGCCCGCCGGCGACACCGGCGACACACTCGACGGCGCACAGGGACCGGCCTCGCCCCGTGCCCTCTCCGACGCGGCCGTACAGGCGACCGACGGGCGGGCGTCCGGGGGCGCAGCGCCCGGCGATGACGCCGCCGCCGGATTGGTGGCCGCGCTGGCGTTTCCCGAGCGGGTGGCGAAGGCCAAGGGGGAAGGGGCGTTCCTGATGGCCTCCGGGACCGCGGCCGAGCTCGGCGACGGGTCGCGGCTGCGCAGCGCGCCCTGGCTGGCCGTCGCCGTCGCGGACCGGGGCCCGCACGCCGCGTCCGCCCGGGTCCGCCTCGGCGCCGTCGTCGACGAGGACACCGCCCGCGAAGCCGCCGCGCACCTGCTCAGCGCGGCCGAAGAGGTCCGCTGGGAGGACGGCGACCTCGTCGCCCGCGCGGCGCAGCGGCTCGGGGCGATCGAGCTCTCCGTACGCCCGCTGAGGAACCCCGACCCGGACCTCGTCCGCTCCGCCCTCCTGGACGGCCTCCGCCGTGACGGCCTCGGCCTGCTGCGGTGGACCGCCGACGCGGGGGCGCTCCGGGCCCGGCTCGGCTTCCTGCACCGGACGCTCGGCGGCGCGTGGCCCGACGTAGCGGACGACGGGGCGCTGCTGGCGCGGGCCGACGACTGGCTGGAGCCCGAGCTGTCCCGGGCCCGCCGCCGCGCGGACCTCGCCCGGATCGACGCCGGGCAGGCCCTGAACCGGCTGCTGCCCTGGGCCACCGGCGAGGCCGCCCGGCTCGACGAGCTGGCCCCCGAACGGATCGAGGTGCCCAGCGGTTCCCGGATCCGGGTGGACTACTCGGCCGAGCACGGGCAGCCCGTACTGGCCGTGAAGCTCCAGGAGCTGTTCGGGCTGGCCGAGACCCCGAAGGTGGCCGGGGTGCCGGTCCTGGTGCACCTGCTGTCCCCGGCCGGGCGACCCGCCGCCGTCACCGCCGACCTGGCCTCCTTCTGGCAGGGCGGCTACCGCGCCGTCCGCGCCGAGCTGCGCGGCCGCTACCCCAAGCACCCGTGGCCCGAGGACCCGGCGACCGCCGAGCCCACCCGGCACACCAACGCCCGCCTCAGGCGGTGAGCCCCTCCCCGGAACCGGATCCGGAACCCGGCCCGGAACCGGCACCGGCGCCGGCACCCGCCTCGCCCCGGCGGCCCCGCGCCTCCAGCCACAGCGCCAGCCCGAACAGCGCGAGCCCGCCGGCCGCGAGGCCGATCGGCGCGTACGTGTGCAGCGCGAGCACCTTCGTACGGTTCGACCTGACCAGGTCGAGGGTGTACTCGGCGTAGTCCGCCCGCATCTTCACGTGCCCGGCGAAGACGGTGAGCTTGCCGTCGGGCGCGCCGGCCGCGATGCCGCCGCGCATCTCCTGCTCGATGACCTGCTCGGCGTTGACGGGCGCGCCGGTCACCGGGTCGACCCAGAACATGGCCTTGACCTGGTACCAGAGGCTGGTGCCGGTGCTCTGCTCGAAGGTCGCCGGGTCGATGCCCTCGATCGGCATCTTCTTCGGCAGCGAGACCTTCGTCCAGGGCACGGTCTGCTCGTAGTAGTAGACCTCCATCCCCTTGTACGTGCGCGGGCCGACGTAGTGGATCGGCGAGGAGGTGCGGGTCTGCGCGTCGAAGTAGAGGTAGTCGCGCGGCTCGGTGAAGAACGGCCACTTGAACTCGATGCCCTCGCGCTTGACCGGGTCGCCGTCGACCATCTCGCCCGTGGCGTGCACCGGGTCCTGGGTGTGGGCGTCGAAGATGTAGCGCTCGGGGATCTGGGAGACCATCTTCCCGTCCGGCCCGATGATGTGGGAGAGCGTGTCCCAGACGACGACGTCCTTTCCGGCGCTCGCCTCTATCTCCTTCGACGCCTCCACGTTGCCCTTGAGGGTCTGGACGATCGTGACCTTGTCCACCTTCTTGGGCTGCATGCCGGCGGTGTAGTCGAGGAGGGTCGCGTCCTTCGCCTCCAGGACCATCTCCTGGTACTGGCTCGGCGGGATCTTGGCGAGCCTGGGGTACGCGTACCAGCGCAGCAGCGGCGCGAGGGCGGCGAGGAACACGGCGAAGGCGAGCAGGACGAGGCTGGCGGTGCGTCTCAAGGCCGGGCCTCCTCTACTGTCCGGGCGCGCTGGGCGCGGTGGTGAGCAGGGGCTTGGGCGAGGTCTTGCCTTCGGGCGCCCCGAGCGCCGCGACGGCGAACACGAGGGCCAGCGCGGCGGCAAGCCCGATGGCGGCGGCGATGAATGCGCGCATGCCGGGGCCTCCGGAATCTGATTGGGCGTCAGGGCGGAGCCGCACCGTAGCAACGCGGGGCGGAGATGAGAACCGTCTGCGCCCCCGATCACGGGGAACCGGCGCTGACCTGCGGTGCGGACCACGGGCGCGGGGCTCGGGGCGCCGGGACCGGCACCCGCGGGCCCCGGGACCACGACGGCCCGCCGGTTCTTCGGCGGGCCGTTGGGCTGCTCGATGGGCTCCCCCCGCTACGGGGCCTTGGTCGCGCCGGTGGGCGTGGGGGACGCGGACGGCTTGCGGGTGGCCGTGGGGCTCGGGGCGGACGTGGGAGTCGGCCGCGCGCTCGCCGTCGGCGAGGGCGTCGCCGTCGCCGTGGGACTCGGAGTCGGCGTGGGGGTGGGCGTCGGGGTCGGGGTCGGAGTCGGCTTCGGATCCGGCGTCGGCGTGGGCTTCGGGGTGGGCTTCGGGGTGGGCTTCGGGTCCGGCGTCGGGGTCGGCTTCGGGTCCGGAGTCGAGGTCGGCTTCGGGGTGGGTGTGGGCACCGGCGTCGGCGTCGGGCTCGGGGACGGCTTGGAGCTCGGGGACGGCTTCGGCGCCGGCTTCGGCGCCTCCGGGGCGGAGCCGCCCGGGCTGTTCGGGACCTCGTACGCGCCCTTGAGGTAGTACGTGAACCAGGACCGCACCGTCCTCAGGTACTCCCCGGACCGGTTGTACGACAGCACAGCCCGGTCCAGGTCGGCGCCCACCCGCAGGTCCCGGCTCCCCGCGCACAGGTAGCGCCCGGCCGCGAGGGCCGCGTCGTGGACGTTGTTCGGGTTGCGCCGGCCGTCGCCGTCCGCGTCCTGGCCCCACGCCGCCCACGTGGACGGGATGAACTGCATCGGCCCGACCGCCCGGTCGTACACCGGGTCCCCGTCGTACGCCCCGCCGTCCGTGTCCCGGATGTTCGCGAAGCCGTTGCCGTCGAGTACGGGTCCCAGGATCGGCCGCAGGGTGGTTCCGGCGGCGTCCACCCGGCCGCCGCGCGCCTGCCCGGACTCGACCTTGCCGATCGCGGCGAGCAGCTGCCAGCGCAGCCCGCATCCGGGGTCGCTCCCCCCGACCGCCTTCTCCGCGCCCCGGTACGCGGCCAGCACGGTGGCCGGTATCCCCTGCGCGCCCTCCCCGGCGCCCGTGACCACCACCTCGTCGGCCGGCCGTTCCCGCTCCACCGCCGGGACCGGCCGAGTCGGCGCCACCGACGGCTGCGTCGACTGCGTCGTCGACGGGGCGGGGCTCACCGGCGGGAGTTCCGCGAGGTAGCTGCCGTCCCCGCCCGCCCCACCGGCTCCTTCGGGCGGCGCGGCCTGTGCCTGGGCCGCCGCGACGAGGTCCGCGCGGCCGGCGGCCGGGCCCTGCGAGGCGGTCACCGCGGCCACCACCAGCGCGGAGATCACGGCGGCGGACCCGCCCCTGCGCAGCCTGCGTACGTACCGAGCCGAAAGACGAGCCGAACCACGAGCCGAAACACGAGCCGCACCGCGAGCCGATATCCGAGCCGGCATGGGCCGGACCCCCTCCCTCTCGACGTCCGCGTGACCCTACGTCAACTCCCTGTGCACAGCACGCATTCGTCCGCGGATTTCACGACTTCCCCACGTCTCGCGCAGGTCACGCATACTGTCCGGACCCGTTCGAGACGCAATGGGCCGAAGTAGGGAACGCCTGAAGAAGGCCCCGGACAGCCAGGAGAGGCGCCATGCCGTTCACCCTCAGCCATGCGGCCGCCGTGCTGCCGGCGATCCGCCGGACCGGCCGCGCGCGCGGGCCGCTGGTCGCCTCGGCGCTCGTCCTCGGCTCCTTCGCGCCGGACACGTTCTACTTCCTGGACGCCGTCGTCGAGGGCGTCATGGGGTACGGCGAATTCACGCACTCCCTCACCGGCGTGGTGACGGCGGACGCCGCGCTCACCGCCGCCCTCGTGGCGTGCTGGCTGCTGCTGCGCGAGCCGCTGGTCGCGCTGCTGCCGCCCGCCTGGCGGGGCAGGGTGCACACCCTCGTGCGCGGCGAGGACTGGCGCACCCGCCGACTGCCCTCGCTGGCGCTCTGGTTCTACCTCTCGGCGGTCATCGGCTCGCTGACGCACGTCATATGGGACAGCTTCACGCACCTGGACCGGTGGGGCACCAACGCCCTGCCCGACCTCGGCCGGCCGCTCGCCTTCGGCCTGCCCCTCTACACGTTCCTCCAGTACGGCAGTTCGGCGCTGGCCGCCTGCGCCCTGGCCTGGTTCGCGGGGACGGCGCTGCGCCGGCTGCCGCGCTCGTCGGCGGCCGCGTCCGTGCCGGTGCTCGGCCGTACGGAAACCCTTGCCGCGATCGCCCTGCTGCTGGTGTGCGTGGGGGCGGGCGTGACGATGCGCGTGATCCGCTTCTTCACGTTCTTCGACCGCATCCGCACCCCGCTCGACATCGTCCCGACGGTCTGCTTCGGCGCGGGCGCCGGTCTCGCCGTGGGCCTGCTGCTCTACGGGACCCTCGTCCGCCTCCGCCACCGCCGCCGCCACGGCGATCACGGGAGCGACCGCGAGGCCGACGACACGCGAACGCCCGTCCCCACCGCATAGCGGGGACGGGCGCTGCCACTGCCGAAGCGGTACGGGGATCAGTGCGCGGCGGACTCCCAGTCGGGCCCGACGCCCACGGACACGTCCAGCGGGGCACGGAGCTCGACGGCGGCGCCCATCTCGCGGCGCACCAGCTCCTCCACCTTCTTCCGCTCGCCCGGGGCGATCTCCAGCACGATTTCGTCGTGGACCTGGAGCAGCATCCGCGACGTCAGCCCGGCCTCGGTGATCGCCTTGTCCACGCGCAGCATCGCGACCTTCACGATGTCGGCGGCGGTGCCCTGGATCGGGGCGTTCAGCGCCATCCGCTCGGCGGCCTCGCGGCGCAGCCGGTTGTCGCTGTTGAGGTCGGGCAGGTAGCGGCGGCGGCCGAGCACGGTCTCGGTGTAGCCGGTGGCTCGGGCCTCCTCCACGACGCGCTGGAGGTAGTCCCGCACGCCGCCGAAGCGCTCGAAGAACGTCTCCATCAGACCGCGCGCCTCGCCCGGGTCGATGTTCAGCTGCTGGGAGAGACCGAACGCGGACAGCCCGTACGCCAGGCCGTACGACATGGCCTTGATCTTGCGGCGCATCTCGGCGTCGACCTCGGAGCGCTCCACACCGAACACCTGGGAGGCGACGGTGGTGTGCAGGTCCTCGCCGGACAGGAACGCCTCGATCAGGCCCTCGTCCTCGGAGAGGTGGGCCATGACGCGCAGCTCGATCTGGCTGTAGTCGGCGGTCATCAGGGACTCGAAGCCCTCGCCGACGACGAAGCCGCGGCGGATCGCCCGGCCCTCGTCGGTGCGCACCGGCACGTTCTGCAGGTTGGGGTCGGTGGACGACAGCCGGCCGGTCGCGGCGACGATCTGGCTGAAGCTGGTGTGCACCCGGCCGTCGGCGCCGATCGTCTTGACCAGGCCCTCGACGGTGACGCGCAGCTTGGCCTGCTCCCGGTGCCGCAGCATGATCACCGGCAGTTCGTGGTCGGTCTGCGTGGCCAGCCAGGCCAGCGCGTCCGCGTCCGTGGTGTAACCGGTCTTCGTCTTCTTCGTCTTCGGCAGGTCCAGCTCGCCGAAGAACACCTCCTGGAGCTGCTTGGGCGAGCCGAGGTTGAACTCGTGCCCGACCGCCGCGTGCGCCTCCTTCACCGCCTGCTGCACGGCTCCGGCGAACTGCTGCTCCATGGCCTCCAGATGGTCGCGGTCGGCGGCGATGCCGGCCCGCTCCATCCGCGCGAGCAGCTCGGAGGTGGGCAGCTCCATGTCGTGGAGCAGCTCGGCCGCGCCGACCTCGGCGAGCCGGCCGTTGAAGGCCTCGCCCAGGTCCAGGACCGCGCGGGCCTGCGCCATCAGCGCCTCCGCCTCGGCCGTGTCATCGGCGCCGAACGCCAGCTGGCCGTCCTGCGCGGCGGGCTGCAGCTCACGGTGCAGGTACTCCATGGACAGCACGTCCAGCGCGAAGGAGCGGCGGCCCGGCTTGACCAGGTACGCGGCGAGCGCCGTGTCCATGGCGACACCGGCCAGCGTCCAGCCGTGCTCCGGGAAGACCCGCATCAGGCCCTTGGCGTTGTGCACCACCTTCGGCTTCGACGCGTCCGCCGCCCAGGCCGCGAAAGCCCGCTCGTCGGCCTCGTCCAGCCCCGACGGCTCGAACCAGGCGGCGGCCCCGCCGGCCGAGGCCAGCGCGATCTCGCTGACGTTGCCCTGGCCCAGCGCCCAGCTGTCCACGGTGGAGATGCCGAGCGGCGCACCCGCGTGGGCCTGGAGCCACGGCGCGAGCTCGCCCGCGCCCAGCACCGACCCGTCCAGCTCCACACCCGCCACCGGAGCGGGCGCCTCCTCCTCGGCCGCGCCCGGGTCCACGGCCAGCAGCCGCTCCCGCAGCGAGGCGTTGCGGATCTCCAGCACATCCAGCACACCGGTGACGGCCGAGCGGTCGTAGGGGGCGCGCAGCAGATCGGCTGGCGTCTTGTCCAGCTCCACGTCCTTGACCATCTCGGTCAGGACCCGGTTCAGCTTCACGGCCTCCAGGTGGTCGCGGAAGTTCTGCCCGGCCTTGCCCTTGACCTCCTCGGCGCGCTCCACCAGCTCCGCGAACGACCCGAACTGGGTGATCCACTTGGCCGCCGTCTTCTCGCCGACGCCCGGGATGCCCGGCAGGTTGTCCGACGGGTCGCCGCGCAGCGCCGCGAAGTCCGGGTACTGCTGCGGGGTGAGCCCGTACTTCTCCTCGACCTTCTGCGGCGTGAACCGGGTCAGCTCGGAGACGCCCTTGGTCGGGTACAGCACGGTGGTGTGCTCGGAGACGAGCTGGAAGGAGTCCCGGTCACCCGTGACGATCAGCACGTCGAAACCGAGCGCCTCCGCCTGCGTGGCCAGCGTCGCGATCACGTCGTCGGCCTCGAAGCCGTCGACCGCGAACCGCGGCACGCTCATCGCGTCGAGGAGCTCGCCGATCAGCTCGACCTGCCCCTTGAACTCGTCAGGGGTCTTCGAACGGTTCGCCTTGTACTCGGGGAACTCCGTCGAACGCCACGTCTTGCGGGACACGTCGAACGCCACCGCGAAGTGCGTGGGCGCCTCGTCGCGCAGCGTGTTCGCCAGCATCGACGCGAAGCCGTAGATGGCGTTCGTCGGCTGGCCGCCCGCGGTCGTGAAGTTCTCCGCGGGCAGCGCGAAGAACGCCCGGTACGCCAGGGAGTGCCCGTCCATGAGCATCAGGCGGGGGCGGTCCGCTGCGGTCGTCTGGTCGGTCTTCTTCGATGCTTTCTCTGCCACGCCCCCGATCCTAGGCGGCCCCACCGACAATTCCGGCGTCGGAGATCTCCGCAGGGCGTGACAGGATCGTCGGACGCGTACGCGAAGACGCGCGGCGGCCGCCGCTGCGATGCTCGACTGCTCGAAGGGGAGCGACATGGCCACCAAGCCGCCCGCAGGTGATCCCGTACAGGACGCGCCGCAGGTCGCGCCCCCCAAGCAGGCCGCCGCCGGCCTGCCCGCGATCGGGCACACCCTGCGGATCGCGCAGCAGCAGATGGGCGTCTCCCGCACCGCGCGCACCCTGCTCAAGGTCAACCAGAAGGACGGCTTCGACTGCCCGGGCTGCGCCTGGCCCGAAGGAGACAAGCGGCACACCGCCGAGTTCTGCGAGAACGGCGCCAAGGCCGTCGCCGAGGAGGCCACGCTGCGCCGCGTCACCCCGGAGTTCTTCGCCGAGCACCCCCTGGCCGACCTCGCCGGCCGCTCCGGCTACTGGCTCGGCCAGCAGGGCCGCATCACCCGGCCCATGTACCTCGCCGAGGGCTCCGAGCGGTACGAGGCCGTCCCCTGGGAGCGGGCCTTCGAGATCATCGCCGAGGAGCTGACCGCCCTCGACTCCCCCGACGAGGCCCTCTTCTACACCTCGGGCCGCACCAGCAACGAGGCCGCGTTCCTCTTCCAGCTCTTCGCCCGCGAGTTCGGCACCAACAACCTGCCGGACTGCTCCAACATGTGCCACGAGTCCTCGGGCTCCGCGCTGACCGAGACCATCGGCATCGGCAAGGGCAGCGTCTCCCTCGAAGACCTCCACCAGGCCGACCTGATCATCGTCGCCGGACAGAACCCGGGCACCAACCACCCGCGCATGCTCTCCGCCCTGGAGAAGGCCAAGACCGCCGGTGCGAAGATCATCTCGGTGAATCCGCTGCCCGAGGCCGGCCTGGAACGGTTCAAGAACCCCCAGACCCCCCTCGGCATGCTCAAGGGCACCGCCCTCAACGACCTCTTCCTCCAGATCCGCATCGGCGGCGACCAGGCCCTCTTCCGCCTCCTCAACAAGCTCGTCATCGCGACCGAGGGCGCCACCGACGAGGCCTTCATCCGCGAGCACACCCACGGGTACGAGGACCTCGTCGCCGCCGCCAAGGACACCGACTGGGACGAGACCCTCACCGCCACCGGCCTCACCCGCCCCGACATCGAGCGCGCGCTGGCCATGATCCTGGCCTCCAAGCGCACCATCGTCTGCTGGGCCATGGGCCTCACCCAGCACAAGCACTCCGTCGCCACCATCCGCGAGGTCGTCAACCTCCTCCTGCTGCGCGGCGACATCGGCCGCCCCGGCGCCGGCGTCTGCCCCGTCCGCGGCCACTCCAACGTCCAGGGCGACCGCACCATGGGGATCTTCGAACGCCCCGCGCCCGCCTTCCTCGACGCCCTCGACAAGGAATTCGGCATCACCTCGCCGCGCGGCCACGGCTACGACGTCGTCCGCTCCATCGAGGCCCTGCGCGACGGCAAGGCCAAGGTCCTGTTCGCCATGGGCGGCAACTTCGTCGGCGCCACCCCCGACACCCACGTCACCGAGGCCGCGATCCGCCGCGCCCGCCTGACCGTCCACGTCTCCACCAAGCTCAACCGCTCCCACGCGGTCACCGGCCGGCGCGCCCTGATCCTGCCCACCCTCGGCCGCACCGACAAGGACGTCCAGGCCTGCGGCAAGCAGTTCGTCACCGTCGAGGACTCCATGGGCATGGTCCACGCCTCCCGCGGCAACCTCGCCCCCGCCTCCCCGCACCTGCTCTCCGAGCCCGCGATCGTCGCCCGCATGGCCCGCGCCGTCCTCGGCGCCGCCTCCACCACTCCGTGGGAGGAGTTCGAGCGCGACTACGCCACCATCCGCGACCGGATCTCCCGCGTCGTCCCCGGCTTCGAGGACTTCAACGCCCGCGCCGCCCGCCCTGAGGGCTTCCGCCTCCCGCACGCCCCGCGCGACGAGCGCCGCTTCCCCACCAAGACCGGCAAGGCCAACTTCACCGGCGCGCCCGTCGAGTACCCGCGCGTCCCGGAAGGCCGGCTGCTCCTGCAGACCCTGCGCAGCCACGACCAGTACAACACCACCATCTACGGCCTCGACGACCGCTACCGCGGCATCACCGGCGGCCGCCGTGTCGTCATGGTCAACCCCGAGGACGCCGCCGAGCTCGGCCTCGCCGACGGCTCGTACACCGACCTCGTCAGCGAATGGCGCGACGGCGTCGAGCGCCGCGCGCCCGGCTTCCGCGTCGTGCACTACCCCACCGCGCGCGGCTGCGCGGCCGCCTACTACCCGGAGACCAACGTGCTGGTCCCCCTCGACTCGACCGCGGACACCAGCAACACCCCCGCGAGCAAGTCCGTCGTCGTGCGCTTCGAACCGGCCTGATAGAACGACCCCAGGACAAGATGGTTAACGAACGTTGACGAACGGAGCCGGCCCCATGGGCGAGCAGCACACTGTGAAGTTCCCGCAGGAGATCCTCGACGAGTACGCGGCCCTGGGCATCGACCTGCCCAAGCTCTTCTCCGCCGGCCACCTCGGCGAGCGCATGGACATCCGCATCCTGGAGGCCTCGCCCCAGCGCCTGGTCGCCACCATGCCCGTCGAGGGCAACACCCAGCCCTACGGACTGCTGCACGGCGGCGCCTCCGCGGTCCTCGCCGAGACCCTCGGCTCCGTCGGCGCGATGCTGCACGGCGGCATCAACAAGATCGCCGTCGGCGTCGACCTGAACTGCACCCACCACCGGGGCGCCCGCTCCGGCCTGGTCACCGGCGTCGCCACCCCGCTCCACCTGGGCCGCTCCACCGCCAGCTACGAGGTCGTCATCAGCGACGAGCAGGACCGCCGCATCTGCACCGCCCGCCTGACCTGCCTGCTGCGCGACGCCGACGGCGCCGGCGCGCCCTCCGGCGCCTGAGCCGCCGCCCCCGCACCCCGCAAGGCCCGCAGGCCCGGATCCGCCCCCGCGCGGCTCCGGGCCCGCGCCGTTCCCGAACCCGGGAACCGCCCGGAATCCGCCAGTCCGGGCAGATTCCGGCGGAGGCTGTTGTGTCACCGATGGTGACGGCCTACCGTCCCCTCATGGGGACCCCGCCGCCCGCCACACCACGTCGCGCGGTCGCCGCCCTCCTCGCGGCGCTCGCCCTGTCCGGATGCTCCACTTCCGCCCCCTCCGCGCCACCCGCGACCCCAACGCCCGCACCCGGCACTTCCTCACCGGCACAGGTCTGCACAAGTCTGGTGTCCTACTGGGCGAAGGAGACCCTCAAGGGCACCTACTGGTCCGGTCTCGACTGGGAGCAGAAGGGCCTCTCCAACCAGCAGTACGAGATCCACGAGGAAGCGGTCGCCGCGGCCCGTACCGAGGAACGAACTGCCGGACAGGACAAGGCACTTGAGCTGATCGACCGGCTCGTGGCGCAGCGCTGCGCCGAGCGGGACGGCGCCACCTGGAGCTCGGAGAACTGGCGGCCCCCGACCTGAGGGGGGTGACCGGATTCCCGTACGCGCTGTCCGCCTTCCGGGCACGTGCCCCTCGGTGCCGAACCGCAGGTCGCGGGCGCTCCGGGTGTCCGAACAAGATCCATCCGCCCGGAGTGGATCAACGCATTCCATTACGCTCCGTAATGCCCACGCCCTACGGAATCGCCCTTTTTCCCCTGCCGAATACCACCCGCTGGTCACTTTCGGACACACGCAGCGACATTCGGCCGAATTTGATCAATGACAGGACCATGAAGGCCTCAAGCCCCTTAGGGAAACGGGGAATTCTCAGCATGTGGTCACCCCCAGGCGCCATTAAAAGTCCGTTTTGTCCACACTCCCGCCACACATTCTTGGCCTTGGCATAACAAGAGCGTCACATCCTCCTTTCTCCGCTCCCCGCATTCACCACCTCGGGCCTAGAGTCACGGCCAGTCACCGCGCCGCAAAGGCGCGGATCAGCACGGCCGTGGACATCCCAGTGCGGCCCGGCGACCAATCGGCACCTCTACACATGAGGCGGCCGCGCCAGGGAAAGGAAGAATCGTGCGACACCGTTCTTTGCTCGTCCTCACCACCGTGATCACCACGGGAGCACTGACCCTCACCGCCTGCGGTTCGCGCGATGAGGCGAAGACCGGGGACAAGTCCGACGGCAAGAAGACCGTCGTCGTCATCGGCGTGGACGCCCCCCTCACCGGCTCGCTCTCCGCGCTCGGCCAGGGCATCAAGAACTCGGTCGACCTCGCGGCCAAGACGGCCAACAAGAACAACGAGGTCCCCGGCATCGAGTTCAAGGTCGAGGCCCTCGACGACCAGGCGGTCCCCGCCTCCGGCCAGGCCAACGCCACCAAGCTCGTCGGCAACAAGGACGTCCTCGGCGTCGTCGGCCCGCTGAACTCCGGCGTCGCCCAGCAGATGCAGGGAGTCTTCGCCTCCGCCAACCTGGCGCAGGTCTCCCCCGCCAACACCAACCCCGCGCTCAGCCAGGGCGACAACTGGGGCAAGGGCGAGTACAAGCGCCCCTTCAAGACCTACTTCCGCACCGCCGCCACCGACGTGGTCCAGGGCAAGTTCGCCGCCCAGTACCTCTTCAAGGACGCCGGCAAGAAGAAGGTCTTCGTCGTCGACGACAAGCAGACCTACGGCGCCGGCCTCGCCGCGATCTTCTCCGACGAGTTCAAGAAGCTCGGCGGCGAGGTCGTCGGCACCGACCACGTCACCGTGAAGGAGACCGACTTCTCCTCCACCGCCGACAAGGTCAAGTCCTCCGGCGCCGACTCCGTCTACTTCGGCGGCCAGTACCCCGAGGGCGGCCTGCTCGCCGACCAGATCAAGAAGACCGGCGCCAACATCCCGCTCATGGGCGGCGACGGCATCCAGGACCCCGCCTTCATCACCGCCTCCGGCGAGGCCAACGAGGGCGACCTCTCCACCTCCATCGGCTACCCGGTCGAGAAGCTCCCCACCGCCAAGACCTTCATCGCCGACTACGCGGCCGGCGGCTACAAGGACCCCTACGCGGCTTACGGCGGCTACTCCTACGACGCCGGCTGGGCCGTCGTCCAGGCCGTCAAGAACGTCGTCGCCGCCAACGGTGGCAAGCTCCCCACCGACGCCCGCGCCAAGGTCGTCGAGGCCCTCGCCAAGGTGTCCTTCGAGGGCGTGACCGGCAAGGTCGCCTTCGACGAGTTCGGCGACACCACCAACAAGCAGCTCACGGTCTACAAGGTCGAGGGCGGCAAGTGGATCGACGTCAAGAGCGACACGTTCAACCAGTAATCCCGTAGAACCCAGCACCACCAGCCCCACCTGAACCACACCACCGCGCGAGGGCGCAAACAGCGCCCTCGCGCGGAGTCTTATCCGACACGCTCATCGGAGGCCCTGCGGTGCACGAACTGCCGCAACAGCTGGCCAACGGCCTTGCCCTCGGTGCCCTTTATGGCCTCATCGCCATCGGGTACACCATGGTCTACGGCATCGTCCAGCTCATCAACTTCGCCCACGGCGAGATCTTCATGATCGGCGGCTTCGGCGCGCTCACCGCCTACACCGCCCTCCCGACCGGCACCTCCCTGCTGATCGCGATACCCGTCATGATCGTCGGAGGCGCACTGACCTCCGTCGCCGTAGCCGCCGCAGCCGAACGCTTCGCGTACCGTCCCCTGCGCAGCGCCCCCCGGCTCGCCCCCCTCATCACCGCAATCGGCCTCTCGATCGCGCTCCAGCAGCTCGTCTGGCAGTTCTACCCGGACGCCAAGAAGGCCGTCAGCTTCCCCGAGTTCAAGGGCGAAGCCTTCAAGATCACCGACAGCCTCGCCATCCAGCGCGCGGACGCGTTCGTCCTCATCCTCGCCCCGCTCTGCATGCTCGCCCTCGGCGTCTTCGTCCAGAAGAGCCGCAGCGGCCGCGCCATGCAGGCCACCGCGCAGGACCCCGACACCGCGAAGCTGATGGGCATCAACACCGACCGCATCATCGTCATGGCCTTCGCCATCGGTGCCGCGTTCGCAGCCGTCGCCGCCGTCGCCTACGGCCTCGACAAGGGCCAGATCAACTTCGAAATGGGCTTCATCCTCGGCCTCAAGGCGTTCACCGCGGCCGTCCTCGGCGGCATCGGCAACATCTACGGAGCCATGGTCGGCGGCGTCGTCCTCGGCCTCGCCGAAGCCCTGTCGATCGCCTACATCGAAGACATCCCCGGCATGTCGCAGCTCGGCGGTGGAGCCTGGTCCAACGTCTGGGCGTTCGTACTCCTCATCGTCGTCCTCCTCGTGCGGCCACAAGGCCTGCTCGGTGAGCGCGTCGCGGATCGGGCGTGAGAACCATGACCAACGAAGCAACCCTCCCGCTCGAGGCCGAGGCCACCGGCGCCGTCTCCCGCACCGCACTCCTCTACGCGGTCATCGGCGGAAGCCTGCTGACCATCATCAGCGCCTTCCTCGCCTGGACCTGGACCGACGAGTTCCCCGGTGACCTCACCTACTACGGCAGCCCGGCCCCCATCCAGTTCCTGAGCCTCGCCGGCGCCCTCCTCACCGCCGCCTTCGCGCTCTCCGCGCTCGGCGTCAAGGGCCTGCGCTGGCTCACCCCCACCGGCGCCCGCAAGCCCGTGTGGATCCTCTCGCTCGGCACCCTCGCCGGCACCTGGTTCACCGTCCTCGCCATCGTGTGGGTCCTCGGCGGCGTCGTCCACCTGGAGCCCGGCGCCTACGTCGCCCTCGTCGGCTCGCTCGTCCCGGCCCTCGCCGCGCACAAGCTCACCGACGACAGCCACAAGGCCGCCCCCGCGAAGAAGCTGCCCAACTGGGCCGAGATCGTCATCATCGCGGCCGCCTTCGCCGTCGGCCTCTTCGTGATCACCTTCGGCATCGACACCGACGACAAGGAGCCCCAGCTCTTCGTCACGTACCTGATCATCGTCGGGTTCGCGGCCGTCGCCCTGCTCAAGTCCGGCCTCCTCGACCGGTTCAGCACCATCACCGCGAACAACCGCCAGGTCACCCTCGTCGGAACCGCGGCCGCCGCGATCGCCTTCCCCTTCATCCAGCAGAGCGGCGACACCTACACGCTCATCGCGGTCAACATCCTGATCTTCGCGACCGTCGCCCTCGGCCTCAACGTCGTCGTCGGCCTCGCCGGTCTCCTCGACCTCGGATACGTCGCCTTCCTCGGCGTCGGCGCCTACGCCGCCGCCCTGGTCTCCGGAAGCACCGCCTCCGCCTTCGGCTTCCAGCTCCCCTTCTGGGCAGCGGTCATCGTCGGCGCCCTCGCCTCGCTCATCTTCGGCGTGGTCATCGGAGCACCCACGCTCCGCCTGCGCGGCGACTACCTCGCCATCGTCACCCTCGGCTTCGGAGAAATCTTCCGCATCGCCATGGGCAACCTCGACGGCACCTCCGGCCCCGACATCACCAACGGCCCCAACGGCATCCCCAACATCCCCCACCTCGAACTCTTCGGGTGGAACTTCGGGGAATCCCACGTCGTCGGCGGCATCACCCTCGGCGCCTACGCCAACTACTACTTCCTGATGCTGCTCGTGATGGCACTCGTCATCCTGGTCTTCGCCCGAGCCGGCAACAGCCGCATCGGCCGCGCCTGGGTCGCCATCCGCGAAGACGAGACCGCCGCCGAAGCCATGGGCATCAACGGCTTCAAGGTCAAGCTCATCGCCTTCGCCCTCGGCGCCACCCTCGCCGGCCTCGCCGGCACCGTCCAGGCACACGTCAACAGCACGGTCGTCCCCGAGAACTACGTCTTCGCCGGGCCCGTCCCGCCGAACTCCGCGTTCCTCCTCGCCGCCGTCATCCTCGGCGGCATGGGCACCATCCGCGGCCCCATCCTCGGCGCCGCACTGCTCTTCCTGATCCCCGCGAAGCTGGCCTTCCTCCAGGACTACCAGCTCCTCGCGTTCGGCATCGCCCTCATCCTGCTCATGCGCTTCCGCCCCGAAGGCCTCATCGCCAACAAGCGCGCGCAGCTCGAGTACCACGACGACACCGCTGACCAGGCCCCCACGGACCTGGCCACCGCCAAGGCGGGGGCGTGAACACCATGACCACCACAGACACCACCACGACGACCACCGTCCTCGAAGCCAGCGGCGTCACCATGCGCTTCGGCGGCCTCACCGCCGTCAAGAGCGTCGACCTCAAGGTCAACGCGGGCGAGATCGTCGGACTCATCGGCCCCAACGGCGCCGGCAAGACCACCTTCTTCAACTGCCTCACCGGGCTGTACGTCCCCACCGAGGGAACCGTCAGCTACAAGGGCACGGTCCTGCCGCCCAAGCCCCACCTGGTCACCAACGCCGGCATCGCCCGCACCTTCCAGAACATCCGGCTCTTCCACAACATGACCGTGCTGGAAAACGTCCTCGTCGGACGCCACACCCGCACCAAGGAAGGCCTCTGGTCCGCCCTCCTGCGCGGCCCCGGCTTCAAGAAGGCCGAAGCCGCCAGCGAAGCACGGGCCATGGAACTCCTGGAGTTCATCGGCCTCCAGCACAAGGCCGGGCACCTCGCCAAGAACCTCCCCTACGGCGAACAGCGCAAGCTCGAAATCGCCCGCGCCCTCGCCAGCGACCCCGGACTCATCCTCCTCGACGAGCCCACCGCCGGCATGAACCCGCAGGAAACCCGCGCCGCCGAAGAACTCATCTTCGCGATCCGGGACATGGGCATCGCCGTCCTCGTCATCGAGCACGACATGCGCTTCATCTTCAACCTGTGCGACCGCGTCGCCTGCCTCGTCCAGGGCGAGAAGCTCATCGAAGGCACCGCCTCCGAAGTCCAGGGCGACGAGCGCGTCATCGCCGCCTACCTCGGCGAACCCTTCGAGGGCGACCCGGGCGCGACCGAAGACGCCGCGGTCGAAGCGGCCGAGGAGAACGCCGCCGCGGCCGCCGAGGCGGAAACCGCCCCGGAACCGGAGCCGGAGCCGGAGACCGCCGCCGAGGCGGAGCCGGAGCCCGAGGCCGCCGAAGCCGACACGGCCGACGAAGCCCCGGCCGAGGAAGCCGCCCCGGCCGCGGCGGAGCCGGAAGAAAGCACCACCGGCACCACCAGCACGACCAGCACCACCAGCACGGAAGGAGAGGCCAAATGACCGCACTGCTCAAGGTCGAAGACCTCAAGGTCGCCTACGGCAAGATCGAAGCCGTCAAGGGAATCTCCTTCGAAGTCAACGAAGGCGAAATCGTCTGCCTCGTCGGCACCAACGGCGCCGGCAAGACCACCACCCTGCGGACCCTCTCCGGACTCCTCAAGCCCGTCAGCGGCACCGTCACCTTCGACGGCATGCCCCTCGGACAGGTCCCCGCCCACAAGATCGTCTCCCTGGGCCTCGCCCACTCCCCCGAGGGACGCCACATCTTCCCCCGGCTGACGATCGCCGAAAACCTCCAGCTCGGCGCCTTCCTGCGCACCGACAAGGACGGCATCGAGCAGGACGTCCAGCGCGCCTACGAGATGTTCCCCATCCTGGGCGAACGCCGCAAGCAGGCCGCCGGCACCCTCTCGGGCGGCGAACAGCAGATGCTCGCCATGGGCCGGGCCCTCATGTCCCGCCCCAAGCTGCTCATGCTGGACGAGCCCTCCATGGGCCTCTCCCCCCTCATGATGCACAAGATCATGGCGACCATCGCCGAACTCAAGTCCACGGGCACCACCATCCTGCTCGTCGAGCAGAACGCCCAGGCGGCGCTCTCCCTCGCCGACCAGGCCCACGTGATGGAGATCGGCAAGATCGTCCTCTCCGGCACCGGCCAGGAGCTCCTCCACAACGAGGACGTCCGCAAGGCCTACCTCGGCGAAGACTGACCCGTACGACACGTGAGGCCCGCCACCGGAACCCGGTGGCGGGCCTCACGCGCGTTTCAGGGGCCTGCTCAGCCCTTCGCCGCGTTCTTCTTCTCCTCGGCGTCCTCGATGACCGCCTCGGCGACCTGCTGCATCGACATGCGCCGGTCCATCGACGTCTTCTGGATCCAGCGGAACGCCGCCGGCTCCGTCAGCCCGTACTGGGTCTGCAGAATGCTCTTCGCCCGGTCCACCAGCTTGCGGGTCTCCAGCCGCAGCGAAAGGTCCGCGACCTCCTTCTCCAGCGCCTTCAGCTCCGCGAACCGCGACACCGCCATCTCGATGGCCGGCACGACGTCGCTCTTGCTGAACGGCTTCACCAGGTACGCCATGGCCCCGGCGTCCCGCGCCCGCTCGACCAGGTCGCGCTGCGAGAACGCGGTCAGCATCAGAACGGGGGCGATGGACTCCTCCGCGATCTTCTCAGCGGCGGAGATCCCGTCCAGGACGGGCATCTTCACGTCCAGGATCACCAGGTCCGGGCGGTGCTCCCGGGCCAGCTCGACGGCCGTCTGCCCGTCTCCGGCCTCGCCGACGACGGAGTAGCCCTCCTCTTCGAGCATCTCCTTGAGATCAAGACGGATGAGCGCCTCGTCCTCGGCGATGACGACGCGGGTCGTCAGCGGCGGAACGTGCGACTGGTCGGCGTCGGGCGTGGGCGTCGACTCGTGCTCGGCGGTCACGGATGGCTCCTCGTTGCGGGGCATTACAGCTCCCCTGAGCCTACCTAGCTCCTGTAAGGTAGTGTCCCGCAGGGCTCCCCTGAGCCTTTGTTTCTTAGGCCCCAGTACTCCAACTGGTCAGAGAGGCCGCTCTCAAACAGCGGACAGTGTGGGTTCGAATCCCACCTGGGGCACTTTGCTTCGATTCCATGGTCACGCGACAACCGCGTGGCCATCACTCTTTTCAGCGAAGCTCCCCGAAATGCGCCACGTGAGCGAATTTCACGCGGCAGCGTCGATCGCATGTACGACTTGGCCACTCGCGCCCACGCCCTGGACTTGCTCGCCGAGGGGCGCAGCATGAACTCCGTCAGCAAGGAGACCGGGATATCCCGCTCTGCCATCCGAGCGTGGCGATCCCGGCTCCAGCCCCTCCCCCGCCTGCTCAATCAAGCCGAACCATGCGCGGCACCCGCCGACGGAGCCTCGTACGCGTACCTCCTGGGCCTCTACCTCGGCGACGGCTGCATCAGCCCACACCCCCGGGGTGGGCATCACCTCCGGATCGCCTGCGCGGACGCCTGGCCCGGCCTCATCGAGCAGTGCCGCGCCGCGATCACCGCCGTCCGGCCTCACGACAAGGTCTACCTGCTGCAGAAGCAGGGCTGCGTCGCCGTCACCAGCTACGGGCGGCACTGGACCTGCCTGTTCCCGCAGCACGGGCCGGGCAGAAAGCACGAGCGGCGGATCGTTCTCGAAAGCTGGCAGCAGGAGATCGTGGACGCGCACCCCTGGGAGTTCGTCCGGGGGCTGATCCACTCCGACGGGTGTCGGATCACCAACTGGACCGTCCGCAACGGCAAGCGCTACGAGTACCCGCGGTACTTCTTCACCAACAAGTCCGACGACATCCGGAAGCTGTGTACGGACACGCTCACCAAGGTCGGCGTCGAGTGGACCGTGCTCGCGCGCGGCAGTGACCCCTTCAACGTGTCCATCGCCCGCAAGGCGTCGGTCGCGTTGATGGACGTGCACATCGGGCCGAAGTACTAGCGCGTAGCCTGCCCGGATGAGCAGCGAGAGCGGCGGTGTCCTGGTCCGGCGTCGTACGGGGGCCGACCTCGGGGGGTGTGTCGAGGTGCTGGGCGAGGTCCATCGGCGGGACGGGTATCCGGTGAACTGGCCGGAGCAGCCGGACGGCTGGCTTGCGACGCCGGGGTTGTTGGCGGCGTGGGTGGCCGAGGTGGACGGGCGGGTCGTCGGGCATGTGGGGCTGTCCCGGGCGGAGTCTGGTGATGCGGCTCCGGTGCTGTGGGGTGGCGGTCCGGCGGTGGCGGTGGTGAGCCGTCTGTTCGTGGGGCCGGGTGCGCGGGGCCGTGGGGTCGGGGCGCTGCTGATGGCGCGGGCGGTGCGGGAGGCGGTGGGGCGGGGTCTGCATCCGGTGCTGGATGTGGTGGCCTCGGACGCTGCGGCTGTGGCGCTGTACGAGCGTCTGGGCTGGGTGCTGTTGGGCACGGTGGAGCAGCGGTGGGGTGTGGAGCAGACGGTGTTGGTGCGGTGTTATGCGGCGCCGGTCGTTGCGGGTGTGTGATCGGCGGGTGTGTGATCGGCGGGTGCGGTCTGGCCTGTGTCCGGTTGGCCGTGTGGGTAGGAGGCGGTCGGGGTGGTGTGCCTGGGGCGCCCGGGGTGGGTGTCAGGGGAGTTCGCTGTTGCCGCCGAGGTTGGCGGTGAGGCGGCGGAGGGTGTTGATGGTGGCGGCGTAGGTGGTGTCGTCGATGCCTTCGCGCATGCGGGTGTGGACTTTGGCGTTGCGGGTGTGGGCGCGTTGGCGGCCGGCTTCGCCTGCTTCGGTGAGGGTGAGGGCGCCGTTGGTTTCGGTGAGCCAGCCGCGGGTGGTGAGGTCGTCGTAGACGGCGTTGAAGTCGGTGTTCTGGTCGTCGTAGGGGGCGAGTTTTTCGGTGAGGGTGGTGCGTTGCCATGTGTCGGGGGATGCGGCGATGTGGTTGAGGATCCACCAGTGGGGTTGGGTGAGGTTTTCTTCGGCGAGGGCGGTGCGGAGGGCGCCGATGACGAGGTTGGCGGTTTCGCGGGTCCAGTAGCCGATGGGCTGGGCGGCGATGCGGTCTTGGGGGTGGTGGGTGATCGTCATGGCTGTGACGGTAGGACCTCCAGTGGGGTTGAGGTCAAGGGTGGTGGCGGGGGTGGCGGTGGCCGCGTCGGGCGGGGGGTGGTGCCCGACGCGGTGGGGTGGTGCCTGTGGGCGTTCAGCGGACGGGGTCGCCGATGTGGTGGACGCGGACGAGGTTGGTGGAGCCGGTGACGCCGGGGGGTGAGCCGGCGGTGATGACGACGGTGTCGCCGGGGACGCAGCGGCCGATGCGCAGGAGTTCTTCTTCGACTTGGGCGACCATGGCGTCGGTGGAGTCGACGTGGGGTCCGAGGAAGGTTTCGACGCCCCAGGTGAGGTTGAGTTGGGAGCGGGTGGCGGGGTCGGGGGTGAAGGCGAGGAGGGGGATGGGTGAGCGGTAGCGGGAGAGTCGGCGGACGGTGTCTCCGCTCTGGGTGAAGGCGATGAGGTATTTGGCGTCGAGGAAGTCGCCCATTTCGGCGGCGGCTCGGGCGACGGCTCCGCCTTGGGTGCGGGGTTTGTTGCGGTCGGTGAGTGGGGGGAGGCCCTTGGCGAGGATGTCTTCTTCGGCGGCTTCGACGATGCGGGACATGGTTTTGACGGTTTCGACGGGGTATTTGCCGACGCTGGTTTCGCCGGAGAGCATGACGGCGTCGGTGCCGTCGATGATGGCGTTGGCGACGTCGGATGCTTCGGCTCGGGTGGGGCGGGAGTTTTCGATCATCGAGTCGAGCATCTGGGTGGCGACGATGACGGGTTTGGCGTTGCGCTTGGCGAGTTTGACGGCTCGCTTTTGGACGATGGGGACTTGTTCGAGGGGCATTTCGACGCCGAGGTCGCCGCGGGCGACCATGATGCCGTCGAATGCGGCGACGATTTCGTCGATGTTTTCGACGGCTTGGGGTTTTTCGATTTTGGCGATGACGGGGAGGCGTCGGCCTTCTTCGTCCATGATGCGGTGGACGTCTTCGATGTCGCGGCCGCTGCGGACGAAGGAGAGGGCGATGACGTCGGCGCCGGTGCGCAGGGCCCAGCGGAGGTCTTCGATGTCCTTGTCGGAGAGGGCGGGGACGGAGACGGCGACTCCGGGGAGGTTGAGTCCCTTGTGGTCGGAGACCATGCCGCCTTCGATGACGGTGGTGCGGACGTGGGGGCCTTCTACGGCGGTGACTTGGAGGGTGACGCGGCCGTCGTCGACGAGGATGCGTTCGCCGGTGGTGACGTCGGTGGCGAGGCCTTTGTAGGTGGTGCCGCAGGTGTGGCGGTCGCCTTCGTGGTGTTCGGTGGTGATGGTGAACTCGTCGCCGCGTTCAAGGAGTACGGGCCCTTCGCGGAAGCGGCCGAGTCGGATCTTCGGGCCTTGAAGGTCGGCGAGGATGCCGACGCTGTGGCCGGTTTCGTCGGATGCCTTGCGTACGCGCTGGTAGCGCTCCTCGTGTTCGGCGTAGGTGCCGTGGCTGAGGTTGAGGCGGGCGATGTCCATTCCGGCTTCGACCAGGGCTTTGATCTGGTCGTATGAGTCGGTGGCGGGGCCCAGGGTACATACGATTTTCGCTCGGCGCATGGGGCGAGGGTATGCCCCTACCAGGCAGTAGGAAATTGGTTCCGGGTGTCCACTCAACAACCTTTGAGCAAAAGGTTGTTGACAATTGTTGAATGTGCGCGGGGGTGCTCTGATGAGCACCCCCGCGGCAGGTTTTGTGTGGTTTTCAGAGTTGCGGCGGGGTCATCGTGAAACGGGCGTTGACCTGGGCGAATACGGTCTGCCGCTGGGGTTCGAGATCGAGGGGCGGGGCGCCGGCGTCCTCGGCTCCGCCGTAGGCCATGGAGCGCATCGTGCCGCCGGGGGCGGCGGCGCTGAGGGCGATGGCGTTCTCGGCGCCGAGGTCGGCGAGTTCGACGAGGGCGGCGAGGCGGGCGCCGAGGGCTTCGGCGTATTCGCGGGCGCGCTGGACGGCTTCGAGTACGGCCTGGCGGCGGGCCTGGCCGTGGGCGGGTGAGGTGGGGCGCAGGGCCCACCAGGGTCCGTCGACGCGGGTGAGTTCGAGGTCGGCGAGGCGGGTGGTGAGTTCACCCAGAGCGGTGAAGTCGTTGAGCTCGGCGGTGATGTGCACTCGTCCGTGGTAGGCGCGGACGCGTTCGGCGCGGCCGTGGCGGGTGAGTTCGGGGGTGATGGAGAAGGCGCCGGTTTCGAGTTTTTCGACGGGTTCGCCGTAGCTCTTGATGAGGTCGAGTACGGAGTTGTTGCGTCGGGTGAGGTCTTCGAGGGCGGTGCGGCGGTCGGTGCCGCGGGCGCTGACGGTGATCCCGATGCGGGCGATCTCGGGGTCGACTTCGAGCCGGGCTTCGCCCCGGACTGCGACGCGGGGGACTTCGGGGGTTCCGTAGGGCTGGTGGGCTGCGTCCTGAGTCATGGTTCCACTGTCGCACCGACGCCTGTTCGGGTGTGGTCATCGGATCGAGACCCGGGTGGGGTGTTGCTGCTTGTTACCCGTGGGTCAGAATCTACGCGCGTTGTTCAGGCGCATTGTTCAGGCGCGTTGTTCAGGCGCGTTGTTTCACGCCTCACAAGGGGAGATGGCATGGCGTTCGACCGCAGGACGTTTCTGGGGACCACGGCCGCGACGGGTGCGGCCGTGGCGTTGGCGGGGGCCGCGAGCACCCCGGCCGCCGCGCATTCCGGGTCGCGGCCGCGGACGTACTCGTTCACGGTGATGGGTACGACCGATCTGCACGGGAATGTCTTCAACTGGGACTATTTCACGGACAAGGAGTTCGACGACAAGGCGCACAACGACGTCGGTCTGGCGAAGATCTCGACGCTGGTGAACCAGGTGCGGGCGCAGAAGGGGCGGCGCAACACGCTGCTGATCGATGCCGGTGACACGATCCAGGGCACGCAGCTGTCGTACTACTACGCGAAGGTGGATCCGATCACCGCGCGGCGGGGTCCGGTGCACCCGATGGCGCAGGCGATGAACGCGATCGGCTACGACGCGGCGGCGCTGGGCAACCACGAGTTCAATTACGGCATTCCGGTGCTGCGGAAGTTCGAGGAGCAGTGTGATTTCCCGCTGCTGGGGGCGAACGCGCTGGACGCGAAGACGCTGCGGCCGGCGTTCCCTCCGTACAGCATGCACTGTCTGCGGACGCCGTTCGGGCGGGACGTGAAGGTGGCGGTGCTGGGGCTGACGAACCCGGGGATCGCGATCTGGGACAAGGCGAACGTGCAGGGGAAGATGACGTTCCCCGGTCTTGAGGAGCAGGCGGCGAAGTACGTGCCGCGGCTGCGGGCGCTGGGTGCGGACGTGGTGATCGTGTCGGCGCATTCGGGGTCGAGCGGTACGTCGAGTTACGGGGACCAGCTGCCGTACGTCGAGAACGCGGCGGGGCTGGTGGCGGAGCAGGTGCCGGGGATCGACGCGATCCTGGTGGGGCACGCGCACACGGAGATCCCGGAGTACCGGGTGAAGAACAAGGCGACCGGCAAGGACGTGGTGCTGTCGGAGCCGCTGAAGTGGGGGCAGCGGCTGACGCTGTTCGACTTCGAGCTGACGTGGTCGAAGGGCTGCTGGTCGGTGGCGAAGGTGTCGGCGCAGGTGCTGAACTCGAACACGGTCGCCGAGGACCCGAAGATAGTCCGGCTGTTGCGGGACGAGCACGGGAAGGTCGTCTCGTACGTCAACCAGGTGATCGGGACGTCGACGCAGGCGATGAGCTCGGCGGAGGGTCCGGTCAAGGACGTGGCGATCATCGACCTGATCAACCACGTGCAGGCGGAGACGGTGAAGGGGGCGCTCGCCGGGACGGAGTGGGCGGCGCTGCCGGTGCTGTCGCAGGCGTCGTGCTTCTCGCGGACGGCGGCGATCCCGGCGGGCCAGGTGACGATCAAGGACGCGGCGGGGCTGTACCCGTTCGAGAACACCCTTGAGGCGCGGCTGCTGACGGGTGCGCAGCTGAAGGACTACCTGGAGTACTCGGCCCGGTATTACGTGCAGACCGCGGTGGGCGCGCCGGTGGATCCGGCGGCGCTGACGAACGCGGAGGGTATTCCGGACTACAACTACGACGCGGTGTACGGGCTTTCGTACGACGTCGACATCGCGCAGCCGAAGGGTTCGCGGATCACGGGGTTGTCTTTCGAGGGCAAGGCGGTGGATCCGGCGGCGCGGTTCGTGCTGGCGGTGAACAACTACCGGGCGTCGGGTGGCGGGGCGTTCCCGCACGTGCCGCAGGCGAAGCAGTTGTGGGCGAATTCGGACGAGATCCGCAACACGATCATCCAGTGGGTGAAGGCGAAGGGGGCGGTGGATCCGGCGCGGTTCGCTTCGGTGGACTGGCGTCTGACGCGGGCGGGTGTGCCGGTGTTCTAGGCGCTGCTCGCCGGTGTGGGGCCGGGGTCCGCGGCGGCGGGTCCCGGCCCCGTGTGCGTTCAGGGGGTGGTGTGCGGATGCGGTTGCCGGGGCGGGGTGGTTCGCGGGGTGGCTCCTACGGGTGTTCGACGAGGGGGAGGAGTTCGCCGGCGGGGCGGGGGCGGGCGTGTTCGCGCTGGTCGAGGCCGAAGGTGGTGAAGGCGGTGCGGGTGGGCTGGGGGTAGGGGTCTTTGCCGGTGAGGGTGTTGAGGATGGCGGCGCTGCGCCAGGCGGCGAGGCCGAGGTCGGGGGCGCCGACGCCGTGGCTGTGGCGTTCGCCGTTCTGTACGAAGACGCTGCCGGTGACGGCGGGGTCGAGGACCATGCGGTAGCGGTCGTCGATGCGGGGGCGGCCGGTGGAGTCCTTGCGGAGGTAGGGGTCGAGTCCGGCGAGGAGGCTGCTGAGGGGGCGTTCGCGGTAGCCGGTGGCGAGGATGACGGCGTCGGTGGTGAGGCGGGTGCGGGTGCCCTGTTCGACGTGTTCGAGGTGGAGTTCGACTTTGGTGGTGGCGACGCGGCCGGCGGTGCGGACGGTGACTCCGGGGGTGAGGACGGTGTCGGGCCAGCCGCCGTGGAGGGTGCGGCGGTAGAGCTCTTCGTGGATGGCGGCGATGGTGCCGGCGTCGATGCCTTTGTGGAGTTGCCATTGGGCGGGGACGAGGCGGTTGCGGACGGGTTCGGGCAGGGAGTGGAAGTAGCGGCTGTAGTCGGGGGTGAAGTGTTCGAGGCCGAGCTTGGAGTACTCCATGGGGGCGAAGGAGGGGGTGCGGGCGAGCCAGGTGAGGCGTTCGCGGCCGGCGGGGCGGGTGCGGAGCAGGTCGAGGAAGACCTCGGCGCCGGACTGGCCGGATCCGATGATGGTGACGTGTTCGGCGCCGAGGACGCGGTCGCGGTTGTCGAGGTAGTCGGCGGAGTGGATGACGGGGACGGTGGGGGCTTCGGCGAGGGGGCGCAGGGGTTCGGGGATGTGGGGGGCGGTGCCGATGCCGAGGGCGAGGTTGCGGGTGTAGGTGCGGCCGAGGGCTTCGGCTTCGCCGTCGGTGTCGATCTGGGTGAAGTCGACTTCGAAGAGATCGCGTTCGGGGTTCCAGCGGACGGCGTCGACCTGGTGGCCGAAGTGGAGTCCGGGCAGGCGGCCGGCGACCCAGCGGCAGTAGGAGTCGTATTCGGCGCGCTGGATGTGGAACTGCTCGGCGAAGTAGAAGGGGAAGAGGCGTTCCTTGTGCTTGAGGTAGCTGAGGAAGCTCCAGGGGCTGGCGGGGTCGGCGAGGGTGACGAGGTCGGCGAGGAAGGGGACTTGGAGGGTGGCGCCTTCGATGAGGAGTCCGGGGTGCCAGCGGAAGTCGCGGCGCTGGTCGTAGAAGGCGGTGGCGAGTTCGCCGGCGCCTTGGTGGGGCAGGCCGTGGGCGAGGGCGGCGAGGGAGAGGTTGAAGGGGCCGATGCCGATTCCGACGAGGTCGTGGGGGGCGTCGAGCTGGGCGGTCATGGCTGGGTGCTGCCTTCCAGGAGGGTGACGAGGGTGTCCAGGTCGCCGGCCGTGGTGTGGGGGTTGAGGAGGGTGGTTTTGAGCCAGAGCCGGCCGTCGGCGGTGGCGCGGCCGAGTACGGCGCTTCCGTCGAGGAGGAGGGTGCGGCGCAGGGTGGCGAGCTGGTCGTCGTCCGTGGGGGTGGGGCGGAAGAGGACTGTGGTGATGGTGGGGGCCGAGTGGAGTTCGAAGCGGGGGTGGGCGTCGAGGAGTTCGGCGAGGTGGTGGGCGGCGGCGCAGGTGTGGTCGATGAGGCGGGCGAGGCCGTCGCGGCCGAGGGAGCGCAGGGTGGCGGCGATCTTGAGGGCGTCGGGGCGTCGTGTGGTGCGCAGGGAGCGGCCGAGGAGGTCGGGGAGGCCGGCTTCGGTGTCGTCGGTGGCGTTGAGGTAGTCGGCCTGGTGGGCGAGGGGGGCCAGCAGGGCGGTGTCGGGGACGGCGATCAGGCCTGCGGCGACGGGTTGCCAGCCGAGTTTGTGCAGGTCGAGGGTGACGGAGTGGGCTCGGTGCAGGCCGCGGAGCTTGTGGCGGTGGCGGGGGCTGAGGGCGAGGAGTCCGCCGTAGGCGGCGTCGATGTGGAGGTCGGCGCCGTGGTGGTCGCAGAGGTCGGCGATGGCTTCGAGGGGGTCGATGAGTCCGGCGTCGGTGGTTCCGGCGGTGGCGGTGACGAGGACGGGGCCGGGGGTGCGGGCGAGGGCCTCGTGGAGGCGGGCGGGGTCGAGGGTGCCGGTGGGGGTGGGGAGGGCGCGGGCGGGGGGCAGGCCGAGGAGCCAGGCGGCGCGGGGGACGGAGTGGTGGGCGCCTGCTCCGTGGAGGACGGTGAGGTGGGGGCCGTGGCGCTCGCGGGCGAGGAGGAGGGCGAGTTGGTTGGCTTCGGTGCCGCCGGTGGTGACGAGGGCGTCGGGGTGAGGCGTGTCGTAGAGCTCGGCGGCGAGGGTGCGGGTGAGGAGGGCCTCGATGGCGGAGGCGGCGGGGGCCTGGTCCCAGGAGTCGAGTGAGGGGTTGAGGGCGCTGACGGCGAGGTCGGCGGCGGCCGCGACGGCGAGGGGCGGGCAGTGCAGGTGGGCCGCGCACAGCGGGTCGGCGGGGTCGGCGGCGCCGGCGGCGAGGGTGTGGACGAGGGTCCGGAGCGCCTCGTGATCGCCGGTCCCGTGCTCGGGCAGTACGTCGCCCAGCGCGGCGGCGACACGGGCGGCGACGGCGTCGGGGCCGCCGGCGGGAAGGGGCCCGCGGCGGGCGGCGGCGCCGGTGCGCAGGGCGTCGAGGACGGTGCCGAGGAGCGGTCGCAGCGCGTCGGGGCCGCCGGGCCCGCCGGAGAGCGGCGGCAGGGCGGGGCCGTCGCCGGGTGTGCCGGGGCTGCCGGGGGGCGCTGTCATGCGGGGTCCTCACGGGAACGGGTCGGCGGTGCCGTGTGGGTGTCCGGTGGCCGGTGCGGTTCCGTGCGGCGGCGACGGGGCCGGGCTCCCGAGCGGTACAACGATCAGACCCGAATGGGGTAACCGCCGGGGTTTGTCCGTGATCTCCTCGGGGCGTGTCCGGCACCCCCGAAGCCCCCGCGCGTGACCCGAACCCCTGGCCGGCCGAAGCCCCCGCCCAAGCCCGCCCGGCCGGCTGGGGCCGCGGGGCGCGTGCCGCAGTGCCGGGTGGGCCGGGGCCCCCGCCGGGGCGGGGGCCTTGGCGGGTGTGTGCCTCCGGCGGTGGGGGTGGACGGTGGCCCCGCCGGTGGTGGGTGGAGCGCCGCGTGGGTGTCAGGTGGTGCGGACGCTGAGGGCGCGGGTCAGGTCGTCGAGTTGGTCGATGAGCTTGCGGCGCAGGGTGGGGAGGATGTCCGGGTCCTCCAGGCAGGCGCGGCCCGCTTCGAGGGTGTCCGCGTCGACCGCGTAGGCGGGGAAGGCCCAGAAGCCGGCGGCTTCGCCGATGGCGGGGCCGCGGCGGGCTCCGAGGGCGACGGCGTCCGCGAAGTAGCGCGGGACGTAGTCCCGTACGAGTTCGGCCTGTTCGGGCTGCCAGAAGCCCTGGGCGACGGCCTTGAAGAGGTAGTTGGACAGGGTGTCGTCGTGGAACATGCGCTGCCACGCGGCGGCCTTGGCCTCGGCGGTGGGCAGGGCGGCCCGGCAGCGGGCGGCGCCTTCCTCGCCGGTGGCGCTGGGGTCGGCGGCGAGCGCGGCGTCGATCTCGCTCTCGCCGACGGCGCCGAGTACGGACAGCCGGGCGAGGATGCGCCAGCGCAGTTCGGGGTCGAGTTCGGGGCCGCCGGGCACGGTGTCGTCCTCCAGCCAGGCGGCGAGGGTGTCGGGCTGGGTGGCGGCGTCGACGAGGGCGCGTACGGCGGCCAGCCGCAGCCCGGGGTCGGAGCCGTCCTCGGTGCGCCGCAGCAGGGCGCGGGCGATCGCGGTGAGGGTGGCGAGGGCGTCGGTGCGCCGGCCGGGGGCGACGTAGCGCAGGGCGACGTGTTCGCGGGCGAAGGCGAGGACGCCCTGGACGATGGCGAGGTCGTCCTCGTCGGGCAGGTGGGCCTCGGCGGCGGCGAGGTAGGTCGCGGGGTCGAGTTCGCCGTCGCGGACCATGTCGCGCAGGGAGGTCCACACGACGGCGCGGGTGAGCGGGTCGGGGATGTGGGCGAGGCCGCGCAGGGCGGTGTTCACGGAGGCGTCGTCGAGGCGGACCTTGGCGTAGGTGAGGTCGCCGTCGTTGAGGACGAGGAGGGCGGGGCGGGGGCCTGCGACGGAGACGACCTCGTCGGTCGGCAGGTCGAGGGTGAAGGGCTCGCGGCCTTCGAGGGTGTCGTCGGGGTGCCGGTCGTAGACGCCGACGGCGATGTGGTGGGGGCGGCTGCCGGCGTGGTCGACGGTGAGGGTCCAGCCGGCCGGGCCGTCGGTGCTCTCCTCGACGCGCGGGGTGAGGGTGTCGGCGCCGGTGGTGCGCAGCCAGCGCTCGGCCCAGGCGTGGACGTCGCGGTCGGTGTGGGCGGCGAGGGAGTCGACGAAGTCGGCGAGGGAGGCGTTGGCGAACTTGTGGCGGGTGAAGTGGGTGTTGATGCCGGCGAGGAAGTCCTTCTCGCCGAGCCAGGCGACGAGCTGGCGCAGGGCGGAGGCGCCCTTGGCGTAGGAGATGCCGTCGAAGTTGAGGAGCGCGGAGGCGGTGTCGGGGACGGCGGCGGCGTCGGGGGCGATGGGGTGGGTGGAGGGCCGCTGGTCGGCGTCGTAGCCCCAGGGCTTTCGTTCCATGCCGAACTGGGTCCAGGTGCCGGTGAAGCGGGTGGCTTCGGTGAGGGTCTGGTAGCCCATGTACTCGGCGAAGGACTCGTTGAGCCAGATGTCGTCCCACCAGCGCAGGGTGACGAGGTCGCCGAACCACATGTGGGCCATTTCGTGGGCGATGACCATCGCGCGGCGCTGGCGTTCGGTGTCGGTGACGGCGGAGCGGAAGACGAACTCGTCGCGGAAGGTGACCAGGCCGGGGTTCTCCATGGCGCCGGCGTTGAACTCGGGGACGAAGGCCTGGTCGTAGGAGTCGAAGGGGTAGGGCTCGGAGAACTTCTCGTGGTAGCGGTCGTAGCAGTCGGTGGTGATGGAGAGGATTTCCGCGGCGTCGGCGTCGAGGTGGGGGGCGAGGGAGCGGCGGCAGTGGATGGCGAAGGGGAGTCCGGCGTGCCGGGTGCGGATGCTGTGCCAGGGGCCCGCGGCGACGGCGGCGAGGTAGGTGGCGATCACGGGCGTCGGGGCGGACTGCCAGATTCCGGCGCCGTCGCCGTCGCGTTGGCCGGTGCGTTCGGTGATGCCGTTGGCGAGGACCGTCCAGTGCGCGGGGGCGGTGACGGTGAACTCGAAGACGGCTTTGAGGTCGGGCTGGTCGAAGGCCGCGAAGACACGCTGGACGTCGTCCAGGAACATCTGGGAGTAGACGTACGTCTCCCCGTCCGCGGGGTCGGTGAAGCGGTGCAGGCCTTCGCCGGTGCGGGAGTAGCGCATCCGGGCGTCGACGCGCAGTTCGTGGTCGCCTTCGCCGAGCCCGGTGAGGGGGAGGCGGTTGCCGTTGAGGGCGGCGGGGTCGAGGGGGGCGCCGTCGAGTGTGGCGGAGCGCAGTTCGTCCGGTTTCAGCTCCACGAAGGTGTCGGTGGCGTCGGCGTGGACGCGGAACCGGATGACGACGGTGGAGTCGAAGGTGTCGTCGCCGACGGTGAGGTCGAGGGCGACGGCGTAGTGGTGGACGTCGAGGGCCTGGGCTCGGAGCTGCGCTTCGGTGCGTGTCAGTGCGGACATGGGGCCCATGCTGCCGCAAAGCGGTGCCGGGCCCCAGGCTCGCTCAGTCTTCGCCTGCGGCGATCGTCTCGTGGTGGCGGATGACCTCGGCGATGATGAAGTTGAGGAGTTTCTCCGCGAAGGCGGGGTCGAGTTTGGCGCTTTCGGCGAGTTCGCGCAGGCGGGCGATCTGGCTGGCCTCGCGGGTGGGGTCGGCCGGCGGCAGCTGGTGCTTGGCCTTGAGGTGGCCGACCTGCTGGGTGCACTTGAAGCGCTCGGCGAGCATGTGGACCACCGCCGCGTCGATGTTGTCGATGCTGTCCCGCAGGCGGGCCAGTTCGGCGGAGACGTTCTCGTCGGTCTGGTCGGTGTCGCTGCTGTTCATGGTTCCCGAGAATACGTGGCGCGGGTGATCTCTTCGTCGGGCAGTCGGCCCTTGAGACGCGCTGGTGGGACGGGGTCGGCAGGGGGGCGCCAGGGGGGCGCGCGGGCTGGTCACAGGGGCAGGGTGGCGGTGACGAGCCAGCCGCCTTCGGGGGCGGGGCCGGCGCTGAGGGTGCCGCCGAGGGCCTCGGCGCGCTCGGCCATTCCGGCGAGGCCGTGGCCCCCGCCGCGGGCGTTGTGGAGGGCGGGGGTGCGCCGGATGGGCCGGACGGCATGGGCATCGTCACGTCGCTGGGGTCGACGCCAGGCCCGATTCCCAGGCCCAGGCGGCGATCTCGACGCGGTTGCGGGCGTCGAGTTCGGCCTGGACGTTGGCCAGGTGGGTCTTGACGGTGGACAGCGAGACGTACAGCTCGCCCGCGATCTCGGCGCTGGTCAGGCCGCGCGCGACGCACCGTACGACGTCCCGCTCCCGGTCCGTGAGGGGTTCGGCGGGGCGGCGGGCCGCCTGGGCGGCGGCCGGGGTGGGCGGGGCCATCTCGCGCAGCAGCCGCACGGTGATGGCGGGCGAGACCAGCGCGTCGCCGGCGGCGGCCGCGCGGACAGCCTCAACCAGCATGGCCGGGCTCGCGTCTTTCAGGAGGAAGCCGGACGCTCCGCCGTGGAGCGCCGCGTGGACGTACTCGTCGAGGTCGAAGGTGGTGACGATGACGATGCGCGGCTTGTCGGTGTCCCGGGCGGTCAGTCGCCGGATGACTTCGAGGCCGTCGAGTTTCGGCATTCGGATGTCGAGGAGCAGGACGTCCGGCCGGTGCTCCGCGACCGCGGCGAGCGCGGCCTCGCCGTCCTCGGCGTCGGCGACGACTTCCAGGTCGGGCTGGCTTTCGAGGATCATCCGGAATCCGGTTCTGACCATGTCCTGGTCGTCCGCGATGACCACTCTGATCGTCATGCGCTGCCTGCCCCACTGTCTCCCGCTGCCGATGCGTCCCTTCCAGGGGACCGGGGCGCGCGTCGGCCCGCAACCGAGCGGCGGGCCGTCGGGAGGACGCCGGCCTCGCGGCGCTTCCTCAGACGTTGCGTACGTGCGGGGCGCCGTGCCTCGTCCTTCCGGCCGGTTCGCGCTCGGCCGGAAGGACGAGGGGTCCTCGGGGTGCGGGTCAGAGGGTCGCGGCGGCGTTCTTGATGGCCGTGGCGAAGGTGGAGACCTCGGTGTAGACGCCGGGGAAGTTGGGCCGGGCGCAGCCCTCGCCCCAGCTGACTATGCCGACCTGGATCCAGGCGTTGTTGTTGTCGCGGCGGAACATGGGGCCGCCGGAGTCGCCCTGACAGGTGTCGACGCCGCCCTGGGGCAGGCCGGCGCAGATCTCCTCGCCGGGTACCAGGTCGCTGCCGTAGGCGCTCTGGCAGCTCGCGTCGGAGACGAACGGCACGGTGGCCTTCATCAGGTACCGCTGCTGGCCGCCGCCCTCGCGGGTGGCGCCCCAGCCGGCGACGGTGAAGGTGCCGTTGTCGTAGGCCTTGGTGTCGGCGATCTTGAGGGTGGGCAGGTTGATGGGCTTGGCGAGTTTGATGAGGGCCCAGTCCTTGCCCTTGCCGTTGTAGCCGGGGGCCTGGAGGACCTTGGTGGACTTGACCTTGACGGCGCTGGAGCTGTTGAGGTCGACGACCCCGGCGGTGGCGGTGATGGAGGTGTTGTTGCCGGAGCCGTTCACGCAGTGGGCGGCGGTGAGCACGATCTGCTGGGTGTAGAGGGCGCCGCCGCAGCCCATGGAGAGCCGGACCATGAAGGGGAACTCGCCCTGGGCGGCGCGGGTGCCGCCGACGACGGGCGCGGGCGCGGCGCCGGCGTTGGCGGGCTGGAGGCTGACGGCCGCGAGGGCGACAGCGCCGACGGCGAGGGTGCGCTTGATGGTTCGGGCAAGGGTGGACACAGTCAACACACTGCCTTTCGTGGGGGGTTGGGCCGTGCGCGTCATCGGGTGAATGACACGTCCATGACACAGCGGACGTATGTCCGGCATCAAGAACGTGTTTTTGGCCAACTTCCGGCGAGAGGGTCGCGATGACGGAGAACGGCGGCCGGAACCGGCCGGTCGAACACGGATTTCCGCATCTGGACACCGTCCGCCGCTCGATCACGGCCCTCTTGCGGCGGCTCTCGTACGACGGTTTCCGCGCCTACGACACCCCCTTCGCCCCTGCCGACGCGGCCTTCGGCGCCGAGGACGACCTCTACCTCGGCGCCCAGCGGGTGGCCTCCGCGATGGTGCGCGCCCTGCGGCTGCCCGACGCCCGGATGCTGATCGGCTTCCGGTCCATGGAGCACGCGGCGACCGTCGAACTGACCGCGGGCCCGGAGTACTTCATCGAGGTTAACGACCGCTTCCGCACCCACCGCCGCGATCTGGCGGCGGCCCTCGCCCACGAGGTCACCCACGTCCTGCTGCACCGCCTGGACCTGCGCTTCCCGGCCACCGCGGAGAACGAGATCCTCACCGACACCGCCGCCGCCTGCCTCGGGCCCGGCTGGCTGCTCCTCGACGCCTACCGCGAGGACGCCCTGACCCACCAGAAGCTCGGCTACCTCACCCCCGAGGAGTTCGGCTACGTCCTCGCCAAGCGCGCCGGCCTGCTCGGCGAGGACCTCTCCGCCTGGTTCACCAGCCCCCAGGCGTACGAGGCCTACGTGCGCGGCCGCGCCCGGGCCGCCCAGGACCACCGCCGGGCCCCCCTGGCGGCCGCGGGCTGGGCGGAGCGCCGCCGCTACGCGGCCGCCCGCCGGACCGGCGCGGCCGCGCCCGGATCCTCGTACCGCTTCACCCGCCACGACGGCGGGCTCCGGGTGGAGTTCCCCTGCCCGGCCTGCGCGCAGCGGCTGCGCCTGCCCGTCCGGGGACGGCTCACCGCCCGCTGCGGGCTGTGCCGCACGACGCTCGACTGCGACACCTGACAACCCGATGCGGCCGAGGCGGTTCAGAGCGGTGCGGTGGTGGGTACAGATACCCCACGCACAAGTGCAGGATCCGGGCCCGACCCCTCGCCAGGGGGCCGGGCCCGGATCCTTTCGCGGCCGGTCGCGACTACTGCGCCCCGTACACCGGATGCGGCGCCTGCGCCCGCGAGAGCAGCTTGACCGCCGTCTCGCCCGCCTCCGACGGGGTCCAGCGCGCGCCGCGGTCGGCGGTGGGGCCCGGCCGCCAGCCCTCCATCACGGTGATCCGGCCCCCCTCCGCCTCGAAGACGCGCCCCGTCACCCCCTCCGACGCGTCCGAGCCGAGCCAGACCACCAGCGGCGACACGTTCTCCGGGGCCATCGCGTCGAACGCGCCCTCCCCCGGGTCCGCCATCGTCTCGGCGAACGTCTGCTCGGTCATCCGGGTCCGCGCCGCCGGCGCGATCGCGTTGACCTGCACCCCGTACCGCCCCATCTCCGCCGCCGCGACCAGCGTCATCCCCAGGATCCCCGCCTTGGCCGCGCTGTAGTTGCCCTGCCCCACCGAGCCCAACAGCCCGGCCCCCGAGGAGGTGTTGACCACCCGCGCGGCCACCGCGCGCCCCGCCTTCGCCTCCGCCCGCCAGTGCGCGGCGGCGTACTTGAGCGGCAGGAAGTGCCCCTTCAGGTGCACCCGCATGACCGCGTCCCAGTCCGCCTCCTCCAGGTTCACCAGCATCCGGTCCCGCAGGAACCCGGCGTTGTTGACCAGCGTGTCCAGCCGCCCGAACGCCGAGAGGGCCGCCCGGACCAGCGAGGCAGCGCCCTGCGGCGAGGCGATGTCCTCGCCGTGCGCGACCGCCTCGCCGCCCAGCGCCCGGATCTCCGCGACCACCTGTCCGGCCGGGCTGTCCTCCCCCGGCTGGCCGTCCAGGCCCACGCCGAGGTCGTTGACCACGACCTTCGCCCCCTCCGCCGCGAACGCCAGCGCGTGGGCCCGGCCCAGCCCCCGCCCCGCACCCGTGACGATGACCACGCGACCATCGGCGATTCCCGCCATCTCAACTCTCCTTCGCCTTGTTCACCTTCGCGTCGTTCACATTCGCGTCGTTCGCATTCACATTCGCTTCGTTCACGTTGGCGTTCGCGTCGTTCGCGTTCGCCTTGTTCACATTCGCCGCGTCCAAGAACGCCGGCCGTTCCCCGCCCCCGTGCACCAGCAGGCTCGCCCCACTGACGTACCCGGCCCGGCCGGAGGCCAGGAAGACCGCCGCCTCCCCCACGTCCGAGGGCTCCGCCAGCCGCCCCAGCGGTACCGTCGCCCCCACCGCCGCGATCCCCGCCTCGTCCCCGTAGTGCAGGTGCGCCAGCTCGGTCCTCACCATGCCCAGCACCAGCGAGTTGACCCGTACCTCCGGCGCCCATTCCACGGCCATCGACCGGGCCAGGCTCTCCAGCCCCGCCTTCGCCGCCCCGTACGCCGCCGTGCCGGGCGAGGGGCGGGTCCCGCTGACGCTGCCGATCATCACGACCGAGCCCCGGCTCTCGCGCAGCCACGGGTACGCGGCCAGCGAGGCCGTCATCGGCGCCACCAGGTTCAGCTCGACGACCCGCGCGTGCCGCTCCGCGCCGCCCTCCCCCAGCAGCCGGTACGGGGTCCCGCCGGCGTTGTTGACCAGGCAGTCGAGCCGCCCGTACCGGCCCGCGACCACCGCGAAGAACTCCCCGACGGCGCCCGGATCGCGCAGGTCCAGCGCCGTGAACGACGCGGCCCGCCCCGCCGCGGCGACCGGTTCCCGCGGCGGCCGCCGCGCGCAGACGACGACCTGCGCCCCCGCCGCGAGGAACGACCGGGCGATCCCGGCGCCGACGCCCCGGGTTCCGCCGGTGACGACGACAACCCTCCCGTTGAGCTCCATCGGCTGCTACCTTCCTCACCTAACAAATGTTTGGTGGAAAGGTAGCTGATCCGCTCATGGGTGTCTCCACCTCAAGCCCGGGCAAGGGCTTGGCACTTGTCACAGTCGACTTCCCACCCGTCAACGCGCTCCCCGTTCAGGGCTGGTACGAACTCGCCGACGCCCTGCGCTCCGCCGGCCGCGACCCCGAGACCCGCTGCGTGGTCCTCGCCGCCGAGGGTCGCGGCTTCAACGCCGGCGTCGACATCAAGGAGATGCAGCGCGACACCGGGCACGCCTCGCTCATCGGCGCCAACCGCGGCTGCTACGAGGCGTTCGCGGCCGTCTACGAGTGCGAGGTCCCGGTCGTCGCGGCCGTGCACGGCTTCTGCCTGGGCGGCGGCATCGGCCTCGTCGGCAACGCCGACGCGATCGTGGCCTGCGACGACGCCACCTTCGGGCTGCCCGAGCTCGACCGGGGCGCGCTCGGCGCCGCCACCCACCTGGCCCGGCTCGTCCCCCAGCACCTGATGCGCGCCCTGTACTACACCTCGCGCACCGCCACCGCCGCCGAACTGCACGCGCACGGCTCGGTCTGGAAGGTGGTGCCGCGCGCGGAGCTGCGGGCCGCCGCCCTGGAGCTGGCCGCCGAGATCGCGCGGAAGGACGGCTACCTGATCCGGCTCGCCAAGGCGGCCATCAACGGCATCGACCCCGTGGACGTGCGCCGCAGCTACCGCTTCGAGCAGGGCTTCACCTTCGAGGCCAACCTCAGCGGCGTCGCCGACCGGATCCGCGACACCTTCGCACAGGCCGCCCCCGGGGAGAAGGAGCGCTCATGACCGACAAGTCCATGACCCCCGAAGACGTGGTCGGGCAGCTGCGCAGCGGGATGACCCTCGGCATCGGCGGCTGGGGCTCCCGGCGCAAGCCGATGGCCCTGGTCAGAGCGCTGCTCCGGTCCGAGATCACCGATCTGACCGTGATCTCGTACGGCGGCCCCGACGTGGGCCTGCTGGCCGCGGCGGGCCGGATCCGACAGCTCGTCGCCCCCTTCGCCACCCTCGACTCGATCCCGCTGGAGCCGCACTTCCGGGCCGCCCGCGAAAGCGGCGCGATCGCCCTCACCGAGCTGGACGAGGCCATGTTCATGTGGGGCCTGCACGCCGCCGCGAACCGGCTGCCCTTCCTCCCCGTCCGCGCGGGCCTCGGCTCCGACGTCATGCGGGTCAACCCGCAGCTGCGCACCGTCACCTCCCCGTACGAGGACGGCGAGGAGCTCGTCGCCGTCCCCGCGCTGCGGATGGACGCCGCGCTCGTCCACCTCAACCGGGCCGACCGGCTCGGCAACGCCCAGTACCTGGGCCCCGACCCGTACTTCGACGACCTGTTCTGCGAGGCCGCCGACGCCGCCTACGTCTCCTGCGAGCAGCTCGTGGAGACCGCCGAGCTGTCCAAGGCGGGCCCGCCGCAGTCGCTGCTGGTGAGCCGGCATTCGGTCACCGGGGTGGTGGAGTGCCCGAACGGCGCGCACTTCACCTCCTGCGTCCCCGACTACGACCGCGACGAGGCGTTCCAGAAGCTGTACGCGACCACCCCCTGGCCACAGTTCGCCGCCCGCTTCCTCTCCGGCGGGAGCGAACACGACTACCAGTCGGCCGTCCGGGCCTGGCAGGAGGAGCAGCAGTGAGCAGCAGCACCAGTACCGCGAGCACGGCGGGGACCGGCGTCAGCCGCGCCGAGTACTGCGTGATCGCCTGCGCCGAGGCCTGGCGGGACAACGGGGAGGTGCTCGCCAGCCCGATGGGCCTGATCCCCTCGTTCGGGGCGCGGCTGGCGAAGCGGACGTTCTCCCCCGACCTGCTGCTGACGGACGGCGAGGCGATGCTGGTCGGCCTGGACGGGGCGGCCGAGGGCTGGCTCCCGTATCGCCGTCACCTCACGATGGTCACGGGCGGCCGGCGGCACGTGATGATGGGCGCGAGCCAGATCGACCGGTTCGGCAACCAGAACATCTCCTGCATCGGGGACTGGGAGCGGCCCTCGCGCCAGCTGCTCGGGGTCCGCGGCGCTCCCGTCAACACCCTCAACAACCCCGTGAGTTACTGGGTGCCCCGGCATTCCACCCGGGTCTTCGTCGAGCGGGTCGACATGGTCAGCGGGGTGGGCTACGACCGTGCCGAGGCGGCGGGGGTGACCCGCTTCCACCGGCTGCCCCGGGTGGTCAGCGATCTCGGCGTCTTCGATTTCACCGGCCCCGGTCACAGCATGCGGCTGGCCTCCCTGCACCCGGGGGTCACCGTCGAGCAGGTTCGGGCGGCGACCGGGTTCGAGCTGGCCGTGACCGCCGAGGTCCCGTACACCCGCGAGCCGACGGCCCGGGAGCTGGCGCTGATCCGCGAGGTGATCGACCCCAAGGGCCTGCGCGAGCGGGAAGTGCGGGTCTGAGGCGATGGAGACGGCCTTCACGAAGCTGGTCGGTGTCGAGCACCCGATCGTGCAGACGGGCATGGGCTGGGTCGCCGGACCCCGCCTGGTGTCGGCGGCGGCGAACGCGGGCGCCCTGGGGATCCTGGCCTCGGCGACGATGACCCTGGAGCAGCTGCGCTCCGCGGTACGGGAGGTCGCGTCCCGTACGGACGCCCCGTTCGGGGTGAACCTGCGCGCGGACGCCGGGGACGCGGCCGAGCGGGCCCGGCTGATCGTCGACGAGGGCGTACGGGTGGCCTCGTTCGCGCTGGCCCCGTCGAAGGAGCTGATCGCGCGGCTGAAGGACGCCGGCGTGGTGGTCATCCCGTCGGTCGGGGCGCGCCGGCACGCCGAGAAGGTCGCGGCGTGGGGCGCGGACGCGGTGATCGTGCAGGGCGGCGAGGGCGGCGGGCACACCGGGGACGTCGCCACGACGGTGCTGGTGCCGCAGGTGGTCGACGCCGTGGACGTCCCCGTGATCGCGGCGGGCGGCTTCCACGACGGCCGGGGCCTGGTCGCGGCGCTCTCGTACGGGGCGGCCGGCATCGCGATGGGCACGCGGTTCCTGCTGACCTCCGATTCCACCGTCCCGGACGCGGTGAAGGCCGAGTACCTGAAGGCGGGCGTCCGGGACGTCACGGTGACGACGGCGGTCGACGGGCTGCCGCACCGGATGCTGCGCAGCGAGCTGGTCGCCTCCCTGGAGCGGGCGGGCCGCGCCCGCGCGCTGGTCCGGGCGGTGCGGCACGCGGCCGGGTTCCGGAAGCTGTCGGGGCTGTCCTGGTCGCGGATGGTGCGCGACGGCCTCGCGATGAAACACGGCAAGGAGCTGTCCTGGAGCCAGGTCCTGCTCGCCGCGAACACCCCGATGCTCCTCAAGGCGTCCATGGTCGAGGGCCGTACGGACCTCGGCGTCATGGCATCAGGCCAGGTCGCCGGTGTGATCGAGGATCTTCCGTCCTGTGCGGAGCTCGTCAGCCGGGTCATGGCCGAGGCACACACCGTGCTGGACCGATTGCACCACCTGGGCCCCCCACACCCGCTCGACCCTCCGCACCCGCCCGGCACCCTGCCACCACCAGGGTGATCTCCCCTCTCCTCCACAGGAGTCGCACAGATGAGCCGTGCCCGAATCCGCCTGGCGACCGCGGTGCTCACCTGCGCCCTCGCCATGGCGGGCCTGCCCGCCACCGCGTTCGCGCACCCGCACCCGCACCCGCACCAGTCGGCGTACCCGCGGGTGCACCCGCAAGCCGAAACGATTCGCCAGATCCCGCTCCAAGGCGCCGTCAACGTCCGCGACCTGGGCGGCTACCGCACCTGGACGGGCGGCAAGGTCCGTCAGGGGCTGGTCTACCGCTCCGACGCGCTGAGCAAGCTGACCGCTGCCGACGTCACCACCGTCGCCGGTCTGGGCCTCACGAAGGTCGTCGACTTCCGCATCCCCATGGAGCTCCAGTACGACGGCGCCGACCGGCTGCCCGCCGGACTCACCGCCACCTCGCGCCCGGTCAGCGACCTCGGCCTGTACGGGACCCTGGTCGGGGCGATCTCCAGCGGCGATCCCGTCCGGCAGGAGCAGATGCTCGGCGGCGGCCGCGCCGAGGCGTACATGCGCGACATCTACCGGACGTTCGTGACGAGCCCCGAGAACCGGGCGCAGTTCGGCGCGACGCTGCGGGAGATCGCGGACGGCGGCCAGGGGCCGCTGCTCTACCACTGCACCTCGGGCAAGGACCGTACGGGCTGGCTGAGTTACGTACTGCTGCGCGCCCTGGCCGTGCCCGAGGACACCGCCGAGCGCGACTACCTGGCCTCCAACACGTTCCGGGGCGCGTACGACGCGCAGGTCCGCGCGGGCCTGAAGCAGTCGGGGCGGATGCAGAACCCGGACCTGCTGATCCCGCTCCAGGAGGTCCGCGCGGACTACCTGGACTCCGCGACCGCCCAGATGGAGGCCGACTTCGGCGGCTTCTACGGCTACCTGACGGACGGTCTCGGCCTGGACCTGCGGACGCTGGCGAAGCTCCAGTCCAAGCTGGTCGGGTAACGGGCCCGGACAGCGGTACGCCGGGCAGCGCAGGTGGCGCTGCCCGGCGTACCGGCGTGTGCTCTCAAGCCGTCAGGCGTCAGGAACTGGCGCGCCCCGCGGCGGAGCGGCCGCCACCGGAGCGACGGCGGGCCGCCGCCGGAGCGCCGCCGGAGCGGGCCCCGCCCTGGGCGCCGCCCTGGCCGCGGGCGCCGGACTGGCCGCCCTGGCCGCGCGCACCGCTCTGGCCGCCGCCGCCCTGACCGCCGGCGGAGCGGGCCCGGCGCGGCCGGCCCTCGCCCGTACCGGCGGAAGCGGCCGCGCCGCCCTGGGCGCCGCCCTGGCCGCCACCGGAGCGACGGCGGGCGCCGCCGGAACCGGAGCCGGACCGGCCGGAGCCGGAACCGGAGCGCGCCTTGGGCTGCGTCGGCTGCGGGACCTCCAGCACGACCGGGATGCCCGAGGGCTCCTTGGCGCCGGTGAGGCGGGACAGCTCCTCGTCGGAGGACTTGATCTGCGCGGTGCGCGGGGAGATGCCGGCGTCCGACATCAGGCGGGTCATCTCGCGGCGCTGGTCGGGCAGGACCAGGGTGACCACGCTGCCGGACTCGCCGGCGCGGGCGGTGCGGCCGCCGCGGTGCAGGTAGTCCTTGTGGTCGGTCGGCGGGTCCACGTTGACGACGAGGTCGAGGTCGTCGATGTGGATGCCGCGCGCGGCCACGTTGGTGGCGATCAGCGCGGTGACCTCGCCCGTCTTGAACCAGTCCAGGGTCCGGTTGCGCTGCGGCTGGGAGCGCCCGCCGTGCAGGCCGGAGGCGCGGACGCCGTCCGCGAGGAGCTTCTTGACCATGCGGTCGACGCCGCGCTTGGTGTCGACGAACATGATCACCCGGCCGTCGCGAGCGGCTATGCGCGTGGCCACGGCCTTCTTGTCGGTCTCGTCCATGACGTACAGGACGTGGTGCTCCATGGTGGTGACCGCGCCGGCCGACGGGTCGACGGAGTGGCCGACCGGGTCGTGCAGGAACATCTTGACGAGCTTGTCGATGTTCTTGTCGAGGGTCGCCGAGAACAGCATGGTCTGGCCCTCGGGCCGGACCTGCTTGAGCAGGGCGGTGACCTGCGGCATGAAGCCCATGTCGGTCATCTGGTCGGCCTCGTCGAGGACCGTGATGGCGACCTGCGAGAGGTCGGCGTCACCGCGGTCGATGAGGTCCTTGAGGCGGCCGGGGGTGGCGACGAGCACCTCGGCGCCGCGGCGCAGGGCCCCGGACTGCCGGTTGATCGACATGCCGCCGACGACGGTCGCGATGCGCAGGTTGACGGCCGTGGCGTACGGGGCGAGGGCGTCGGTGACCTGCTGCGCGAGTTCGCGCGTCGGTACGAGGACCAGCGCGAGCGGCTGCTTGGGCTGGGCGCGGTGCCCGGCGGTGCGGGCCAGCAGGGCCAGGCCGAAGGCCAGGGTCTTGCCGGAGCCGGTGCGGCCGCGGCCGAGCAGGTCACGGCCGGCGAGCGAGTTCGGCAGCGTGGCGGCCTGGATCGGGAACGGCTCGGTGACGCCCTGGGCGGCGAGGGTCTTCAGCAGCGCCTCGGGCATGTCCATGTCCTCGAACGCGGCGACCGGCGGGAGCGCCGGGGTCAGCGGTTCGGGCATGGTGAATTCCTGGGGCCGGGCAACGGGCGCGGACTTCTGCCGTCCCGCGCCAGTCTTCGGACGCCCCTGGGCCGCACCTCGACCCCGGGTGGGGCGGCGGCTGGGTCGTGCGGAGCTGGAGCTGGTCATGCGAGAAAGCCCTCCTGAAACCGGCAGGTAAAACAAAGCAAAGCAAGTCGGAACAGCAGACAAGCCGGGGCCCGCACCTCGCGGTGCGGACCCCGGCATGCTGAAGAAATTAGGCGGGGACGATGTTCTCCGCCTGGGGGCCCTTCTGGCCCTGCGTCACGTCGAAGGACACGCGCTGGCCCTCCTGGAGCTCACGGAAGCCCTGGGTGGCGATGTTCGAGTAGTGGGCGAACACGTCCGGACCGCCACCGTCCTGCTCGATGAAGCCGAAGCCCTTTTCCGAGTTGAACCACTTCACGGTGCCAAGTGCCATTTTGAATCTCCTGAATAGGCGGCAAGGGCCCCATCCGGAGACTCCGGTAAAAACAATTAAAGCGCCTGTCGGAGCATTCCCGTCAGGCGCACATAAAGTTCATGGGTACCACAACTGCAACTCCCCAAAGCTAGCACACACCCGTCCGGCGTGCCGCCCCGCCCGTGTGACCTGCGTCCCCCGGGCGGGGCGGGCCCCGGCCGGACGCCGCCTAGAGCCGTTCGATGATCGTCACGTTGGCCTGGCCGCCGCCCTCGCACATGGTCTGGAGGCCGTAGCGCCCGCCCGTGCGCTCCAGCTCGTGCAGCAGGGTGGTCATCAGCTTGACGCCGGTCGCTCCCAGGGGGTGGCCCAGGGCGATGGCGCCGCCGTTGACGTTGACCCGCTCCGGGTCCGCGCCCGTCTCCTTCAGCCAGGCCAGGACGACCGGGGCGAACGCCTCGTTGATCTCGACGAGGTCGATGTCGGCCAGGGACATGCCGGTCTTCTTCAGGGCGTACGCCGTCGCGGGGATCGGCGCGGACAGCATCCGGATCGGGTCCTCGCCCCGTACCGACAGGTGGTGGATGCGGGCCCTGGGGGTCAGCCCGTGCTCCCGTACCGCCCGCTCGGAGGCGATCAGCATCGCCGCCGCCCCGTCGGAGACCTGCGAGGAGACGGCCGCGGTGATGGTGCCGCCCTCCACGACGGGCCGCAGGCCCGCCATCTTCTCCAGGGTCGTGTCCCGGCGGGGCCCCTCGTCGACGGTCACGTCCCCGTACGCGACGGTCTCGCGGCCGAAACGGCCCTCGTCGATCGCCCTGACCGCCCTCTGGTGCGAGCGCAGCGCGAACTCCTCCATGTCGCGCCGGCTGATGCCCCACTTCGCGGCGATGAGCTGCGCGCCGTGGAACTGGTTGACGGGCGCGTCCCCGTAGCGGGCGCGCCAGCCCTCGGATCCGGCGTAGGGCCCCTCGGTGAGGCCGAGCGGCTCGGCCGCCTGCCGGGAGGCGAAGGCGATCGGGATCATCGACATGTTCTGCGTCCCGCCCGCGACGACCAGGTCCTGCGTCCCGGAGAGGACGCCCTGGGCGGCGAAGTGCACGGCCTGCTGGGAGGAGCCGCACTGCCGGTCGACGGTGACTCCCGGCACCTCCTCGGGCAGCCCGGCCGCCAGCCACGCGGTGCGCGCGATGTCGCCGGCCTGCGGGCCGACGGTGTCCAGGCAGCCGAAGACGACGTCCTCCACCGCGGCCGGGTCCACCCCGGAGCGGGCGACGAGGGCTCCCAGGACGTGTGCCCCGAGGTCGGCGGGGTGGACGCGGGACAGGCCGCCGCCCCGGCGGCCCACGGGGGTGCGTACCGCGTCGACTATGTAGGCCTCGGGCATCGGGACTCCTCAGATCGGTCGGGTCAGCTGCGTACGGCGATCCCGTCCAGCACCATCGACAGGTACTGCCGGGCGATCTCCTCGGGGCTGTGCTGTCCGCCCGGCCGGTACCAGGACGCCGCGACCCACACCGTGTCGCGCACGAAGCGGTAGGTGAGGCGGATGTCCAGGTCGGCCCGGAAGACCTTGGCGGCGACCCCCCGCTCCAGCGTCCCCAGCCAGGCCTTCTCGAACTTCTGCTGCGAGTCGGAGAGGTAGTGGAAGCGGGGCTGCGCGGACAGGTGCCGGGACTCCTTCTGGTAGATCGCGACGGCGGCGCGGTGCCGGTCGATCTCCCGGAACGATTCGGTGACGAGGGCCTCGATGGTCTCCCGGGGGCCGAGACCGGCGGCGAGGACGGTGTCGTACCCCTCCCACAGCTCGGTCAGGAAGGCCGAGAGGATCTCGTCGAGCATCGATTCCTTGGAATCGAAGTGGTAGTACAGGCTGCCGGCGAGCATCCCGGCGGCGTCGGCGATCTTGCGGACGGTGGTGGCGTTGTAGCCCTGCGCGGCGAAGACCTCGGCGGCGACGGCAAGGAGTTCGCGGCGGCGCTCGGGGGAGGCCGTCACCTGGGTTTTCTTCTTGTTCGTTGGCACGCGCCCATTCTGTGCCTACGCGTGCTGGCTGCTGACCGAAACGGTCTCGCCCGTCATGTACGACGAGTAGCCGCTGGCCAGGAACACGATGACGTTGGCGACCTCCCAGGGCTCGGCGTACCGGCCGAAGGCCTCGCGGGCCGTCAGCTCGGCCAGCAGCTCCTCGCTGGTGACCTTCACCAGGTGCGGGTGCATGGCCAGGCTCGGGGCGACCGCGTTGATCCGTACGCCGAACCCGGCGGCCTCCAGTGCCGCGCAGCGGGTCAGGGCCATCACCCCGGCCTTGGCGGCGGCGTAGTGGGCCTGGCCCGTCTGGGCGCGCCAGCCGACGACGGAGGCGTTGTTGACGACGACGCCGCGGCGGCCGGTGGCGTGGAAGGACCGCAGGGCGGCGCGGGTGCAGCGGAAGGTGCCGTTCAGGGTGACGTCGAGGACCCGGCCCCACTGCTCGTCGGTCATGTCGACGAGGGCGGCGGTGCCGCCGAGTCCGGCGTTGTTGACGACGACGTCCAGGCCGCCGTGGGTCTGCTCGGCGCGCGCGAACAGGGCCCGGACCTGCTCCTCGTCCGTCACGTCGCAGGGCAGGGAGGAGATCCGCCGCGCCCCGAACTCGGCGGCGAGGGCCTCCTCGCTCTCCTTCAGCCGGCGGGCGTGCGCATCGCTGATCAGGATGCGGGCGCCCTCCTCCAGGAAGCGGCGGGCGGTGGCCCCGCCGATGCCGGCTCCGGCGGCGGCGGTGATGACGGCGGTGCGGCCTTGGAGCAGCCCGTGGCCCGGCACGTAGTCGGGGGTGTTCATGCCCATGGCGGTACGTTAACCTACCAAACACTTGTTAGGGAACACCTGCCGGGGAACCCGCGAGAGGGCCCCCGCGACGGAGGCGAGCGGCTGATGGACCTGACCCACGCACCGGAGGTGGAGGCCTTCCGAGCCGAGGCGCGCGCCTGGCTCGCCGGCCACGTCCCGGCTGCTCCCCTCCCCTCCCTGGAGACGGCCGAGGGCTTCGCGGCGCACCGGGAGTGGGAGGCGCTGCTGCACGCGGACCGCTGGTCGGCGGTGTCCTGGCCCGAGGAGTACGGGGGCCGGGGCGCGGACATCGAGCGCTGGCTGGTCTTCGAGGAGGAGTACTGGGCGGCGGGCGCGCCCGGACGGGTCTCGCAGAACGGCATCAGCCTGCTGGCCCCGACCCTGTTCGACCACGCGACGCCTCAGCAGCGGGCGCTGGTGCTGCCGTCGATGGCGAGCGGCGAGGTGATCTGGGCGCAGGCCTGGTCGGAGCCGGAGTCGGGGTCGGACCTGGCCTCGCTGGCGTCGCGGGCGGTGCGCACGGAGGGCGGCTGGCTGCTGTCCGGGCAGAAGACCTGGTCCTCGCGGGCGGCGTTCGCGGACCGGGCCTTCGGGATCTTCCGCACGGACCCGGCGGCCGCGAAGCCGCACCAGGGGCTGACGTACCTGATGTTCGACCTGCGGGCGCCGGGGGTGACGGTGCGGCCCATCGGGCGCCTCGACGGGAAGCCGGCCTTCGCGGAGCTGTTCCTGGACGAGGTCTTCGTACCGGACGAGGACGTCATCGGGGAGCCGGGGCAGGGCTGGCGGATCGCGATGTCGACGACGGGCAACGAGCGGGGGCTGACGCTCCGCTCGCCGGGGCGGTTCCTGGCGGCCGCGGACCGGCTGGTCGCGCTGTGGCGGTCGGCCGGGGATCCGGCGGACACCGCGCTGCGCGACCGGGTGGCGGACGCGGTGGTGGGGGCGCGCGCGTACGAGCTGTTCACCTGGGCGAACGCGTCCCGGTTCGCGGCGGGCGAGAGCATCGGCGCGGAGTCCAGCCTGAACAAGGTGTTCTGGTCGCAGTACGACATCGCGCTGCACGAGACGGCGCTGGACCTGCTGGGCGCGGACGCGGAGCTGGCGGAGGGCGCCTGGGCGGAGCCGTGGGTGTTCTCGCTGGCCGGGCCGATCTACGCGGGCACGAACGAGATCCAGCGCGACATCATCGCCGAGCGGCTGCTCGGCCTGCCGAAGGGGCGCCGCTGATGCGATTCCTGCTGACGGAGGAGCAGTGCGACTTCGCGCGGAGCGTGCGGGGGCTGCTGGCGGCGGCGCAGGTGCCGGCGGCGGTACGGGCCTGGTCGGCCGGGGACCACGGGCCGGGGCGGGCGGTGTGGGGGCGGCTGGCGCGGACGGGCCTGTTCGCGCTCGCGGCCGACGAGGCGTACGGGGGCGCGGGGCCGGGTCCGCTCCCGGTGGAGCTGGCGGTCGCGTTCGTGGAGCTGGGGCGGGCGGGGATGCCGGGGCCGGTGGTGGAGACGGCGGCGGCGTGCGTGCTGCTGGGGCGGCTGGGGGACGAGGAGGCGGCGAAACGCTTCGTGCCGGGGCTGGCGGTCGGCGAGGCGGTGGCCACGCTGACGCTGCCGGGCGGGAGTCCGTACGCGCTCGACGCGGACGCGGCGACGTACTGCCTGACGGTGTCGGAGGCCGGGGAGCTGCGGTTGGCGCAGGCCGGCGCGGTGATCGCCTCCCTGGACCCGGCGCGCCGGCTGTCCGCTCCGTCGGCTACGGGCCCCGCGCTGGCGGCGGGCCCGGCGGTCTCGGCGGCGGCGCGGACGGCACTCGGCTGGGCCCGGCTCCTGACGGCGGCGCAGTGCCTCGGCACCGGGGAGGCGCTGCTGGCGCGAACGGTGGCGTACGCGAAGCAGCGCACCCAGTTCGGCACCCCGATCGGCTCCTTCCAGGCGGTCAAGCACCGCCTGGCGGACACGCTCCTCGCGCTGGAGTTCGCCCGCCCCCTGCTCTTCGCCGCGGCCCTGTCCCTGGACCCGGGCGAGATCGCGGCCGCGAAGCTCGCGACGGGCGAGGCGGCGTACGCGGCGGCCCTGACCGCGCTCCAGCTGCACGGCGCGGTCGGCTACACGGAGGAACTGGACCTCTCGCTGTGGCTGCGCAAGGCCCGCCCGCTCCGGGACGCGTGGGGCACCCCGGCGGCCTGCCGGGCCGCGGTGCTGGCGGCTCGGCGGTAGCGCCGTTGCCTAGGGGACGGCGACGTGGAGGGAGACGACGTAGGGCTCCTCGACCGTCCCGTCGGGGAAGAGGGGGGCCAGGCGGGCCCGCTCGGCCCGGAGGAAGGCGCTGGTGCCGGGCTCGCCGAGGAGGAGGAAGGCGGAGTGGCTGGCGAGGTTGGCGAGGTGGTCGTCGAGGGGGATGCGGCGGGACCAGGCGACGGTGCGGGTGGTGAAGCCGGAGCCGATGCCCTGGGGAAGGGTACGGAAACCGACTCCGTCGGCCGGGTCGTCGAAGAGGGCCCGGAGCCGGGCGTCCTGATCGGCGACCCAGCCGACGGACGCGTCGATGTCGTTCCACCAGATGGCGAGCGCGCCGCCGGGACGCAGCACGCGGCGGGCCTCGGGGACCGAGCGGGCGGGGTCGGTCCAGTGCCAGGCCTGGGCGTACGTGAGGAGGTCGAACCCGCCGGTGACGAGCGGCAGCCGGTCTCCGTCACCGCGGACGAGCGGGATCCGGGGGTGCGCCCGGCGGAACTCGGCGGCCATCCCGTCGCCCGGCTCGACGGCGACCACCCGCGCCCCCCGGGCGTGCAACGGCCCGGTCGCGATCCCGGTCCCCGCCCCCACGTCCGCGACCCGCGCCCCGTCGAGCGGCCGCCCGGTGAGCTCCTCGACGGCGTCGAACAGCCCGTCGGGGTACCCGGGCCGATACGCGGCGTACAACGCGGCTGCGGAATCGAAGGACCGCGCCCGTGCGCGGGGAGTAGAGGTCACGCCGCCATTCTTTTCGATCACGGGGCGGGATCCAACGGTTCGGGGGCCCCTCTCCACGTCAGGGGTGGAACTCCCGGACCACTTCGATGCGGCCCACGATGTGGGCGTTGAACTCGGGCAGTTCCTCCGCCGGGACCCACAGCTCAAGGATCGTCTCCCCACCCGCCTGCTGGACCAGCTCCAGTTCCACCGGCCCCGTCGGGCGCCACAGCGTCGTCGTCATGGGAGTTGCGGGCATGGGGAGACCCTAGCCGCCCCGCGAGTGCCGGATCAGGGTGCCCGTCTGGATCACCAGCAGGGCCACGACACCCGCCGCCGGCACGGAATCGGTCGCGTCCCAGGCCATCGCGCCCAGCCACGCCACGCCCACCGCCGCGAACGCGACCAGGAAGCGCGGCACGAACTCGGCGTCCGTGCCGTGCAGTACGCCCGAGCCGACGACGAAGACGGCCAGCAGGACCGGGATCCAGGGCGCCGGGTCCGGGCTCCGCAGGAGGTACGCGGCGCCGGACTCCACCGCCAGGACGAGGAGGTTGCGGAGCAACATGGACATGAGCACATCATGCCCGGCACGCCCTGGGCTTGATCACAAGGGTGGGGTCGTAGCACAGAGGCAGTGCGCCTACACAGCATGGAGGAGGACGCCGGTTCGAATCCGGCCGCCCACCCCCTTGAGCCCGGCCGCACCGCTAGCGCGCCGTCATCCCCCCGTCGACCGCGAACTCCGCCCCCGTCACGTACGCGGACGCGTCGGCGCACAGGAACAGCACCAGCTGCCCCACCTCCTCCGGCCGCCCCATCCGCCCCAGCGGCACGTGCGACCAGTCCCGTCCCGCGACCGCCTCCGCGACCATCGGGGTGTCGATCGCGCCCGGGTGCACCGAGTTCACCCGGATCCCGTCGCCCGCCAGGTCCAGCGCCGCCGAGCGGGTCAGGCCGCGCAGGGCGAACTTGGTGGAGCCGTACGCCGCGTGGCCCGGGATGCCGACCAGCCCGGCCGTGGAGGAGATGTTGACGATCGAGCCGCCTCCGCCGGCCCTCAGCACCGGGGCCACCGCCTGGATGCCGAGGAACGGCCCGAGCAGGTTGACCCGTAGCAGCGCCTCGAAGTCCTCGGCCGTCTGCTCCTCCACGTGCGCCGTCCGCCACAGCGCCGCGTTGTTGACCAGTGCCGAGACCGTGCCGAAGGCCGACACCGCCTCCCGCACCACCCCGGCCCAGCTCCGCGCGTCCGCCACGTCGTGCCGTACGTACACACCCTGCGCGCCGAGTTCGGCCGCGACCGCCCGGCCCTCCTCCTCCCGGATGTCGGTGACGACGACCCGCGCGCCGGCCTCCGCGCACAGCCGGGCCTCGGCCGCGCCCTGGCCGCGCCCGGCTCCGGTGATGACGACGACTTTTCCGTCCAGTGAGATCACGCTCAGACCTCCGGGGTTGTTTTGAACAGGAATATTTCTAGCAGTCATATCCGGAGGAAGGGAACGGCGCCTCGGCGGCCGGTCGGCCGGTCGTAGACTGCGCTGCGTGGCAGACGAGACGAACAGGCGCACGCTCCCGGCGACCAGCTGGGCGGTGCTCGGACTGCTCTCCTTCGGGGAGGAGCTCTCCGGCTACGACCTGAAGAAGTGGTCGGACTGGTCGCTGCGCTTCTTCTACTGGAGCCCCTCCTTCAGCCAGATCTACAGCGAGCTCAAGCGCCTGGAGAAGGCCGGCTACGCCTCCTCGCGGATGGTCGCCCAGGAGAGCGGCGCCCGCGACAAGCGGGTCTACCGGATAACCGACCCGGGTCTGGCCGCCGTACGGGAATGGGCCCGCGAGACCCCGGTCGACCCGCCCGTACTCAAGCACGGGCCGATGCTGCGGCTGTGGCTCGGGCACCTGCTGGAGCCGGAGCAGATGCGCGAAGTCCTCACCCGGCAGCAGGAGTTCGCGGAGGACATGCGCCGCCAGGCGGTGGCCGACACGGAGGGCGTGAAGGACGAGGCGTCCTGGGCGTACCCGGCCGTCACCCTCAAGTGGGCCGAGCGGTACTACGCCTGCGAGCGCGACCTCGCGGCGGCCATGCTCGACGACCTCGCCGCCCTGGAGGGTCAGAGCCGCGCGAACGACGGCGGCGCCGACGAGGGCTGACGTACCCTCGGCCCATGACGGGCAGCGCGATGGACCTCCGCAAGGTGGAAGAGACGGCTCCGGCGCTGGTGAGCCTCTACAAGAGCGCCGGGGTCTCCCTGCGAAAGTACGGCCTGGAGGGCGGCCGCGCGGCGGTCTACCTGGTGCTGGACTACTCCGGGTCGATGCGGCCGTACTACCAGGACGGCAGCGTGCAGGCCCTCGCCGACCAGGTGCTGGGCCTGTCCGCGCACCTGGACGACGACGGCCGCGTACCGGTGGTGTTCTTCTCCACCGAGGTCGACGCGGTGGAGGAGGTCTCCCTCGCCGGGCACGCGGGACGGGTCACCGAGATCGCCTCCCGGCTGGGCCACATGGGCAAGACGGCCTACCACGCGGCGATGGACGCGGTCATCGACCACTACCTCGATTCGGGCACGACCGACCCGGCCCTCGTCGTCTTTCAGACCGACGGCGGCCCCGTCAACAAGCTCGCGGCGCAGAAGTACCTCTGCAAGGCGGCCCGGCTGCCGCTGTTCTGGCAGTTCGTCGGCTTCGGCAACACCCGCAGCTCCCAGTTCGACTTCCTGCGCCGCCTGGACGAACTGCCCGTACCGGGCGAACGGGTGGTGGACAACGCGGGCTACTTCCACGCCGGGCAGGACCCGCGCAGCGTCCCGGACGGCGAGCTGTACGACCGCCTGGTCTCGGAGTTCCCGTCGTGGCTGGCGGCCGCGCGCGGGGCGGGCGTCGTGCGCGCCTGACCGGCCGGGGCCGGTGCCACGCGCTTTGATGGACGTATGACGCACACCAGCTGGGCCGTCTTCGAGAAGGCGGAACCGGAGTTCGCCGCGGCCGTCCAGGCCCGTTTCGCGCAGTACCCGCACCAGGTCCTCGCCACCCTGCGCAAGGACGGCTCGCCCCGGGTCACCGGCCTGAACGTCGACATCCGCGGCGGGGAGCTGTGGCTCGGCATGATGCAGGGCTCGATGAAGGCGCGGGACCTGCAGCGCGACCCGCGCTTCGCGCTGCACACCAACCCGGGCGAGGGCGAGGAGATGCCGGACGGGGACGTACGGATCTCCGGTCGCGCGGTGGAGATCGTGGATCCGCCCGAGCTGCACCGGTACGCGGAGGAGACGGACTCCCCGCATCCGTTCCACCTCTTCTACGCCGACCTGACCGAGGTCGTCCGTATCGGGATCGACGGCGACGACCTGGTGGTGCGCTCGTGGACCCCGGCGGGCGGCGTGCGCACGCTGCGCCGGGGCAATGACGACGAGCCGCCGCGCGAGGAGCCGGCCGGCGGCTGAGCGGCGCGGGCTAGCCGATCGGGCCGGGCCCGCCCGGCACGGTGAGGACGGTGGGGTCCACGTCCAGCCAGCTGCGGTCGATGTTGAGCGTGACGTCGCCGTACGTGGCGTGGTGGTCGCCGCGGTACTGGTGGGCCCGGCGCCGCCCGGCCCACTGCTTCGTCCCCGCGGGCAGCCCCATGTCCGTGTCGGCGACCGAGGACCGGCCGTTCCAGACCGCCACCCACAGCACGTCGGGCATGGCGTCCGGGGCCTGGTGGTGGTGGGCGCTCAGCGCCTTGGCGCCCGAGCTCGCCGCGACGTAGGCGGCGGAGCGGAAGCCGAGCTCGTGCAGCCGCACCGTCCAGGCGGTGAGGTAGGCGACGACCGGGGCGTCCCAGGTGGCGCGGTCGCTGTAGTTCTCCAGGTCGTTGTAGAGCAGCGTGCCCTCGGCCAGGCCCAGGGAACGGGCGGCCGAGACGGCGCCCTCGGCCGCCTCCTTGCCCTGCTCGTTGGCCTCGGAGGGATCGGTGGACAGGCCGGTGGCGGCGTTGTGCCAGGGCTGCGGACCCACCCAGATCGGCATCAGGTGCCAGCCGTTGGCGACCTGGCGGCGGACCCAGTTCGCCGTGAGCCGGGGCTGGGCGCAGGCGCGGGCGCGGCCGCCGATGTAGATGCCGACCGCCCCGAAGGGGGAGGCGCCGCGCCAGGTGTCCATGGCGCGCTGGGTGGGGGCGGTGCAGGTGTCGAAGCCCTGGCCGGTGAAGGACTCCTGGGCGCTACGGGGACCCGCGAGCGCCGCGGTCACGGCGGCGGCCGGGGACGGCCCGGCGGGGGCGGCTACGGTGCTGCGGGCCCGCGCGAGCAGGTCCCGCACGGCGTCGGGGCCGGCCCCGTAGGAGAGCGTGGCCATCACCCCGGAGCGGCGCAGGGCGTAGCGCATCTCGTGGCTGTCGCCCCGGGCGCCGGGCAGCGCGCGCAGGTCGTCCACGGTGACGGTCGGGATGTCGGCGCGCGGCGGGGCGTCGTCGAGGGGCTCCAGGTGCAGGGTGTCGGCCCGGGTGCGGACGGCGCGGCCGGTGCACTCGGCCTGGGTGCCGGCGTGCCCGAGGTACAGGGAGGGCAGATCGAGGCGCAGGCAGGCGTCGGGGTGGCGGTCGAGGTCGACGACGCGCCACCCGTCGGGCACCGTGAGCCGCAGCCCCCGGTAGTCGACGGTCCGCCCGTCGGCGACGGCGGCGGGCACGGCGGGCGCCAGCAAGGCGGCGCCCAGCAAACAGGAGAGCAACGTTCGGGAGGGCATGTGACCCACTGTTACCAGACGGTCACGCCCCTCAACTGTGGCGCGATGCACCGCAGATGGGCCGTACGGCCCAGGGAACGCCCGGCCGGCCCCGCGGGATCGGGGAACCTCCGGGCCCACATCACCCGTACGAGCGAGGCGGCCCCCGGCCCGGTCGCGGCGGGCGGCCGCGCCGCCGGGTCCGGCGGGCGGTGCGCTCCCCCACGGGGCACCGGCCGCCGGTCCCGCCCGGTCAGCAGGAGGAGGCCCCCGCGGGCGGCTTGAAGACGGCGCTCAGGACCCGTTCCGCGTCGAGCTCCACCAGCGTCCAGTCCAGGGTGGACGAGGCGCTCGGCATGTTCAGTCCTTCCGGCAGGTCCTCCTCAGTGATCTCCTCGCCGACGTAGACCACGGAGAGCGTCCCGGAGCAGCCCTTCGGCGGCGGGGGCACGCTGCCGACGACGCGGCCGTCGCGCGGTCCGGCCGAGAGGGTGGTGGACTCGATCGGCGCGTAGGTGAAGGAGTAGCGGGCCGTCGAACCGGCCCCGGCGCGGGTCATCTCCACCCGGAACCAGCTGAGCTGGAAGCGGACCGCCTCACAGGGTCGCTGCGTCTCCTTGGCGAGGAGGTACACCCCGGAGTCGGTCATGAAGAACGCGGGGGAGGCGCCGTGGTCGCTGTCGCTCAGGTCCTTGAAGTAGGCGAGTCTGTCGGCCGTGGTCATGCCCGTCGTGGGCACGCACAGCCGGTTGCGCGTGCTGCCGGGCGAGGGCGCGGGGGGCGGTGACGAGGCGGGCGCGGGGTCCGGCGACGGGGATACCGGGCTCGGCGAGGCGGGCGCGGACGGTGCGGTCCGTACCTGGCCCGCGCCCCCGCAGCCGGCGAGGGCGAGCACGGGAAGGGTCAGGAACGGGACGATCAGCCCACGTAATCGGCGCATGCGGCCTCCTCTTCGGGCAGTGCCTGGACTGCTTCCGATGCTGGCAGCCCGGCTCCGGCAGCGGCATCCGTAGAACCGCCTACGTATCCCCGGCGCCGGTTGCGGGTACCGGACAGCTGGGGAGGGGCCATGACGGACAGGACTCCACTGGTCGGCCGGGAGGCGGAACTGGACCGGCTGGACGCGGTACTCGACGGGCCGGGAGGCCCGCCGGGCGTCGTCGACCTGACCGGCGCGGCGGGCATCGGCAAGAGCCGGCTGCTGACCGAGGTGTGCGGGCGGGCCGGGGAGCGCGGGCTTACCGTGTTGCGCGGGCGGGCCACCGAGTACGAACGGCACATCCCGTTCCGGGTGTTCGCCGACGCGTTCGCGGACCTGGACCCGGAGCTGCTGCGCGACCTCGGCGCGGCGGACGCGTGGGCGGCATGGGCGGCGGGCGCGGGGGACGCGGGGGCCGGGGACGCGGGGGCCGGGGACGCTGGGGCCGGGGACGCGGGGGCCGGGGACGCGGGGGCCGGGGACGCTGGGGCCGGGGACGCTGGGGCCGGGGCGGGCCCCGCCGGCCCGGCGGACCCCGCCTACCCCGTCGGCCCCGCCGGCCCCGGGGCGGCGGGGCCGGCGGACCGGTTCGCGGCGCATCGCGCGACCGCCCGGCTGCTCACCGCGCTCGGTGGGCGCACGGGGGCCGGGCTGCTGATCGCCCTCGACGATCTGCACTGGGCGGATCCGGCCTCGCTGGAGCTCCTCGACCATCTCGTACGCCACCCCCTGCACGCCCCGGTGGTCATCGTCGCGGCCCGGCGCGACCGGCAGACCTCGCCGTCGCTCTCCGCCGCGCTCACCCGGGGGGTGGACACGGGCGCCGTGCTGCGCCTGGACCTCGGGCCGCTGACCGAGCGGGCCTGCGTCGAGCGGCTCGCGCCCGGGCTGCCGCCCCGCCGGGCCGCCAGGCTGTACGCGGCCAGCGAGGGCAACCCGCTGTACTTCCTGACGCTGGTCCAGGGCCAGAGCGGCCCGGCCCTCCCGCCGGGCGGGCTCGACGCCCTGCTGCTCGACGAACTGACGCCGCTGAGCGCCGCTGAGCGGCGTACCGCCGAGGCCGTCGCGGTCCTCGGCGACCAGGCCACGCCGCCGCTGCTGCTGGCGCTCACCGAGCCCGCGCCCGAGACCGCGCCCGAGTCGGGACCCGAGGCCGGCCCCGGCGCGGGGCCGTGCGGCCCGGAGCGGCTCGAAGCGGACCTCGGCACCCTGGCCCGGCGCGACCTGATCCGGCCGCTGCCGGGCGGGGGCTGGTCGCTGCGCCACCCGGTGCTGCGGGCCGTCGTGTACGAGAACACCGGGCCCGGGCAGCGCGTCGCGCTGCACCGGCGGGCGGCCGCCGCGCTGGCCGAGGCGGGCGCGCCCGCGACCGTACGGGCCCACCACGTGGAGCGGGCGCTGACCGGCTGGGAGCCGGAGCCGGCGGCCGTACTGCTGGAGGCGGCCGGGCAGTCCGAGACGACGGCCCCGGCGAGCTGCGCCCACTGGCTGGAGGTGGTGCTGCGGGTGCTGCCGGACGCCCCCGGCCACGCGGCGCGCCGCCGGGACCTGATGCTGAAGCGGGCGCGGGCGCTGAGCGTGTGCGGCGAGTTGCGGGCGAGCCGGGACCTGCTGCACGAGGTGATCGCCGGGCTCCCCGCCGACGGTGACAGCGGGGTGCGGGCGGCCGCCGTCACGCTGTGCGCGTCGATGGAGCGCCACCTCGGCCAGTACCGGGCCTCGGCCGCGCTGCTGCGCCGGGAGCTGTCGCGTCGGCCCGCTCCCGCTCCGGCCGACGCGGTCGCCCTGGGCCTGGAGTTGGGCTCGTCCGCGCCGCACGCCGCGCCCTATCCGGCGGTACGCGCGGACGTGCTGCGCACGTTCGAGCTGGCCCGGGCGCTGGGGAACGAGCCGGCCGCGGCGGGGGCCCTGGCGGTGTCGGCGCTCGGGGAGGCGTACGAGGGGAACACGGCTGCGGCGCGGGAGCTGACGGACCGGGCGGCCGCGTGCGTGGACGCGCTGGCGGACCGGGATCTGGCGGACCAGTGCGAGCCGCTGGCCCGGCTGGGGTGGGCGGAGTTCTACCTGGAGCGCTACGAGGACGCCGAGCGGCATGCCGATCGGGGGCTGGCCATCGCCCGTCGCGGCGGTCCGCTGCACCTGCTGCCGCACCTGCTGATGTGCAAGGCGATCGTCCACACGCACGCGTGCCGGCTACCCTCGGCCCTGGAGCTGGTGGACGAGGCGGAGAGCATCGCGCGGGGCATCGGCAGCGACGAACTGCTCGGGCTGGTCCTCGCGAACAAGGCGCAGGTGCTGATCGCGGCCCGGCCTCCGGGGGACGTCGGCGCGCTGGCCGTGGCGGAGGAGGCGGTCGCGGCAGCCGGGGCGCGGACCAGTTGGTGGACGTCCCTGGTGTGGTGCGTCATGAGCTTCGCCGCCTTGCACGGCGGCGATCCGCTGCGGGCCAGGTCGGCGATGCTGCGGGCCGGCGGCCCGGACCTTGCGGGGCTCCAGCCGTCCATGCGGCCGCTGTTCCTGGAGGCCCTGGTCACCGCCGCCGTCACGACGGGGGACCTGGCCGAGGCCGAGGAGTGGGCCGCCCTCGCCGGGCGGGACGCGGAGCGGCTCGGCCTGCCCGTCCAGCGGGCGGCGGCGCTGCGGTGCGCGGGGCAGGTACTGGCGGGCTCGGGCCGCCCGGCCGCGGCGGCGGAGCGGTTCGCGCGGGCGGCCGACGAGGCGGGCCGCTCGGGCGCGGCCCTGTGGGAGGCGCAGTCCCTGCTGATCGGCGCGTCCCTGACGGCGGAGGCGGGCGACTCCGCGACGGCGGCCACCATGTGGCGGCGCGGCCGCCGCCTGGCCGAAACGGGCGGCGCCCTGCTCCTGACGGGCCTCGCGGACCTCCTCCTCCCGCCCGCTCCCCCGCCCCGCGTACCGGGCCTCACCCCGCGCGAGCACGAGATCGCGGCCCTGGTCGCCGAGGGCCTCACCACCCCGGCCATCGCGGCCCGCCTCTACCTGAGCCCGCGCACGGTCGACACCCACCTGTCCCACATCTTCCGCAAGACGGGCGTCACCACCCGCTCCGCCCTGGCCGCCCTGACGGCCCGCCACCTGCCGTGACACGCCACAGTGCCCGTCATCCCTGGTCGGGGACATGACGGGCGCTGTGCGCGGCGCGGGGGGCTTCCCCTCAGGCCCCCGCCACCTTGAACCGCGCCCACACCGTCTTGCCCACCGCTTCGTCCCGGACCCCGAACTCGTCTGCCAGTTCCTTGACCAGCCACAGGCCCCGACCGCAGAACTCTTCGGGCCCGGGCCGACGTTCCTTCGGCATGTCAGGACCTGTGTCCCGGACTTCGATGCTCACGGCACCTGCTGCCCGAACGAGCCGGACCGAGAACTCCCGGCCCAGCGGGGCCCCGTGCAACACGGCGTTCGCCGCGAGCTCCGAGGCGCACAGGCGTATGTCGTCCCGGCGGTCGCCGGACCCCCACTCCCCGAGTGTGTCGCCGACGAACTGACGGGCCGCACGTACGGAGACGCGCGCCCGGGGAAACCGCTGTTGCCGAGACAGGGACATGACGCCCCACCGCCTTGACGCTGAGCTTCCGATGCCGCACAGACCGTATCGCTATTCGGAAAAACCAGCAAGGTTAGGGACTGGGGACCAGGCGCCCCGTCGCATACCGTTGGACCCGACACCAACCAGCGGCACGGGAGGACGACATGGGCAGCGGCGAGTGGACCAGCACGTCGATGCCCTACCTGACGCCCCGCGCCACGGGGGAGTCCGACGCGTGGACCAGCGAGACCAGGGCTCGCGGCCGCAGCGGCGGGCAGCGGATTCTGTACGCGGGCGAGCGAGCCGCCTCGGCCGAAGTCGCGCAGATGCTGCGGACAGCGGTCGGCGAGAGCGTCGTCGTCCGCCGACGGGTCATCGAACTCGACGACATTCCGGTGGAGTTGACGGACACCTACTACCCCTCCTCGATCGCCTCCGGCACCCGCCTCGCGGCGACCGGCAAGATCCGCGGTGGCGCGGTGACCCTCCTGGCCGAGCTCGGCCACGTCGGCGTGCGGGCGGTCGAGAAGGTGGCGGCCCGCATGCCATCGGCGGACGAGCGCGATCAGCTGCGCACCGGGCCGGGCGAACCCGTCCTGGAGATCTCCCGTGTCACCCTGGACGAGGAAGACCGTCCCATCCAGGCGGACGTGATGGTCATGCCGGCGGCACGCCAGCAGTTGCGGTACGAGATCAGGATCGGATGACCGTGCCGACCACGGACGACTCCATGCCCGACCGCCGGTCGCTGCACGCGCGCATCGCCGCCGACCTGCGGGACGAGATCATGAGCGGTGACCTCGCACCGGGCGCGAAGCTCCCCTCCACCACGCACCTGAAGGCCAGGTTCGACGCGTCGAGCGCAACCGTGCAGAAGGCGTTGCAGCTCCTCAAGGACGAGCGGCTCGTCATCGGGCGCGCGGGTGCGGCCGTGACCGTCCGCGAGAACCGGCAGCGGACCATCGCACCGGCGGGCTCCCTCACAGCGGCGCCCACCGGTGCGGCGTACCCCTGGCTGGCGAACGCGGCCGGTCACGGCACCACGGCTCACAGCGCCCTGCTGGAAGTGGGCGAGGTGGCTCCACCCGCCGATGTGGCCGCGGCGCTCGGCCTCCACGAGGCGGAGCCCGCGCTGCTGCGCCGACAGCTCCTGCGCATCGACGACGAACCCGCCGAACTCGTCTGCTCCTACTACCCGCTGGCGATCGCCCGCGGTACGGCCCTGGCCGAGGCCCGGAGGATCAAGGGCGGCACGCCCACCCTCCTCACGGAACTGGGTTTCCCTCCCCGGCTGAGCGTCGACCGGGTCTCCGCCCGTGTCCCGACGCAGGAGCAGTGCCAGGCGCTGCGGCTGCCCAGCGACCTGCCGGTCCTGCGCACGCTCCGTACGGTGTTCACCGACGCCGGGCGCCCCGTCGAGGCCACCGTCATGGTCAAGGCCGGGCACCTCTACGAGCTGCGGTACGAGTTCACGCCCGAGACCTGACCCCACACACGCCACAACGCCCGTCATCCCTGGTCGGGGACATGACGGGCGCTGTGTCGGAGTGCCGCACACCGTTGTGCGGACCGCATGAGGGGTCTCCCGCCGCCGTGGGGGCGGCGGGAGGGGCGACGGTTACACCATCAGGGAGCGGTCCGTCGGCTTGACCGGGTACGGGAGGGCACTGGTGCCGGTCAGGAAGCGGTCCACGCCGCGGGCGGCCGAGCGGCCTTCCGCGATGGCCCAGACGATGAGCGACTGGCCGCGGCCCGCGTCGCCGGCGACGAAGACGCCGTCCACGTTGGTCGCGTACGACGCGTCGCGGTCGATGTTGCCGCGCGCGTCCAGCTCCAGGCCGAACTGCTCCACCAGGCCGTTGGCCTGGTCGGTGCCGGTGAAGCCCATCGCCAGGGTGACCAGCTGGGCCGGGAGGACCCGCTCGGTGCCGGGCTTCTGGACCAGCTTGCCGTCCTCGAAGGCGACCTCGACCAGGTGCAGGGCCTGGACGTTGCCGTCCTCGTCGCCCTCGAAGTGGGTGGTGGAGACGGAGTAGATCCGCTCGCCGCCCTCCTCGTGGGCCGAGGTGACCTTGTACAGCATGGGGAACGTCGGCCAGGGCTGGCCGGCGGGCCGGTCCTCCGACGGGCGGGGCATGATCTCCAGCTGCGTGACCGAGGCCGCGCCCTGGCGGTGGGCGGTGCCCACGCAGTCCGCGCCGGTGTCGCCGCCGCCGATGACGACCACGTGCTTGCCCTCCGCCGTGATCGGCGGGGTCATGAAGTCGCCTTCCTGGACCTTGTTGGCCAGGGGCAGGTACTCCATCGCGAAGTGGATGCCGCCCAGGTCGCGGCCCGGGACCGGCAGGTCGCGGGAGACCGTGGCGCCGGCCGCGATGACGACCGCGTCGAACCGCTTGCGCAGGTCGGTCGCGGACAGGTCACGGCCGATCTCGATGCCGGTGCGGAACTTGGTGCCCTCCGCGCGCATCTGCTCGATGCGGCGGTTGATGTGCACCTTCTCCATCTTGAACTCGGGGATGCCGTAGCGCAGCAGACCGCCGATGCGGTCGGCGCGCTCGTACACCACCACGGTGTGGCCGGCCCGGGTCAGCTGCTGGGCGGCGGCCAGACCGGCCGGGCCCGAGCCGATGACGGCGGCCGTCTTGCCGGACAGCCGCTCCGGCGGCTGCGGGGTGACGTTGCCGTTGTCCCAGGCCTTGTCGATGATCGAGACTTCGACGTTCTTGATCGTGACGGCCGGCTGGTTGATGCCGAGCACGCACGCCGACTCACAGGGAGCCGGGCACAGCCGCCCGGTGAACTCCGGGAAGTTGTTCGTCGCGTGCAGGCGCTCGGAGGCCGCGGACCAGTCCTCGCGGTACGCGAAGTCGTTCCACTCCGGGATCAGGTTCCCGAGCGGGCACCCGTTGTGGCAGAACGGGATGCCGCAGTCCATGCAGCGGCCGGCCTGCTTGCTGATGATCGGGAGCAGCGAGCCCGGAACGTAGACCTCGTTCCAGTCCCCCAGCCGCTCGGCGACCGGACGGGAGCAGGCGGTCTCGCGCTGGGTGGTGAGGAAGCCCTTCGGGTCAGCCATGGGTCGCCGCCTCCATCATCTTCTCCGTGGTCTCGGACTCGGAGAGTCCGGCCAGCTCGGCGGCGTCCTTGGCGGCGAGCACTGCCTTGTACGTGGTCGGGATGATCTTGCTGAAGCGGTCCACCGAGACGGACCAGTCAGCCAGGAGCTTCGCGGCCACGGTCGAGCCGGTCTCCTCCTCGTGGCGGCGCACCACATCGTGCAGCCACTGCTTGTCGGTGTCGGAGAGGGCTTCGACGGCCCCCGCGTTGCCGACGTTGACCTGGCGCGGGTCGAGGTCGATGACGTACGCGACGCCACCCGACATGCCGGCCGCGAAGTTGCGGCCCGTCTCGCCCAGGACGACCGCCTGGCCACCGGTCATGTACTCGCAGCCGTGGTCGCCCACGCCCTCCGAGACGACCAGCGCGCCGGAGTTGCGGACGCAGAAGCGCTCGCCGGTGCGGCCGCGCAGGAACATCTCGCCGCCGGTCGCGCCGTAGCCGATGGTGTTGCCGGCGATGGTGGAGTATTCGGCGAGGTGGTCGGCTCCGCGGTCCGGGCGGACCACGATGCGGCCACCGGAGAGGCCCTTGCCGACGTAGTCGTTGGCGTCGCCCTCCAGGCGCAGCGTGATGCCGCGCGGCAGGAAGGCGCCGAAGGACTGGCCGGCGCTGCCCGTGAAGGTCAGGTCGATGGTGTTGGCGGGCAGGCCCGCGCCGCCGAACTTCTTCGTGACCTGGTGGCCGAGCATGGTGCCGACGGTCCGGTTGATGTTCCGGATGGCGACCTGGGCGCGGACCGGCTGGGCCGTCTCGGCGGAGTCGGCGTTCAGCGCGTCGGCGGCGAGCTCGATGAGCTCGTTGTCGAGCGCCTTCTCCAGGCCGTGGTCCTGCTCGATGAGGGCGTGGCGGACCGCACCCTCGGGCAGCTCGGGCACGTAGAAGAGGGGCTCCAGGTCGAGGCCCTGCGCCTTCCAGTGCGTGACGGCCTTGCTGGTGTCGAGGAGCTCGGCGTGGCCGACGGCCTCCTCGATCGTACGGAAGCCCAGCTCGGCGAGGATCTCGCGGACCTCCTCCGCGATGAACTCGAAGAAGTTCACGACGAACTCGGGCTCGCCGGAGAACCGCTCGCGCAGCACCGGGTTCTGGGTGGCGATGCCGACCGGGCAGGTGTCCAGGTGGCAGACGCGCATCATGACGCAGCCGGAGACGACGAGCGGCGCGGTCGCGAAACCGAACTCCTCGGCGCCGAGCAGCGCGGCGATGACGACGTCGCGGCCGGTCTTGAGCTGGCCGTCCGTCTGGACCACGATGCGGTCGCGCAACCCGTTGAGCAGCAGGGTCTGCTGGGTCTCGGCGAGGCCGAGCTCCCAGGGACCGCCGGCGTGCTTGAGCGAGGTCAGCGGGGAGGCGCCCGTACCGCCGTCGTGGCCGGAGATGAGGACGACGTCCGCGTGGGCCTTGGAGACACCGGCGGCGACCGTGCCGACGCCGACCTCGGAGACCAGCTTCACGTGGATGCGGGCGACCGGGTTGGCGTTCTTGAGGTCGTGGATCAGCTGAGCCAGGTCCTCGATGGAGTAGATGTCGTGGTGCGGCGGCGGGGAGATCAGGCCGACGCCCGGGGTGGAGTGCCGGGTCTTGGCGACCCACGGGTAGACCTTGTGGCCGGGCAGCTGGCCGCCCTCGCCGGGCTTGGCGCCCTGCGCCATCTTGATCTGGATGTCGTCCGCGTTGACCAGGTACTCGCTCGTCACGCCGAAGCGGCCGGAAGCGACCTGCTTGATGGAGGAGCGGCGCGCCGGGTCGTAGAGGCGGTCCGGGTCCTCGCCGCCCTCACCGGTGTTGGACTTGCCGCCCAGCTGGTTCATGGCGATGGCGAGGGTCTCGTGCGCCTCGCGCGAGATGGAGCCGTACGACATGGCGCCGGTGGAGAAGCGCTTGACGATGTCGGCGACCGACTCGACCTCGTCGACGGAGATCGACGGGCGGCCACCCTCCTCGGCACCCTTGAAGCCGAACAGGCCGCGGAGCGTCATCAGGCGCTCGGACTGCTCGTTCACCCGCTCGGTGTACTTCTTGAAGATGTCGTACCGGCGGTTGCGGGTGGCGTGCTGGAGGCGGAAGACCGTCTCCGGGTCGAACAGGTGCGGCTCGCCCTCGCGGCGCCACTGGTACTCGCCGCCGATCTCCAGCGCGCGGTGCGTGGCCGCGATGCCGGAGGCCGGGTACGCCTTGGCGTGGCGGGCGGCCACCTCCTTGGCGATGACGTCCAGGCCGGCGCCGCCGATCTTGGTGGCGGTGCCCTCGAAGTACGAGGCGACGAACTCCTCGTTCAGGCCGACGGCCTCGAAGACCTGGGCGCCGCGGTAGGAGGCGACGGTGGAGATGCCCATCTTGGACATGACCTTCAGGACGCCCTTGCCGAGCGCGTAGATCAGGTTCTTGATGGCCTGCTCCGGCTCCAGGCCGGACAGGAAGGTACCGGCGCGCAGCAGGTCCTCGACGGACTCCATGGCGAGGTACGGGTTGACCGCGGCGGCGCCGTAGCCGATGAGCAGCGCGACGTGGTGGACCTCGCGGACGTCGCCGGCCTCGACGAGCAGGCCCACCTGGGTGCGCTGCTTGGTGGCGATGAGGTGGTGGTGCACGGCGGAGGTGAGCAGCAGCGACGGGATCGGCGCGTGCTCGGCGTCCGAGTGGCGGTCCGAGAGGACGATGAGGTGGGCGCCGTTGGCGATGGCCGCGTCGACCTCGCCGCGGATCTCCTCCAGGCGGGCGGCCAGCGACTCGCCGCCGCCGGAGACCCGGTAGAGGCCCGAGAGGGTGGCGGCCTTCATGCCCGGCATGTCGCCGTCGGCGTTGACGTGGATGAGCTTGGCGAGCTCGTCGTTGTCGATCACCGGGAAGGGCAGGGTGACGCTGCGGCAGGACGCGGCGGTCGGCTCCAGCAGGTTGCCCTGCGGGCCCAGCGAGGACAGCAGCGAGGTGACGAGCTCCTCGCGGATGGCGTCCAGCGGCGGGTTGGTGACCTGCGCGAACAGCTGCGTGAAGTAGTCGAAGAGCAGCCGGGGGCGCTCGGAGAGGGCCGCGATCGGGGAGTCCGTGCCCATGGAGCCGAGCGGCTCGCCGCCGGTACGGGCCATCGGCGCGAGGATGACGCGCAGCTCTTCCTCGGTGTAGCCGAAGGTCTGCTGGCGGCGGGTGACCGAGGCGTGGGTGTGCACGATGTGCTCGCGCTCGGGCAGGTCCGTCAGCTCGATCTCGCCCGTCTCCAGCCATTCGGCGTACGGGGCGGCCGCGGCGAGGCCGGCCTTGATCTCGTCGTCCTCGACGATCCGCTTCTGGGCGGTGTCGACGAGGAACATCTTGCCGGGCTGGAGGCGGCCCTTGCGGACGACCTTGGCCGGGTCGATGTCGAGCACGCCGACCTCGGAGCCGAGGACGACGAGGCCGTCGTCGGTGACCCAGTAGCGGCCGGGGCGCAGACCGTTGCGGTCGAGGACCGCGCCGACCTGGGTGCCGTCGGTGAAGGTGACGCAGGCCGGGCCGTCCCAGGGCTCCATCAGCGTGGAGTGGTACTGGTAGAAGGCGCGCAGGGCCGGGTCCATGGAGGTGTGGTTCTCCCACGCCTCCGGGATCATCATCAGCACGCTGTGCGGGAGCGAGCGGCCGCCGAGGTGGAGCAGCTCCAGGACCTCGTCGAAGGAGGCCGAGTCGGAGGCGTCCGGGGTGCAGATCGGGAAGATCCGGTCCAGGGAGCCCTCGCCGAAGACGCCGGAGGCCAGCTGGGACTCGCGGGCCTTCATCCAGTTCCGGTTGCCCTTGACCGTGTTGATCTCGCCGTTGTGCGCGACGAAGCGGTACGGGTGGGCGAGCGGCCAGGACGGGAAGGTGTTCGTCGAGAACCGGGAGTGGACCAGCGCGAGCGTCGAGGCGAAGCGGCGGTCGGAGAGGTCCGGGAAGAAGGGCTCCAGCTGGCCGGTGGTCAGCATGCCCTTGTAGACGATGGTGCGCGCGGAGAGCGACGGGAAGTAGACGCCGGCCTCGCGCTCGGCGCGCTTGCGCAGCACGAACGCCTTGCGGTCCAGCTCGATGCCGGTGCTGCCGTTGCTCACGAAGAGCTGCGAGAAGGCCGGCATGGTGGCGCGGGCGCCGTTGCCGAGCAGGTCCGGGCTGACCGGGACCTCGCGCCAGCCGAGGACCGTGAGGTCCTCCTCGGCGGCGATGGCCTCGATCTGCTCCACGGCGACGGCCTGTGCGGTGCCGTCGGCGGGGAGGAAGGCGATGCCGACGGCGTACGCGCCGGCCTCGGGGAGCTCGAATCCGGCGACCTCGCGCAGGAACGCGTCCGGGACCTGGGACAGGATTCCGGCGCCGTCGCCCGAGTCGGGCTCGGATCCGGTGGCGCCGCGGTGCTCGAGGTTCCGCAATACGGTCAGCGCCTGCTCGACCAGCGTGTGGCTGGCCTCGCCGCTGAGGTTGGCCACAAAGCCGACGCCGCAGGCGTCGTGCTCGTTGCGCGGGTCGTACATGCCCTGGGGGGCGGGGCGACCGTCCATGGGCGACCAGGCGGTGGTGCTGAGGCCGGTCGCGGAGTGCGTGGATGCGGAACGCATCGGCTCTCCCGTCGTCGTAGCGGCATATGTGCATTGCCGAGGGACGACGTTGGCCCTCTGCGAAATTTCGTGCAGGTTACATGATGACGGCAATCCCGAGAAGCGGATATGTCATTCCAGCATGCGGACACTGCGCGAAGCGGAAACGGGACCTTCGCTGCCGTTTTACGGTCGTCAGCGATCGAAAAAAGGGGGGCAAAGGACCCGGAAAGGTGCTGGACGGGCCTCATTGCCCGCAGGGGGTACCTCCCCGGCGAGAGTCGGGAGGGCCCTGGTCTGATGCCCGGCGGTGACACGGTCGAAACCGCCGGGTAACGAACTACTTATGTTGCGCTCTGCATAGTGTCTCACTCCTGCGCCGGTTAGCCTACGGCGCCGCCGATCCAGGTTCCCAGGATGTACGTCACACCGGCGGCCGCGCCACCCAGGACGAGCTGGCGCAGTCCGCTGTACCACCACGACCGGGCGGTGACCCGGGCGACGACCGCCCCGCAGGCGAAGAGGCCGACCAGCGCCAGCAGCACCGCGGGCCACAGGGCGGTCGCGCCCAGCAGGTACGGCAGTACGGGGAGCAGCGCGCCCAGCGCGAACGAGGTGAACGACGACGCGGCGGCGACGAGCGGCGAGGGCAGGTCGTCGGGGTCGATCCCCAGCTCCTCGCGGGCGTGGATCTCCAGCGCCTGCTCGGGGTCGCGCGACAGCTGCATCGCGACCTCGCGGGCGAGGGCCGGCTCGACGCCGCGCGATACGTACAGCTCGGCCAGCTCCTCCATCTCGTCGACGGGGTGCTTGCGCAACTGCTGGCGCTCCACGTCGAGTTCGGCGAGGACGAGCTCGCGCTGCGAGGCGACGGAGGTGTATTCGCCGGCCGCCATCGAGAAGGCGCCGGCGGCCAGGCCGGCGAGGCCGGTGATGACGATGGTCTGCGGGGCGACGGCGCCGCCGGCGACACCGGTCATCAGGGCGATGTTGGAGACGAGGCCGTCCATGGCGCCGAACACCGCCGGGCGCAGCCAGCCGCCGTTGACGTCACGGTGGCTGTGATTGTCACGGTGGGCGGTGTGCAGCGGTGCTGCGGTGTCGATTATGGACATGCGAGCTTTCTCCCCTTTTGCGTGAACGGGCCCCGTGAGGCGTCCCGCTCCCCCTGAACACCTCGAAACTACGCACGATTTCTGCCGCCCGCCAGCAAGGTAGGCCGTACTTACCTGGGGTTTTGGGGGTCGGCGACCGGGTGACGGGGGTGCGGGCGGGGTGTTTCGCGACGAGCGACAAACCTCATGCCATGGCACAAATCCCCCAAGGGCTCAATATGAGTCCCATCAAGTGGAGAGGCGCGCCATGGAGCTGATTGCATGCAATCCGCAGGTCCTCCTCGAACGGGCCAGGGGCGCTCTTCTGGGCCTGGCGGTGGGTGACGCGCTGGGCGCCCCCGCGGAGAACATGAAGCCGTCGCAGATCCGGGCCCGCTGGGGCCGGATCGAGGGCTTCGTCTCGGACGATCCGGCCGGCACGGACGACACGGAGTACGCGATCTTCTCGGGCCTGCTGCTGGCCCGGCACGGGTCGGCGCTGACGGTGTCCCACGTGGAGCGGGCGTGGCACCACTGGATCGCGGACCTGGACGAGGGTCCGTTCCGGGGAGCCGGTTTCAGCGAACGCGGCACCCTGGAGAACCTGCGCCGCGGCCTCGCCGCCCCCATCTCGGCGCAGCACCGGCACGCGTGGTCGGACGGGCTGGCCATGCGGGCGGCGCCGTTCGGCGTCTTCGCGGCGGGCCGCCCGGCGGAGGCGGCGCGGCTCGTCGCCATCGACGGCTCGGTCAGCCACGACGGCGAGGGCATCTACGGCGGCCAGGCGGTCGCGGCGGGCGTCGCGGCGGCGATGGCGGGCGGCTCGCCGGCGTCGGTCGTCTCGGCGGCGCTGTCCGTCATCCCCTCGGACTCCTGGACGGCCCGCTCCCTGCGCCGGGCGGTGACGGCCGCGCCGCGCGGCGAACGGGCGGTCCGCTCGGCGGTCGTCATCGGCGGCTACCCCTGGACGGACCTGGCCCCGGAGGCGGTGGGCCTCGCCTTCGGCGCCTTCGCCGCGTCCGGGGGCGACTTCCCGGCCTCGGTCCTGACGGCCGTCAACATGGGCCGCGACGCGGACACCACGGCCGCCGTCGCCGGCGCCCTGTCCGGCGCCCTCTCCGGCGCCGCGGCGATCCCCGCCGCCTGGTCCTCGGCCATCGGCCCGGTCCGGGGCAGTTGCCTCCCCTCGATGCGGGGCTACCACGTCCTGGACATCGCGGACCTCCTCACCCCGGAATACGAGACCCCCCGATGACCCCGCCCGTGAACCCCGCCGCGCCGCCCCCGGAGCCCCTCACGACCCGATCCCCCGGAACCCCGCCCCCGGACGGCCGCCCGAACCCCGCCACACCACTCCCGCCGGCGGCCCTGCGAGCCGGGACCCCAGCCCCGGACCGCCCGCCCGGCCGCGAGCCCGCACCCCAGGCGGTGGCGACCCTGGGAGCCGGGGGCACAGACCCCGACAGCCCACCCGGCCACGGGCCCCAGGCGGTGGCGGCCCTGCGGGTCGGGGGTGCGGCCCCGGACCGTACGCCCGGCCGCGGGTTTGCGCCGCAGGTGGTGACGGCCCTGGGGGCCGGGGGCTTGCCCCCGGTTTCGGGAAGGGGCGGGGTGGGGGAGATCTCCGCCCTCCGGCGCCCCCCGGCCGGCGAGGGCGACGCCCCGCGCGCGGAGGTCCGTACCGCAAGGGGGGCCGCGCCCGTGGCAATCCGTACGGCCCCGGGAACGGGCGGCGCACCGGCCGGCACCCGGGCCACCCGTACCGGTCCGGGGGCGGCCGTCGCGCCCCCCGACGGCGACCTCGGGCCGCGGCGGATCGAGGGGATTCTGCTCGGGCTCGCCGCGGGCGACGCGGCCGGGTGGCCGGCGGCACGCCACCGGGCGATCCGGATGCCCGAGTGGACCCGCCGCCTCACCCGCGAGCTCGACACCTTCGCCGAGCAGAACGCCACCACCACCCTCCCCGTCCCCATCGCCCTCAACCAGCCCCCCGAACCCCTCCGCCTCGGGCCCTCCGACGACGCCGAGTGGGCCGCCTTCGCCGCCGAGTCCGTCCTCACCGCCGCCGGCGTGCTGCTCAGCGACCTCTCCCGGTCCAGAAGGATGCGCGCCGCCATCGACCTCGCGTGGAACGCCCTGGCCTCCGAAGTCGCCGCGGCAGCGGAACGCGCGCCCGAGGTGGAGTCGGCCGTGCTCCCCCTGCGCGCACGGATCTCCGTCCGCGCCGGCCTCGGCAACCTCGCCACCGGCCTGCGCCCGCCGGCCACCGGCCACGACAACCCCCACTACTTCGACGACGCCGCCTGCGTCCGCGCCTGCGTCCTGGCCGTCGTACACCCCGGCGACCCGCGAGCGGCCGCGGACCTCGCCGAATTCGACGCCCGCTACACCCAGGACGGCGACGGCGTCCACGGCGCCCGCGCCATGGCCGCCGCCATCGCCACCGCCCTCACCGACCCCGACACCGACGCCGCCGTCGAGGCCGCGCTCGCCCAGCTCCCCGCCGCCACCGAGATCGGCCGCAACGCCCGCCACGCCGTCAAACTCGCCCGAACGCAGGAGAACGGCGGCGCCTTCGCCCTCGTCCCCCTCCTCGAACATCAAATCGTCGACCACGTCTACAGCTACGGGATCGCCGCCGCCGAAACCGTGCCCGTCGCCCTCGCCCTCGCCACCGCCGCCCGCGGCCGCGTCGCCGAGGCCGTCCCCGCCGCCGCCTGCCTCTCCCGCGTCGCGGACTCCGCGCCCGCCCTGGCCGGCGCCCTCACCGGCGCCCTCGGCGGCGGCGACTCGATCCCCGCCACCTGGCGCGAGGCCTGCCGCACGCTCTCCGGCTGCGCGCTGCCGCGCCTCGCCGGCACCGACCTCGTCGAACTCGCCGCACTGCTCTCCCGTACGGAACTCACCTCACCCAAGACCCAAGGGATGATTCGGACATGAGCCTCACCCCCCTCTCCCTCGACGACCGGGCGGCCGGCTGCCTGATCGGGGCCGCCGTCGGCGACGCGCTCGGCGGCCCGGTGGAGGGCTGGACCCCGGACCAGATCGTGGAACGGCACGGCGGCCGCGTGCACGGCATCGTCGGCCCGTGGCACGAGGACTGGCGCACCGCCCGCCCCATCGCCCCGTACCACAAGGGCGACGGGCACGTCACCGACGACACCCTCATGACCCACGCGCTGGTACGGGTCTACGAGGCCGTACGGGACCACCTGGACGCGTACGCGGTCGCGGACCACCTGGTCCCCGACCTCATGACGAACCCGCGCTGGATCCCGGAACTGGAGGCCGAGGCCCTCCCCCTCCAGCGGATCTTCCTCGCCGAGAAGTGGATCGTGACCCGGCTGCACTACGCGCACGCGGACCCGCGCGAGGCCGGCAACGGCAACATCGTCAACTGCGGTGCGTCGATGTACATGGCGCCGGTCGGCATCGTCAACGCGGGCAACCCGGCCGGGGCGTACGCGGAGGCGATCGACATCGCCGGCGCGCACCAGTCCTCGTACGGGCGCGAGGCGGCGGGCGTGTTCGCCGCGGCGGTGGCGGCGGCGTGCGTGCCGGGGGCGACGGCGGATTCGGTCGTCGAGACGGCGCTCGCGCTGGCGAAGGACGGCACCCGGGAGGCGATCGCGGCGGTACGGGACGTCGCGCTCGGGCAGCGGGACTTCGAGTCGGCGCTCGCCCCGCTGCGGGCGGCCGTGGCGCCGTACGACTCGGTCGGCCCCGACTACCGCACACCGTCGCTGGGGGCGCGCCGCCCGTCCCGCCTCCACTCGATCGAGGAACTCCCGATCGCGCTCGGCATGCTGCTCGTCGCGGGCGGGGCGTACGAGACCTCGGTGCTCGGCGCCGTCAACTACGGCCGGGACTGCGACTCCATCGCCACCATGGCGGGGGCGATCGCGGGCGCGCTGGGCGGCGAGGCCGTGGTGCCCGCCGCCTGGGCCAAGCAGGTCGCCGAGGCCAGCCGCCTCGACCTGCACGCCCCGGCGGCGGCGCTGACGGCGGTCGCCCGGGAGGTCTTCGCCCGCGACCACACCCGCCGCCGCACCCACGAGTCGGCATTCACCACGATCGCGACCCCCCGATGACGACACCCGACGCCACGACCGGCCCCACCACCCACGGCCGTGCGACCGCCTCGGCGGACGGGGCCCGGGCCGTGCGGCTGACCTGGGTCCAGCCGGAGGATCTGCTCGGTCACGAGTTCCGCCAGGCGGCGGAGGACGGCCGCGACCCGGAGCCGCCCCGCCGCGTCTGGCGGGCGGCGGGCGGGCAGGAGGCGCCCGCCCGCGCCGGCGCCTCCCCCGCCCCGGCCCCACCGCACCTGCGCACCCTGGCCACCCGCCTGCTCACGGAACTCGCCGCGCAGCCCTCCCCCTTGGCCCCGCGGGAGCCCGACTCCTGGCCCGCCATCACCGCCACCTGGGCCACCCCGCCCCGCCCCGGAGCCCCGGCCGCCCCAGGCCGAAACGGGGGCCCATCCCGCCCCGGGAACCCGAACCCCGCGGCGCGCCCCGGCGCGGCGGGCGGCCACGGGCTGCGGGAGCGGCTGGAGCGTGCCTGGGTGGGGCGGGCCGTGGGGTGCGTGCTCGGCAAGCCCGTCGAGAAGGTGCCGCTCGACGGGATCCGGGCCCTCGCCCGGGCCGCCGGGAACTGGCCGCTGGACGACTGGTTCACCGAACGCGGCGTCCCGGCGGAGCTCCTGGCCGCGTACCCCTGGAACCGCCGCTCCGCGCCCACCTCCCTCGCCGAGAACATCGACGGCACCCCCGAGGACGACGACCTCAACTACCCGCTCCTCGGGCTGCTCCTGCTCCAGCGCCACGGCAAGGGCTTCACCCCCGCCGACGTCGGACGCCTCTGGCTCGACGAGCTCCCCGCCGGGCGGACCTTCACCGCCGAGCGGGTCGCGTACCGCAACCTCCTCCAGGGCCTGGAGCCCCCCGCCACCGCCGCCCACCACAACCCGTTCCGAGAGTGGATCGGCGCCCTCATCCGCGCCGACGTGCACGGCTGGACCAACCCCGGCGACCCGGCCGCCGCCGCGGCCCAGGCGTACCGGGACGCCACCCTCACCCACACCGGCAACGGCGTCTACGCCGCGCTCTTCACCGCCGCCGCGATCGCCGAGGCGGCCGGCGGCCGGGCCGACGTCCACGCCGCCCTCGCGGCCGGGCTGGCCGTCGTACCGCCCCGCTCGCGCCTCGCCGAGGCCGTCGGCTTCGGCATCCGCAGCGCCCGCGCCGCCCGGGAAGCCGACTTCGACCGGGTCGTCGACCGGCTCCACGAGCGCTACGGCCACTACCACTGGGTACACGCCGTCCCGAACACCGCCCTGATCGCGGCCGCCCTCACCCACGCCGACGGGGACTTCACCCGCTCCGTCTGCCGCGCCGTGTCCGGCGGCTGGGACACCGACTCCAACGGCGCGACCGCCGGCTCCCTCGCCGCCCTCGTCGACCCGGACGGCATCCCGCACCGCTGGTCCGCGCCCCTCAAGAACCGCCTCGCCACCACCGTCCCCGGCTTCGACGGCATCGGCTTCGACACCCTCGCCCACCTCACCGCACAGGAGGCAGCCCGCCCATGACGGCCATCGCCGTGCTCGGCAGTACCAACATGGACCTCGTGGCCTACGTCCCCAAGGCCCCCCGCCTCGGGGAGACCGTCACCGGCCGCGCGTTCCGCACCGTCCCCGGCGGCAAGGGGGCCAACCAAGCCGTCGCCGCCGCCCGCCTCGGCGCGGAGGTGGTGATGATCGGCGCGGTCGGGGCCGACGAGTTCGGCGTACGGCTGCGCTCCGCGCTCACCTCCGCCGGGGTCGAGACCGCCGCGCTGCGCACCGTCGAGGGCGCCAGCGGCACGGCCCACATCACCGTCGACGACGAGGGCGCCAACAGCATCATCGTCATCCCCGGCGCAAACGCCCACGTCACCGGCCTGGAGGCGGGCGACGACTCCCGCATCGGCTCCGCCGACTCCCTCCTGCTCCAGCTCGAACTCCCGCTGCCCGCCGTCCTCGCCGGCGCCCTCGCCGCCCGCGCCCACGGCGTCCGTACGGTCCTCACCCCGGCTCCCGCGCAGCCGCTGCCCGCCGGACTCCTCGCCGCCGTCGACCTGCTGCTCCCGAACGAGCACGAGGCCGCCGCGCTCACCGGCCTCACCGACCCCCGCCAGGCCGCCGAGGCCCTGCTGCGGGACGTGCCCGAGGTGGTGATCACCCTCGGCGCGGCCGGGGCGCTGTACGCCGCGCGCGGCCGGGAGCCGCTGACGGTGGCCGCGCCCGCGGTCCGGGCCGTGGACACGACCGCCGCCGGGGACACCTTCGCCGGGGCGCTCGCGGTCGCCCTCGGGGAAGGCCTCCCGATGCCGCAGGCCCTGGCCTGGGCCTCGTCGGCGGCCGCGCTCTCCGTCCAGCGGCCGGGCGCCCAGGACTCGATGCCGACCCGCGCCGAGACGGACGCCTTCGCGTCGACCGGCCCCGCACCGGCCCCGCCGCCCGAGCGCGGGTCCGCGGCCACCCGACGGGACGGCCGTCCCGGAGGACACTCTTGAACCCCGCCGCCCCCGCATCCGAGCCCGCGTCCGTGCCCGGGGCCGCGGCCGCCGCCCCGTGCGGCCCCCTGCAAGGGCTCCGCGTCCTCGACCTCGCCACCCTCTTCGCCGGCCCCCTCACCGCCACCCTGCTCGGGGACTTCGGCGCCGAGGTGGTCAAGGTCGAGCACCCCGGCCTCCCCGACCCCTCGCGCGGCCACGGCCCCGCCAAGGACGGCGTCGGCCTGTGGTGGAAGCTGCTCGGCCGCAACAAGCGGACCATGACCCTCGACCTGTCCACCCCGGGCGGCCGGGACACCCTGCTGCGGCTGGCCGCCACCGCCGACGTGGTCGTCGAGAACTTCCGCCCCGGCACCCTGGAGAAATGGGGTCTGGGCTGGCCCGAACTCCGCGCCGCCAACCCGCGGCTGATCCTGGCCCGCGTCACCGCGTTCGGCCAGCAAGGCCCGTACGCCCGGCGCCCCGGCTTCGGCACCCTCGCCGAGGCGATGAGCGGGTTCGCCGCGATCACCGGGGAGCCGGACGGGCCACCGACCCTGCCGCCGTTCGGGCTCGCGGACTCGATCGCCGCGCTGACCTGCGCGTACGCCGTGATGACCGCGCTCGCCGGACGCGACCGCTCCGGGCACGGGCAGGTCGTCGACCTGGCCATCATCGAGCCGATCCTCACCGTGCTCGGCCCGCACCCGCTCTGGTACGACCAGCTCGGCTACGTCCAGCCCCGCACCGGCAACCGCTCCACCAACAACGCCCCCCGCAACACCTACCGCAGCGCGGACGGGCGCTGGCTGGCCGTCTCCACCTCCGCCCAGTCCATCGCCGAGCGCGTGCTGCGCCTCGTCGGCCGGCCCGAACTGATCGACGAGCCCTGGTTCGCGAGCGGCTCCGGCCGGGCCGCCCACGCACCCGTGCTCGACGAGGCGGTCGGCGGCTGGATCGCCCGGCACAAGGCCGAGGAGGTGGTCGCCGCGTTCGAGGACGCCGAGGCTGCCGTCGCCTTGGTCTACGACGTGCGCGACGTGATGGCGGACCCGCAGTTCGCCGCCCTGGACACGGTCACCGAGGTCGAGGACCCCGAACTCGGCCCGATCCGCATGCAGAACGTCCTCTTCAGGCTGTCCGAGACTCCCGGCGCGATCCGCTGGGCCGGACGGCCGCACGGCGCGGACACCGACGCCGTCCTGACCGAACTCGGCCTGACCCGGGCCGAGATCGCCGCGCTCCGCACCGAGGGGGCCCTGTGATCCTCACCTGGCTGTACGTACCCGGCGACCGCCCCGAAGTGGTCGCCAAGGCGCTGCGGTCCGGCGCCGACGCCGTCATCGTGGACCTGGAGGACGCCGTGTCGGCGTCCCGCAAGGAATACGCCCGCGCCGCCACCGCCGAACTGCTCACCGAGCGGCAGCCGGTCCCGGTCCACGTCCGCGTCAACGCCCTGGACTCTCCCTGGGCCGGCGCCGACCTCACCGCCCTGGCCAAGCTGCACGGCCTCGCCGGGCTGCGGCTGCCCAAGGTCAGCGCGGCCGAACAGATCGCCGCCGTCGCCGACCGGACCGGCGGGGTGTCGCTGTACGCCCTGCTGGAGTCCGCGCTGGGCGTGGAGCGCGCCTACGAGATCGCCCGCGCGCACCCGGCCCTGCGCGGGCTCTCGCTCGGCGAGGCGGACCTGCGGGCCGACCTGGGCGTCACCGCCGAGGCGGGGCTGGACTGGCCGCGCTCGCGGGTGGTGGTCGCGGCCCGCGCGGCCGGACTGGCTCCCCCGGCGCAGTCGGTCTTCCCGGACATCCGGGACCTGGAGGCGCTGGCCGTGTCCTGCGCCCGGGGGCGGGCGCTGGGGTTCCTGGGCCGGGCGGCGATCCATCCGCGCCAACTCCCGGTGATCGAGCGGGCCTACCTGCCGGGCCCGGAGGAGGTCACGGCGGCCGAGGAGATCGTGACGGCGGCCCGGGCCACGCCGGGCGCCCTGGCACTCCCCGACGGCCGCTTCGTGGACCCGGCCGTCGTGGCGGCGGCGCACCGCACCCTGGCGCTGTCGCAGCGCAGCGTGGTCACGCGGTGAGAGGGCTTTCCCTGTCGGCCATGGCGCACCGGTAGGACTGCCCGACTCGCGGAGGACCGCACGAGCGCGGTCGCGGGCCCGTGCGCGGCCGCGTGTGCCTCACCCGGCGTTCACTCCTGTCCACCGGTCGATTGACAGCCGGATCCATCGGTCGGTTGTCCACGTCCGCACCCCCCGCTCCCTAACGTTTCAGGTGGAAGATCCGGGAGAGCCGTAAAGCGACCCCCGAACTCATCGATATGAGGGGGACTTGCCCCATGAGCCCGTTCTTGACCGCATTGATCGCCAGCGGGGTGATCCTGACCATCATCCTGTCCACCGACCTGGGTACCCGCAAAGTCACCAACATGCGGTTGGTGCGCTCGATCATCGCTGTCGCGATCGTGATCGCGCTCTTCGTCCACTCGCTCCCACTGGGCGGGAACGACCCCTGGCTCCAGCTGGCGGGTATCGGCGTGGGAGTCGTCTTCGGCCTGATCGCCGCGGCCCTGCTGCCCGCCCACCGGGGCTCCGACGGTGAGATCTACACCAAGGGCGGCATCACCTATGCGGCCGTCTGGACCTTGATGTCCGCCTCCCGCGTGCTGTTCGCCTACGGTTCCGAGCACTGGTTCGCGAAGGACATCATCCTGTTCAGCATCGACAACAAGTTGAGTGGGCAGGACGTCTACTCGAACGCCTTCGTCTTCATGGCCCTGGCCATGGTCCTCGCGCGCACGGGCGTTCTGCTCGGCAAGCGCCGCCGGCTGCGTGGCGCCCAGGACCCGGTTCCCGATCAAGCTGTCGATCGGGCTGCGTGAGAACGTCGTTTTGCGCCGGAGGGGGCGCCGCGGTGTGCGGCGCCCCCTCCGGGGAGTTCTTCGTCAGGCCTTGTCGGCGCCCGGGGCCTGGTCCTCGGTCGCCGCGGTGTCGGCCGCCTCGGACTTGCGCAGGTCGGTCTTGACGGCGCCCTTCGGCTCCGCCGCCTCGGCGGCGGACTTCCCGGCCTCGCCGGATGCGGCATCGACCGGGGCCTTGGCGGGCTCGTCGGCCTTCGAGGCCTTGGCAGCCCCGTCGCCCTTGGCACCCTTGGCGGCGTCGTCCGTCTTGGCGGCGCCGTCGACCTTGGCGTCCCCGCCGGAGGTGTCCGGTTCCACGACCGTCTCGCGGCCCGGCCGCAGCTTCGCCGACAGCACCAGGTAGGTCACCGCCAGCAGGAAGACCACGATCGAGGTCCACACGTTGAGGCGGACGCCCAGGATGTGGTGCGCCTCGTCGACCCGCATGTACTCGATCCAGCCGCGGCCCACGCAGTACGCGGCGACGTACAGCGCGAAGGCCCGCCCGTGGCCGAGCTTGAACCGTCGGTCGGCCCAGATCACCAGCGCGGCGACGCCGAGGCACCACAGCGACTCGTACAGGAACGTCGGGTGGTAGGTCCCGGCGATCCGGTTCGGGCCCTCGCTGATCTTCACCGCCCACGGCAGGTCGGTGGCGCGGCCGTACAGCTCCTGGTTGAACCAGTTGCCCCAGCGCCCGCAGGCCTGGGCCAGCGCGATTCCCGGAGCCAGGGCGTCCGCCCAGGCGGGCAGCGGGATGCCGCGCAGCCGGCAGCCGATCCAGGCGCCGACCGCGCCGAGCGCGATCGCGCCCCAGATGCCGAGGCCGCCTTCCCAGATCTTGAAGGCGTCGACCCAGTTGCGGCCCTCGCCGAAGTAGAGCTGGTAGTCGGTGATCACGTGGTAGAGGCGACCGCCGACGAGGCCGAACGGCACCGCCCACACGGCGATGTCCGCGACCGTGCCCGGCTTTCCGCCGCGCGCGATCCATCGCCTGTTGCCGAGCCAGACGGCGACGAAGACGCCGATGATGATGCAGAACGCGTAGCCGCGCAGCGGGATCGGTCCGAGATGGATCACGCCGGTCGACGGGCTGGGAATGTAAGCAAGGTCCATGGCAGACCCGACGCTACCTTGCCGGGCGGTACGGACCGCAACCCGCCCGGCAACCTGGCGTCAAATCGACACCTGGCCTCAGTTGCCCGAGGCTCCCCGGGCGCCCGTCGCCGAGGAGGCCTTGGAACCGGAGGCGGCCGACGCCGACGGGGTGGCGGAAGCGGCCGGCGAGGCCTTGCCCGTCCCCTTGGGGGCGGAGGCGCCGGAGCCCTTCGCCGCGGCCTCGACCTTCTCCTTCAGCTTCTGCGGGGTCAGCGCGTTGGCCTGGTCGCCGAAGATGTCCTTGCCGTCGAGCAGCACCGTCGGGGTGCCCCGGAACTTCCCGGCGGCGAACGCCTCGTAGGACTTGCCCACCCAGCTGTTGTGCTTGCCCTCCTCCACGCAGGCGCGGAACTCGGGGGTGTCCAGCCCCTCCACCTTGCCCGCCAGCTCCACCAGCCTGGCGTTCTTGCCGTAGGCGTCGTCGGTCTCCGGCGGCTGGTTCTGGAAGAGCACGTCGTGGTACGCGGGGAACTTGCCGGCGTCCTGCGCGCAGGCGGCCGCGTTCGCGCCCTTGAGGGAGCCGCTGCCGCCCATGTTCCCGTCGATCAGGGTGACCAGGTGGTAGTCGACCTTGAGCAGGCCCTTGTCCTCCAGCTCGTGGATGGTGGCCCGGTAGTTGTCCTCGAAGGCCTTGCAGGCCGGGCAGCGGAAGTCCTCCCACACGGTCAGGGTGGACTTGGCCGCGTCCTTGCCCGTGCGGATCGCCAGCGCGTCCTTGCCGCTGGCCCCCGAGGGCGCGACCACGGGCCCGGCCTTGTCGGTGCCGTCCTTGCCGGCGTTGGCCGCGATCAGGCCGACGACGGCCGCCAGGCCGAGGACGCCGACCACCGCCGCCGACACGAGGAGGGTCCGCCGGCGCTTGTCCCGGGACTTCTCCCGCTCGCGCTCCTCCTGGAGTCGCTCCCGGGCCGATCGTTTCGTCGCATCGCGGTTCGCACCGTCGTTCTTCTCGCTCACGTTCGGCCAAACGAAGCGGGGAGGCACTCGCGTGCCTCCCCGCCCCCACTTCCACCCGATCGGGCTACAGAACCCGTACGCGGGTGCGCATCGGGTCAGCTCCTGCGTACGCCTTCCGCAAGCTCGCCCGCCAGCGCCCGTACGGCGGCCAGCCCGGCCGGCAGGTCCGGCGCGTCCAGCAGCAGCTTCACGAAGGCCGAGCCGACGATCACCCCGTCGGCGAAGCCCGCGACCTCCTTGGCCTGGACGGCGTTGGAGACGCCGAGGCCGACGCAGACGGGGAGGCCACGGCGGGCACCGGCCGTGGCGCGGGTGCGGCGCACCAGGTCCTGGGCCTGGTTGCCGACCGACTCGCGGGTGCCGGTGACGCCCATCAGCGAGGCGGCGTAGACGAAGCCGGAGCCGGCCTCCGTGATGGTGGCGAGCCGCTCGTCCTTGCTGCTGGGGGCCACGACGAAGACGGTCGCGAGGCCGTGCTTCGCCGCGTGCTCGCGCCACAGCGCGGACTCCTGGACCGGCAGGTCGGGCAGGATGCAGCCCGCGCCGCCCGCCGCCGCCAGCTCGGCGGTGAACCGCTCGACGCCGTAGCGGTCGATCGGGTTCCAGTACGTCATGACCAGGATCGGGGCCCCGGTGGCCTCGTGGGCCTCCCGTACGGTGCGCAGCACGTCGGCGATCTTGACACCGCCGCGCAGGGCGATGTCGTCGGCGGTCTGGATGATCGCGCCGTCCAGGACCGGGTCGCTGTGCGGGAGGCCGATCTCGACGACGTCCGCGCCGCCCGCGACGACGGCCTTGACCGCCTCGATGGCCCCGTCCACGGTGGGGAAGCCCGCCGGGAGGTAGGCGACGAGGGCCGCGCGGTCCTCGGACTTCGCCTTGGCGAGGGTGTCGCTCAGCAGCTGGATGTTCCCCTTGGCGGTGTCCGTGCTCACTTCGACTCCCCCTCGCCGTCGTACAGCCCGAAGTAGCGGGCCGCCGTGTCCATGTCCTTGTCGCCGCGACCGGACAGGTTGACGACCAGCAGGCCGTCCTTGCCGAGCTCCTTGCCCAGGTCGAGGGCGCCCGCGAGGGCGTGCGCCGACTCGATGGCCGGGATGATGCCCTCGGTGCGCGAGAGCAGGCGCAGGGCCTGCATCGCCGCGTCGTCGGTGACCGCGCGGTACTCGCCGCGGCCGGAGTCCTTGAGGTAGGAGTGCTCCGGGCCGATGCCGGGGTAGTCCAGGCCGGCCGAGATGGAGTACGGCTCGGTGATCTGGCCCTCCTCGTCCTGGAGGACGTAACTGCGGGAGCCGTGCAGGATGCCCGGCTCGCCGGCGGTCAGCGTGGCCGCGTGCTCGCCGGTCTCGACGCCGTGTCCGGCGGGCTCGAAGCCGACCAGGCGGACGTCGGCGTCCGGGATGAAGGCGTGGAAGAGGCCGATGGCGTTGGAGCCGCCGCCGACGCAGGCCGCCACGGCGTCGGGCAGCCGGCCGGCGCGCTCCAGGATCTGGCGGCGGGCCTCGACGCCGATGACCCGGTGGAAGTCGCGGACCATGGCCGGGAAGGGGTGCGGGCCGGCGACGGTGCCGAAGAGGTAGTGGGTCCGGTCCACGTTGGCGACCCAGTCGCGGAACGCCTCGTTGATGGCGTCCTTGAGCGTGCGGGAGCCGGACTTCACCGCGATGACCTCGGCGCCCAGCATGCGCATGCGGGCCACGTTCAGGGCCTGGCGCTGGGTGTCGATCTCGCCCATGTAGATGGTGCAGTCGAGGCCGAAGAGGGCGCAGGCGGTGGCGGTGGCCACGCCGTGCTGGCCGGCGCCGGTCTCGGCGATGACGCGGGTCTTGCCCATGCGCTTGGTGAGCAGCGCCTGGCCCAGCACGTTGTTGATCTTGTGCGAGCCGGTGTGGTTGAGGTCCTCGCGCTTGAGGAAGATCCGCGCGCCGCCGGCGTGCTCGGCGAAGCGGGGCACCTCGGTGAGGGCGCTGGGCCGGCCCGTGTAGTTGACCATCAGGTCGTTGAGCTCGGCCGCGAAGGCAGGGTCGGCCTTGGCCTTCTCGTACTCGACGGCGACCTCGTCCACCGCGGCGACGAGCGCCTCCGGGATGAACTTGCCGCCGAAGTCGCCGAAGTAACCCTCGGCGTTCGGGGTGTGACCCTCCGGGTCCGGGATGAAGAACGAGTTGCTGGACATGGCCAGTACTCCTACGGGTGCGATGGGATGGATGCACCGTATTGCGCCGCCGGTCCGCGGTCCGCGCACCCCGCTGCGGGAGCGGGCGTACGCGTACGGGAGTGGCGGTCCGCACCCGGAGCCGACGGCTCGGGGTCGGACCGTGCGGGAGCGCCGCGCGGCGCGGTGCGTCAGACGACGTACCGGGCCGGGACAGCCCTCGTCACAGCGCTTCGGAGGTGCGCCATCGCATGCCGTTGACCTGACCGGGCTCGGAGCCGATCACGTACCGGACCCGCCGCCCGTGGACGCGCCGGGCCGGGGCGCGGCAGCCGCGGGGGCGGCAGCCGCGCGCCAGGGGCGCGTGCGCCGTCGGCACTCCGGCCGGGCCGTGGCCCGGTCGGGTGCGGACGGAGGGGCGGTTGGGGGTCATGGGACGGGTCAGCTCCGCCCGTGGCGCAGGGCGGGGTGGGCGCCGGCGGCGACGAGGTCGGCCACGGCCGCCTTCGGGTCGCGTCCGGTGACCAGGGACTCCCCGACGAGGACGGCGTCGGCGCCCTCGTTCGCGTAGGCGATGAGGTCGTGCGGACCGCGGATGCCGGATTCGGCGATCTTGACGATGTGGTCCGGGATCTCGGGGGCGACGCGCTCGAAGGTGGAGCGGTCGACCTTGAGGTCCTTGAGGTTGCGCGCGTTGACGCCGATGATCTTGGCGCCTGCGGCGACGGCGCGCTCGACCTCGTCCTCGTCGTGGACCTCGACGAGCGGGGTCAGGCCGATGGACTCGGCCCGCTCGATGAGGGAGACGAGGGCCTCCTGCTCCAGGGCCGCGACGATCAGCAGCGCGAGGTCGGCGCCGTAGGCGCGGGCCTCCCACAGCTGGTACGCCGTGACGATGAAGTCCTTGCGCAGGATCGGGATGTCCACGCGGGCGCGGACGGCCTCCAGGTCGGCCAGCGAGCCGCCGAAGCGGCGCTGCTCGGTCAGGACGGAGATGACCGCCGCCCCGCCCGCCTCGTAGTCGGCGGCAAGCCCGGCCGGGTCCGCGATGGCGGCCAGCGCGCCCTTGGAGGGGCTGGAGCGCTTGACCTCGCAGATCACCTTGACGCTGTCGCCGCGCAGGGCCGCGACACCGTCCTTGGCCTGGGGCGCCTTGGCGGCACGCTCCTTGAGCTCGTCGAGGCTGACGCGGGCCTGCCGTTCGGCAAGGTCTTCGCGGACCCCTTCGATGATCTCGTCGAGCACACTCACGCGAGCGGCCCCCTTCCGGGTCGATGACGGTCGGCCGCCTTGCAGACACGTACCACTGCAAGGTCAGCACTCAAATGGTATCCGCAGGTCGCTGCGGCCTCCGCACGGACGTGTCGGTGTCCCAGTGGCTGGACAGGCGCGGCCCGCTCCCCGTCCGGGTCTCCCGCCCGGGGCCTCAGGGCGCCAGGGCGGAGCCGAAGGGCAGATTCCGGATGACGCAGAAGACGAGGGCCACCACTGCGACCGCCCACCAGTACCGCGGTTTCAGGGTGAACCTGGGGGTGGGTCCGCCGCGGTAGGCGCGCGCGAGCCACAGGATCATGAACGCGGCGAATCCGAAGTAGCCGATCACGGCCATGGCGTTCGCCCCGAGGGCGGTGACGAGATCGCCGTGGGCGAACGCGTGGGCGCTGCGCAGTCCGCCGCAGCCGGGACACAGGATCCCGGTGAGCCGGAACAGCGGACAGACCGGGTAGTGGCCCGGTTCGTTGGGGTCCACGGTGCCCACGTACGCGAAGGCGGCCGCGACCGAGGCCAGCGTGAGCGCCGGGACGGCCAGCCTGCGCACCCGGGAGGCCGGTACGACGGGCACGGGCGCGGGCACGAGCGGCGCGGGCAGCACCGGCGCGGGCGGCACCGGCGCGCGGTCGGGGGTGCGAGGGGAGGCGTCCACCAGCTGATTCTCTCCGGTCATGACAAAAGGCGCAGCCCGACGGGGCCGCGCCTTTCGAATGCGCGCTCAGACCTTGGCGGCGGCCTTGTTGGCGGCGATGACCACGGCCAGGTCCTCGTGGGCGGACTTCGGCGCGCCCATGCCCGCGGCCTTCATGGCCATGCCCACGACACCGCCGAGTGCGACGACGACCAGGCCGGCCCAGAAGCCGACCGGGTTCGCGAGCACCATGAAGGCACCGGAGATGCAGAAACCGATGAAGGCGATGATGACACCGGTCCAGGCGGCCGGGGTGTGTCCGTGGCTAGTGCCCGCCATGAGTTGCTCCTCGTTGATCTGTCGCACGTGCTGTGTCGAACGCTCGGTGTCATTGTCCCGTACGGGGCGGGGTCGCCGTCCACGGGGGTGGCGGACGGCTCAGTCGCCGTCCGGCCGGTGCGTGGGGTCCTCGCCCCGGTCCAGAGCCTTCCACAAGTCCTCCGGCCGGTCCGGGTCCACCGCGACCGGTTTGCGCGTCCGCGGGCTCCCGTCGCGCTCGTAGCGGCCGCCCATCGCGGGCCAGCCGCTGCCGTACCGCAGGGCGAGCAGGCCCGCGAGCAGGATCAGGACGGCTCCGGAGGCGGTGATGTACGGCCACACCGTATGGCTCAGTCCCATCACCTGCGCGGCTGTGTCCGCGGTGGTACGGGCGGCCTCGGCGTCCAGCGCCTCGCGGTCCTCCGCGCCGGCCACCGCGGCCAGGGCGGCGCCCAGGCCGCTCAGCGCGAGCAGTCCGGAGACCAGCAGCCGGCCCCTGCCGCGTACGGCGAACACCGCGACCAGGGCGGCGAGGCCGACGATGGCCAGGGCCGCCGGGAGCCCGGTGACGGCCCGTCCGTCCGCGGCCAGCGGGAGCGAGCCGTCCGCGACGGCGGCGCTGCCCCGGGCCCAGACCCGGCCGGAGGCGAGCAGGACGACGGTGGCGCCGAGCGCGCCGCACAGCAGGGCGACGGCCACGCTGCGGCGGCCGGCGCGACCGGCCGGGCTTTCCGCGGCCTCGGCCTCGGACGCGGGGTCCGGCTCGGGCGCGGGATCGTTTCGGGGCGGGGGTACGGCACTCACGTACCCCACTATCCCTTACGGCCTCAGGCGCCGTGGAGGCGGTTGGCCGCTCCGACCGCGCGGAGCACCGCGGCGGCCTTGTTGCGGCACTCCAGGTCCTCCAGCTCGGGCACCGAGTCGGCGACGACCCCGGCGCCGGCCTGGACGTACGCCGTCCCGTCGCGCAGCAGCGCGGTGCGGATGGCGATGGCCGTGTCGGAGTCCCCGGCGAAGTCGAGGTACCCGACGCAGCCCCCGTACAGGCCGCGGCGGGAGGGCTCCAGCTCCTCGATGATCTGCATGGCGCGCGGCTTGGGCGCGCCGGAGAGGGTGCCGGCCGGGAAGCAGGCGGTGAGCACGTCGAAGGCGGTCTTGCCCTCGGCGACCCGTCCGGTGACGGTGGAGACGATGTGCATCACGTGGGAGTAGCGCTCGATCGACATGAAGTCGACGACCTCCACCGACCCCGGCTCGCAGACCCGGCCGAGGTCGTTGCGGCCCAGGTCGACGAGCATGAGGTGCTCGGCGCGCTCCTTGGGATCGGCCATCAGCTCCTCGGCGAGGTCGTGGTCCTCCTGCGGTGTGGCGCCGCGGTGCCGGGTGCCCGCGATCGGGTGGACCATGGCGGTGCCGTCCTCGACCTTGACCAGCGCCTCGGGGCTGGAGCCGACGACGTCGAAGCCGTTCTCGAAGCGGAACAGGTACATGTACGGGGACGGGTTGGTGGCCCGCAGCACCCGGTAGACGTCCAGCGCGGAGGCCTGGCAGGGGGTCTCGAACCGCTGCGAGGGCACCACCTGGAAGGCCTCGCCGGCGCGGATGCGCTCCTTCACGTCCTCGACGGCGGCCTGGTACTTCGCGCCGCCCCACAGCGCCGAGAACTCCGGGAGCTCGGAGGCGGGCAGCGGGGTGGGCGCGTAGGGCGCGGGCCGCGCGAGGTCGGCCTCCATGGCGTCGAGCCGCGCCACCGCGTCGGCGTACGCCTCGTCCACGCCGGTGTCGAGGTCGTTGTGGTTGATGGCGTTGGCGATGAGCTGGACGGTGCCGTCCCAGTGGTCGAGGACCGCCAGGTCGGAGGTGAGCAGCATGGTCAGCTCGGGCAGCTTGAGGTCGTCCTCGGTGTGCTCGCCGATGCGCTCCAGGCGGCGCACGATGTCGTAGCCGAGGTAGCCGACCATGCCGCCGGTGAAGGGCGGCATGCCGGCCGCGAGGTCGCGGGGCGTGTGCAGGGCCTGGACGGTGGCGCGCAGGGCGTCGAGCGGGTCGCCGTCGGTGGGTACGCCGACGGGCGCGGCCCCGATCCAGTGCGCCTGTCCTTCGCGGACGGTCAAGGTCGCGTCCGAGCGCACGCCGACGAAGGAGTAGCGGGACCAGGAGCGGCCGTTCTCCGCGGACTCCAGCAGGAAGGTGCCGGGCCGTTCGGCGGCCAGCTTGCGGTAGAGACCCACGGGGGTGTCCCCGTCCGCCAGCAGCTTGCGGCTGACGGGGATGACGCGGCGGTCGACCGCGAGCTTGCGGAACGTCTCAAGATCCATGTGCGGGTCCCTGGCTAGTCGGCGGCGCGGAGGAGGACATCGGCGTCGAAGCAGGTGCGGGCGCCGGTGTGGCAGGCGGCTCCGACCTGGTCGACCTTGACGAGCACGGTATCGGCGTCGCAGTCGAGGGCCACCGACTTCACGTGCTGGAAGTGGCCGGACGTGTCCCCCTTGACCCAGTACTCCTGGCGGCTTCGCGACCAGTACGTGCAGCGGCCGGTGGTCAGCGTGCGGTGCAGGGCCTCGTCGTCCATCCAGCCGAGCATCAGCACCTCACCGGTGTCGTACTGCTGGGCGATGGCGGGGATCAGACCGTCCGCGGAGCGCTTGAGGCGGGCCGCGATGGCGGGGTCGAGGGAGGACGTACTCATGGAGGACATTGTGCCGCGCGACGGGAGCGGTCACGGATCTCCGTCCGCCTGATGGGAAGGCGTCGGGCGGCTTCCGGCCGTAGGCTGGCCCGCATGTCTACCCATGCGAAGCGTGAACGCCTGCTGCTGGCGGACCTGTTGGAGGCGGCGGGCCCACAGGCGCCGACGCTGTGCGAGGGCTGGCGCGCGCGGGAGCTGGCGGCGCACGTGGTCGTCCGCGAGCGCCGGCCGGACGCGGCGGGCGGTCTGCTGCTGAACGTGCTGAAGGCGCGCCTGGACAAGGCGATGGAGGAGTACACGGCCAAGCCGTACGAGGAACTGATCCAGCTGATCAGGACCGGCCCGCCGAAGATGTCGGTGTACTCGCTGAAGCAGATCGACGAGGCGGCGAACGCGGTGGAGTTCTACGTCCACGCCGAGGACGTCCGGCGCGCCCAGCCGGACTGGTCGCCGCGGGAGCTGGACCCGGTGTTCTCGGATGCGCTGTGGTCCCGCCTGGAGAGGCTGGCCCGCCTGACGGGCCGCCGCTCCCCGGTGGGCCTGGTGCTGCGCCGCCCGAACGGCCAGACGTCGGTGGCGCACAAGGGCACCCCGGTGGTGACGGTCACGGGCGAGCCGGGCGAGCTGACGCTGTTCTGCTTCGGCCGCCAGGACGCCGCCGCCGTGGAACTGGACGGCCCGAAGGAGGCCATCGCCAAGCTGACGGTGGCCAAGCTCGGCATCTGAGCGCCCAGCGGGTCCGTCCCGGACACGCTCGAACGCCGCGCGGGGCCGGAACGTGCCGCTGAGCGGCAATTCCAGCCCCGCGGGCGTGTGAGGCTCGGGGGCTCGGGGCGGAGCGCCCGCGGCGGCGCCGCACCCCCACCCGGCCACCCGGCCCGGAACGCGGTCAGCGAACGGCGTGGCCCGCGTCCCGAAGCGCGTCCTTGACCTGGCCGATCCGCAGGTCGCCGAAGTGGAACACCGACGCCGCGAGCACCGCGTCGGCACCCGCCGCGATGGCCGGCGGGAAGTGGTCCAGCCGGCCCGCGCCGCCCGACGCGATCACCGGGACCGTGACGTGCTTGCGCACGGCCGCGATCATCTCGGTGTCGTACCCGTCCTTCGTGCCGTCCGCGTCCATCGAGTTCAGCAGGATCTCCCCGGCGCCCAGCTCCGCCGCCCGGTGCGCCCACTCCACGGCGTCGATGCCGGCGCTCTGCCGGCCGCCGTGCGTGGTGACCTCGAACGAGCCCGAGGCGGTGCGCCGCGCGTCCACCGACAGCACCAGCACCTGCCGGCCGAACCGCTCCGCGACCTCCTGGATCAGCTCGGGCCTCGCGATGGCGGCGGTGTTCACGCCGACCTTGTCCGCGCCCGCCCGCAGCAGCCGGTCCACGTCGTCGGCGGTGCGGACGCCGCCGCCCACGGTCAGCGGGATGAAGACCTGCTCGGCGGTCCGCCGCACCACGTCGTACGTGGTCTCCCGGTTCCCGGAGGACGCGGTGATGTCGAGGAAGGTCAGCTCGTCGGCGCCCTCGGCGTCGTACAGCTTGGCCATCTCCACCGGGTCGCCCGCGTCGCGCAGGTTCTGGAAGTTGACGCCCTTGACGACGCGTCCGTTGTCCACGTCCAGGCAGGGGATCACCCGTACGGCCAGCGACATCAGGACTCTCCTCGGAAGGCTTCGACCTCGACCTCGACGACCATGCCGGGGTCGACGAAACCGGACACGATGATCATGGACGCGGCCGGGCGGACCGCGTCGAACAGCTCCTTGTGGGCGCGGCCGACATCGTCGACGTCCCGGGCGTGCGTGAGGTACATCCGGGTGCGCACCACGTGCTCGGGGCCGAGCCCGGCCTGCTCCAGGGCCTTGAACGCGACGCCGAAGGCCGTGATCGTCTGGTCGTACGGGCCGCCGCCGTCGGCCGCGGTGCAGCCGGAGACGAGGACCAGGCCGTTGGAGAGCTGGACGGCGCGCGAGTAGCCGATGACGTCCTCGTACGGGCCGCCCGACGAGATGCGCCGCACGTCGGTCCGGCCGCCCGGGTTCTGGGGGGTGCTCATGCGGACACCACCCGCAGGGCCTCTTCCAGGGTGAAGGCCTTGGCGTACAGGGCCTTGCCGACGATGGCGCCCTCGACGCCCTGCGGCACCAGCCCGGCCAGCGCCCGCAGGTCGTCCAGCGAGGAGATGCCGCCGGAGGCGACGACGGGCCGGTCGGTGGCGGCGCAGACGTTCTTCAGCAGCTCCAGGTTGGGGCCGGTCAGCGTGCCGTCCTTGCCGATGTCGGTGACGACGTACCGGGCGCAGCCCTCGGAGTCCAGGCGCGCCAGGATCTCGTACAGGTCCCCGCCCTCGCTGGTCCAGCCGCGGCCCTTGAGCGTGGTGCCGCGTACGTCGAGTCCGACCGCGATCTTGTCGCCGTGCTCGGCGATGGCCTTGGCGGCCCACTCGGGGGTCTCCAGGGCGGCGGTGCCGAGGTTGACGCGGGTGCAGCCGGTGGCGAGGGCCGCGGCGAGCGAGGCGTCGTCGCGGATGCCGCCGGACAGCTCGACCTTGATGTCCATGGCGCCGGTGATCTCGGCGACCAGGGCACGGTTGTCGCCGGTGCCGAAGGCGGCGTCCAGGTCGACGAGGTGCAGCCACTGCGCACCGGAAGCCTGCCAGGCGAGGGCGGCCTCCAGCGGGGATCCGTAGGAGGTCTCGCTGCCGGACACCCCGTGCACGAGGCGGACGGCCTGCCCGTCGCGGACGTCGACCGCGGGGAGGAGTTCCAGCTTGTTGACGGGCATCAGAGGGTCTCGATCCAGTTGGTGAGGAGCTGGGCTCCGGCGTCGCCGGACTTCTCGGGGTGGAACTGGGTGGCCCACAGTGCCCCGTTCTCCACCGCCGCCACGAACGGCTCGCCGTGCGTGGCCCAGGTGACCTTGGGCGCGCGGATCACCGGGTTGGTGACCTCCAGGCTCCAGTCGCGCACGGCGTACGAGTGCACGAAGTAGAACCGGGAGTCGGCGTCCAGCCCCTTGAAGGCCTGGCTGTCGGCCGGGGCGTCCACGGTGTTCCAGCCCATGTGCGGGACGATCGGGGCGCGCAGCGGCTCGACCGTGCCGGGCCACTCGTCGAGGCCCTCGGTCTCGACGCCGTGCTCGATGCCGCGCTCGAAGAGGATCTGCATGCCCACGCAGATGCCCATGACCGGGCGCCCGCCGGAGAGCCGGCGGCCGATGATCCAGTCGCCGCGGGCGTCCTTGAGGCCCCGCATGCAGGCGGAGAAGGCACCGACGCCGGGGACGAGGAGCCCGTCGGCGTCCATGGCCTTGTCGTAGTCCCGGGTGATCTCGACGTCCGCGCCGGCCCGCGCGAGGGCGCGCTCGGCGGAGCGGACGTTTCCGAAGCCGTAGTCGAAGACCACGACCGTCTTGGTGGGGCGTGCTGCGCTCATTCCCAGATTCCTTGGATTCGCAGGACTCCGGCGGCGAGGCACATCGCGGAGCCGATGGCGAGCAGGATGACGACCGATTTCGGCATCTGCTGCTTCTGGAAGGAGTAGACGCCGCCGGCCAGGAACAGGCCGACGACGATCAGGATGGTGTTGAGGCCGTTCACGACTAGAGGGCGCCCTTCGTGGAGGGCAGGATCCCGGCCGCGCGCGGGTCGAACTCGGCGGCGTAGCGCAGAGCCCGGGCGAGGGCCTTGAACTGGCACTCCACGATGTGGTGGGCGTTGCGGCCGTACGGGACGTGGATGTGCAGGGCGATCTGGGCCTGCGCCACGAAGGACTCGAAGATGTGCCGGGTCATCGTCGTGTCGTACGAGCCGATCATCGGCGCCATGTTCTCGGGCTCGGTGTGCACGAGGTAGGGGCGGCCGGAGAGGTCCACGGTCACCTGGGCGAGGGACTCGTCCAGCGGGACGGTGCAGTTGCCGAAGCGGTAGATGCCCACCTTGTCGCCGAGGGCCTGGCGGAAGGCGGCGCCCAGCGCGAGGGCGGTGTCCTCGATGGTGTGGTGGGTGTCGATGTGCAGGTCGCCGTCCGTCTTGACCGTGAGGTCGAAGAGGCCGTGGCGGCCGAGCTGGTCGAGCATGTGGTCGTAGAAGCCGACGCCCGTGGACACGTCGACCTTGCCGGTGCCGTCGAGGTTTATCTCGACGACGACCGAGGTCTCCTTCGTGGTGCGCTCGACCCGTCCGATGCGGCTCATGCCTGCTGCTCCTTCTTCAGTGCGCGAACCGCTTCCAGGAACGCGTCGTTCTCGGCCGGCGTGCCCGCGGTGACCCGCAGCCAGCCGGGTACTCCGTTGTCACGGACCAGGACACCCCGGTCGAGGATCTTCTGCCAGGCGGTGTGCGCGTCCTCGAACGTCCCGAACTGGATGAAGTTCGCGTCGGACTCGGTGACGTCGTAGCCGATGGCCCGCAGCTCGACGACGAGGCGGTCGCGCTCGGCCTTGAGCTGCTCCACGTAGCCGAGCAGGGTGTCGGTGTGCTCCAGGGCGGCCAGCGCGGTCGCCTGGGTGACGGCCGACAGGTGGTACGGCAGGCGCACCAGCTGGACGGCGTCGACCACGGCGGGGTGCGCGGCCAGGTAGCCCAGGCGCAGGCCGGCGGCGCCGAAGGCCTTGGACATGGTCCGGGTGATCACCAGGTTGGGGCGGCCCTCGATCAGCGGAAGGAGGGAGTCCCGGTGGCTGAACTCGACGTACGCCTCGTCCACGATGACCAGGGAGGGCCTGGCGGCCTGCGCGGCGTCGTAGAGGGCGAGGACCGTCTCCGCCTCGACGGCGGTGCCCGTGGGGTTGTTGGGCGAGGCGACGAAGACAACGTCGGGCGCGTTCTCGGCGATGGCCTGCTCGGCGGCGGCCACGTCGATGGTGAAGTCGCCCCGGCGCGGGCCGGAGATCCAGCCCGTGCCGGTGCCGCGCGAGATCAGCGCGTGCATCGAGTACGAGGGCTCGAAGCCGATCGCGGTGCGGCCGGGCCCGCCGAAGGTCTGGAGCAGCTGCTGGATGATCTCGTTGGAGCCGTTGGCGGCCCAGACGTTCTCCAGCGCCACCGGGTGCTTGCCGGTTCGGGTGAGGTAGGCGGCCAGCTCGGTCCGCAGCTCGACCGCGTCCCGGTCGGGGTAGCGGTTGAGGGTGCGGGCCGCTTCGGCGACGCGCTCGGCGATCCGCCGTACGAGCGGTTCCGGCAGCTCGTACGGGTTCTCGTTGGTGTTCAGCTGGACGGGCACGTCGAGCTGCGGGGCGCCGTAGGGGGTCTTGCCGCGCAGCTCGTCCCGGATGGGGAGGTCGTCGATCCCGAAGGTTCCGGAGGTCACTGGGTGGGCACCTTCCATCCGAAGCGCGCCTTGAGGGCGGCGCCGTGCGCGGGCAGGTCCTCGGCCTCGGCCAGCGTCACCACGTGGTGGGTGACCTCGGCGAGCGCGTCGCGCGTGTAGTCGACGATGTGGATGCCGCGCAGGAAGGACTGCACGGACAGGCCGGACGAGTGGCAGGCGCAGCCGCCGGTGGGCAGCACGTGGTTCGACCCGGCGCAGTAGTCGCCGAGCGAGACCGGGGCCCACGGGCCGACGAAGATCGCACCGGCGTTGCGCACGCGGGCCGCCCAGGCGGACGCGTCGGCGGTCTGGATCTCCAGGTGCTCGGCGCCGTACGCGTCGACGACCTTGAGGCCGTCCTCCAGGCTGTCGACCAGCACGATCGCGGACTGCTTGCCCGCGAGCGCCGGCTTGATCCGGTCCTCGACGTGCTTGGTGGCCGCGACCTGCGGCTCCAGCTCCTTCTCGACGGCGTCCGCGAGCTCGGCGCAGTCCGTGACGAGGACGGCGGCGGCCAGCGGGTCGTGCTCGGCCTGGCTGATCAGGTCGGCGGCGACGTGCACCGGGTCGGCCGTGGAGTCCGCGAGGACCGCGATCTCGGTGGGGCCGGCTTCGGTGTCGATGCCGATCTTCCCGGTGAAGTAGCGCTTGGCGGCGGCGACCCAGATGTTGCCGGGGCCGGTCACCATGTTGACGGGCAGGCAGTCCTGCGTGCCGTACGCGAACATCGCCACGGCCACGGCCCCGCCGGCCGCGTACACCTCGTCGACGCCGAGCAGCGCGCACGCGGCGAGGATCGTCGGGTGCGGCAGACCGCCGAACTCCTTCTGCGGCGGGGAGGCGAGCGCGATCGACTCGACGCCCGCCTCCTGCGCCGGGACGACGTTCATGACGACGGAGGACGGGTACACGGAACGGCCGCCCGGGGCGTACAGCCCCACGCGCTCGACCGGAACCCACTTCTCGGTCACGGTTCCGCCGGGGACCACCTGGGTGGTGTGCTCGGTGCGGCGCTGCTCGCGGTGCACGATCCGGGCGCGCCGGATCGACTCCTCCAGTGCCGCGCGGACGGCCGGGTCCAGCTCGTCGAGAGCGGCCTTGAGCGCCTCGGCGGGCACCCTGACCTGCTCCAACGTGACACCGTCGAACTTCTGCGCGTACTCGATCAACGCCGCCGTGCCACGATGATGGACGTCCTCGCAGATGGGCCGCACCTTCTCCAGGGCGGCTTCCACGTCGAACTCGGCACGGGGCAGCAGATCGCGCAGGGCGCCGCCCTCGGGGAGGGCGTCACCGCGCAGGTCGATACGAGAGATCACCTCCCAATTCTCTCAGACCGTCTCCCGCCACCGTCCGCCCGTATCACTGGCTGATACACGCCCCGGATGTCACCGGCGCCCACTAGCGTTCCCCGTACACCTATGCGCAGCGGAGGGGGACCGCCATGGCGGAGGCGCGGCCGGGCGAGGAACCCGCGGATCTCACCGATCCCGAACGCCGCATGTGGGAGGCGTACCGGACGGGCAGCGTCTGCGACCTCAGCGCCCGGGAGCGGGAGCGCGGCGGCGCGGCGGACGCCGACCGGAGCCCGGGGGCCGACGACCCGCACGGGGCGCGGGTCTGGGGGCCCGAGCGCGGTGTCCGTGCCCGTGTGGTGGCGCTGCTGCTGCTCCACGGCCCGCCGCCGGTGCCGGGCCGGGTGGCGTCCCTGAAGCTGCGCGGGGCGCGGATCACCGGGCGGCTCGACCTGTCCGGCGGAGCGGTCCTGCCGTACGTGGAGTTCCAGTCCTGCCGCTTCGACAGCGAGATCCAGCTGTCCGAGACCCGGTTCGGGACGCTGCGCATGGTCAACTGCGCGATACCCCGGCTGGAGGCGGCCCGGCTGCACACCGAGGGCGATCTGCACCTGCCGCGCTGCCGGGTGGCGCGCGGGATCCGGCTGACCGACGCGCAGATCGGCACCGACCTGCTGGTCAGCCAGGCCCTGGTGCGCCAGGACAGCAAGGGGCGGGCGATCGCCGCCGACGGGCTGTCGGTCGCGCAGGACTTCCAGGGCGAGCTGCTGGAGGCGTACGGGGAGGTCAGCCTGCGCGGGGCGCACGTCGGCGTGTCGATGAACCTGCGCGGCGCGCGGCTGCGCAACCCGTACGGGCGTCGGGCGCTGAACGCCCCGCAGCTGACCGTCGGGCGGACCCTGTACCTGACCTCCATCGCCATGGACTACGTACCCGGCGGCTCGGGCTCCTCCACTCCCCCGTACGGGATCACCCAGACGCCGGCGCCGGGGCAGCGGGCGCAGCGGTTCGAGTGCCGGGGCGGGCTGCGGCTGGACGACGGCCGGTTCGGCGACGCGGTCGACTTCTACGGGGCGCGGTTCACGCTGACCGAGGAGCAGGAGGTGTCGCTGCGCCGGATCCAGACGCCGGAGCTGCGGTTCGTGGGCGAGCGGCCGGAGCGGGGGCGGGTGGTGCTGTCCGGGGCGAAGGTGGTCAAGCTGGTGGACTCCTCCACGAGCTGGCCGGGCCCGGGCGGGGTCTCGATCGAGGGATTCGCCTACGAGAACCTCGCGCCCCGGGGGCACTTCCCGCTCTCCCGCCGGCTGGAGTGGGTGGAGGCGGCCACCGCGGAGTACTCGCCGGAACCGTACGAGCGGCTGGCGGCGGTGCTGCGGGCCAGCGGGGAGGACGCGGACGCCCGCGAGGTGCTGCTCGCCAAGCAGCGCCGGCGGCGGGCGACGCTGCCTCCGGCGGCGAAGGCGTGGGGCCACCTCCAGGACTGGACGGTGGTGTACGGCTATCGCCCCGGGCGGGCCGCGCTGTGGATGGCGGTGCTGTGGGCGGCGGGCTCACTGCTGTTCTCCCAGCACGACCCGCCGCCGATCAAGGCGGACGAGCACCCGCAGTGGAGCGCGGCGCTGTTCGCGCTGGACCTGCTGCTGCCGGTGATCGATCTCGGGCAGCAGGGCCAGTGGCGGCTGGAGGGCGGCTGGCAGTGGGGCGCGGCGGCCCTGGTCATGCTGGGGTGGATCCTGGCCACGACGGTGGCGGCGGGAGCGTCACGGCTGCTGAGGCGGGGGTGACGGGCGGCCGGTCCTGGCCATTACCCTGTGCCTCGTGACCACCGTTCGTCTGCCCCTCTTCCCGCTGAACCAGGTGCTGTTCCCGGGCCTCGTGCTGCCGCTGAACATCTTCGAGGAGCGTTATCGCGCCATGATGCGCGACCTGCTGAAGACGGGCGAGGACGAGCCGCGGCGTTTCGCGGTCGTCGCCATCCGTGACGGCCGCGAGGTCGCGCCGACCGCGCCCGGTCTGCCGGACCAGACGGCGCTGCCCGAACGCGGGCCGGCGGCGGGCTTCGGCGCCGACCCGATCCAGGCCTTCCACCGGGTGGGCTGCGTCGCGGACGTGGCGGCGATCCGGGAGCGGGAGGACGGCAGCTTCGAGGTGATGTCGACGGGGACGACGCGGGTGCGCCTGCTGTCCGTGGACGCGTCGGGGCCGTACCTGGTCGCGGAGCTGGAGGAACTCCCCGAGGATGCGGGCGAGGGGGCGGGGGCGCTGGCCGAGGGGGTGCTGCGGGCGTTCCGCAACTACCAGAAGCGCCTCGCGGGGGCCCGGGAGCGGTCCCTGGCGTCGGGCGCCGACCTGCCCGACGAGCCGTCGGTGGTCTCGTACCTGGTCGCGGCGGCGGCGGTGCTGGACATCCCGGCGAAGCAGCGCCTGCTGCAGGCCCCGGACACGGCGACCCGCCTGGCGGAGGAGCTGAAGCTGCTCCGCACGGAGACGGCGGTCATCCGCCACCTCCCCTCCCTCCCGGCGGTGGACCTCACCCGCGCTCCGACGAGCCCGAACTGATGGCGAACGGGAACTGATGGCGAAGAAGAAGCCCGCGGGCACCCCGGCGATCGTGGCGTTGACCGCCGCCGCGGCGGAGTTCACGGTGCACGCGTACGAGCACGACCCGGCGCATCCCTCGTACGGCGAGGAGGCCGCGCAGGCGATGGGCGTCTCCCCGGAGCGGGTCTTCAAGACGCTGATCGCGGAGGTGGACGGCGCCCTGGTGGTGGCGGTGGTCCCGGTGTCGGGCAGCCTCGACCTGAAGGCGCTGGCGACCGCGGTCGCCGGGAAGCGGGCCTCGATGGCCGACCCGGCCCTGGCGGAACGCACGACGGGCTACGTCCGGGGCGGCATCTCCCCGCTGGGCCAGCGCAAGCCGCTCCGCACGGTCGTGGACGCCTCGGCGGCGACGCACCCCACCATCTGCGTCTCGGCGGGCCGCCGGGGCCTGGAGGTCGAACTCGCCCCCACCACCCTGACCACCCTGACCTCGGCGACCCTCTCCCCGATCGCCCGCCCTTAGCCGAGCCGGCCGGAGCCCCGCACGATCCAGCGCCGCCGGTGTTCGAGGCGCGGGTCCGGGCAGAGCCCGGGAAACGGGGAAAGGGCGGGGCGGGGAGCAGTTCCGCGCAGCGACCGGGCCTCGGCGGGCCCGCCGGTCAGGCCTGCGGGGGCGGTGGCGGGAGGAGGCCGTCCGGGGTCGTGTACGGGTCCGGCCAGGCGGCGGGGGCCGGGTCGCGGGGGCCCCAGACGGCCGTCAGGGCCAGGTGGACCAGGATCGCGACCA